>NZ_JBIAZA010000008.1:0-335796 GCF_042898655.1 Streptosporangium sp. NPDC000396
CCGGCCTTCGGCGACTCCTCCCGAAAGGCCCGGAACGCCACGGGCGGCGTTCAAGAAATCCCAATCGCCCGAACTATTTCGCTGAGATCACCTCACTGGTCCGGACGGCATGTCGTATTGGTTGACGGGGCAACGCGGGATGGCGCTGCAGATAGACCTGCGTGACGGGCCGCTGGACTTTGTCGTGGTGCAGGTCGCCGACCCCAATGCCGTCGCCGTGCGCATAAGAAACCTTGGCCGCATCCGCTGACGGGCCGTCATCCTCCTTCAAGACGGAGGAGTTCGGCCGACCCGGCGTGCGTCTCCGGTTCGGGCAACGGCAGGGCTTGTCGCGACGCCGGGCACCGGGCGCCGGCACCTCACGACTTCGCCAGAGCCCGGGCGTTCCACTGGCGGATCGTGGCGTGGTGTGGCTCCCAGGCCCCCCACACGTCGCGACCCCAAGCCCAGACAAGTCGCTCATGTTCGATCGCGTCACGGGCAGCGAGTACGTCGACGGCGGTCATCAGATCGTGCTGCGGCGGTGGCTGCAGCCAGTGAAAGTAGTCGGGGCGGTCGGCCATCATCTGCTTGTGCAGCGCCGGGCCGTCACGTGGGTCGGCCTCACCTCCGGCGAACAGGCACAGCGTCATCAGGCACAGGGCCAGGCGCTGGATCTCCTGCCGGCTGCTGCCGCCGGGGTGCTGTGCAACGTAGGTGTCCACGACCAGCTGATGGACGTGACGATATTCGGCGATGGCGTACGAGCGCGCCAGCAACTCGCCGTAGCGCCCCCAGCACTCGGCCGACGCCCCATACCCGTCAGGGAGCGGCCCACCGGCGGCCGAGGCCACCAGCCCGCATCCGGGACAGACAGTCATCGACATCGGAGAGAGCTCCCGGATTCCGAGACATCGATCTTCATCAGACACTCCTGATCTTGAAACTGCTTGTGGTCGCGTCGCCTGCCGGTGTCGCCGGCCGCGACGATATGGGCTGCCGTAACGTCAGGGTCAAGTCACGAACGAGGCCGCGTCGCCGGATGCGGTCTGGTCATGAGCCTCCGCCTCTTCATGTCCGCCACCGCGAATTCCGTAAGGCAGGGCGCGCGGCGCGGGCGACGTTGACGGTGAAATGCCGAACGCGGACCACCCGCGCACGGCGGACCGGATCCGGCGAGACGGGTGCAGTTCGAGGTCAGAGCCCCGCGTGTCCGTTTCCTGCAAGACGCCGGCCCCGCCGCCGTCGCAGGATGAACCCGTGAACGTCGACCTTTCCGCGGCGGCCGCCTTCATGGCCACGCACGCGCGTGTCCTTGACCGCCGCCGCTTCGAACTGCTGATGGACCGGGCCGACCCCGCCGCCGCGCTGGCCGCCCTGGACGGCTATCGCAACCCCGACGGCGGCTATGGCTGGGGACTGGAGCCCGACCTCCGCTCCCCGGAGAGCCAGCCCGGCGCCGCGCTGCACGCCTTCGAGGTGTTCGAGGACATCGCTCCGGCCACTGCCCCGCAGGCCTCGGCGCTGTGCGACTGGCTGGAATCGGTGTCCCTGCCCGACGGAGGCCTGCCGTTCGCGCTACCCCTGACCGTCGCCGCGGGCACCGCCCCCTGGTGGAAGAGCGCCGACCCCGCGGTGTCGGCGCTGCAGATCACCACCGTGACGGCGGCCGCCGCCTGGCGTGTCGCCGCGCACGACCCGGCCGTGGCCGCCCATCCCTGGTTGAGGCGGGCCACCCGCTACTGCCTGGGGGCGATCGAGGCGATCGACCAGCAACCCCCCGCATATGTGCTCGCCTTCGCGGTGCGCTTGCTGGACATCGTGCACGACAGCCGTCCCGAGGCGGCCGATCTCCTGCGGCGCCTCGGCCGATACCTTCCCGCCGACGGCCGGGTGCGTGTCGAGGGCGGCACCGAGAACGAGGCGCTGCATCCGCTCGACTTCGCCCCCCACCCCGACAGGCCGGCGCGGGATCTGTTCGCCCCCGAGGTGATCTCCGCCGACCTCGACCGCCTGACCGCCCTGCAGCAGGACGACGGCGGCTGGGTCGTCGACTACGCCACGATCTCCCCCGCGGGCTCTCTGGACTGGCGCGGTCACACCACCGTCCGCGCCGTTGACATCCTCCGCCGGAACGGCAGGATCTGATCGTTCGAGCGGGGGGAACGGCCCGGCCGTCCCCCCCGCTCTGCGCATTCACCCGTACCTGGGAAATGTCGCGCACTGTTCGCCTACCCCGGCGGCGCATCAAAAGCCCTGGTAGACGGCCAGAAAACCTCTTGATCATGCCCGTGTGCAGCGGTACGGTCGGGCACTTGGCCAGCTGAAGAGAGGGACCACGATGAGCGCCGCCACCTACGTCGAACCCGCCGATTCCGAACCCGAGATCGCGCTGGTCGGCGGCGACGTCACCGAGGGTGTCGTGCGCGTCGGTGACACGGTGCGTCGCCCGGTCGGCGTCAACGCCCCGCTCGTCCATGCCTTGCTCCTCCATCTGGAGGCCGTCGGGTTCGCGGGCGCTCCGCGTTTTCTCGGCATCGACGCGGCCGGGCGTGAGGTGCTGACGTTCGTCACCGGCGAGGTCGCCGGACGGCCGAGGCCCGCGTGGATCGCCGACGAGGCGCGGCTGGCCTCGGTCGGCCGCCTCGTCCGCGCCTACGACGACGCGGCCGCGGGCTTCGTCCTCCCCGAGGGCGTTCGCCCTTCCTTCGGGCTCACCGAGCCGCCGGACATGCCGCCCGCGCCGCCCTATCCGGCCGAGTTGGTCGGGCACATGGATTTCACGCCCGACAACATCGTGTTCCGAGACGGTGAGGCTGCCGCGCTCATCGACTTCGACCTGGCCAAGCCGGTCCCCAGAGTCGAGGAGGTGTACAACGCGATGCTCCATTGGGCTCCGCTGGGTGATCCCGTGGACGCCGATCCGCCATTGCGGGACGTCGACGTGCCGCGCCGCTGCCGGATCCTCGCCGACGCCTACGGGATGTCGGACACGGATCGCTCCCGCCTCGTCGAGGTGGCCGTGCTGCGGTCAAGGCGGTCGTGGTTCTCGATGAAGCAGAGGGCCGACACGCAGGGCGGGGGTTGGGCGCGGATGTGGCAGGAGGGCGTCGGTGATCGGATCAAGCGGCGGGAGGCCTGGTTGGAGCGGAACGGCGCGGCGATCGAAGCGGCGTTGACCGCCGCGTAGACCTTCTCGGCCTGGAACCGTACGGCGGACGCAGCCCGCTGGATGTGGCCGTCCGCGTCGCCCAGCGCATCCTGCCCCTGACCGCCGCAATAGGGCACAGACGCCGGATCATGGCACCCGCCCGCGCAGCAGGCCGCCGGCTGTGCCGGGGCCGGTCACGGGTACGGCGGGGCAGCTCGCTTTGGGCCCGGGCAAGGCCAGGGTCAGCAGGTAGCGGTCGATCGCCGCCCGGGTGCAGGGGCTGACGCCGTAGGTCCAGTGGCCGATGCCCTCGTAGGTGAGCAGCACCGACCTCGGAATCCTCCGTGACACCGCCACCGCGAACTCGTGCGGAGTGGCGGCGTCGTGGCGGCTGTTCACCAGCAGGATCGGCGGCGTGTCGTGCCGGAACCGGTAGGGCCGCTGCGGGTTGCGCGTGCTGATGTCGCGCCCCTGGCACCCCACCACGTCCCTCCAGCCGGTGAAGGTCCACCGCAGCCGCGGGGCCGCGCGCCGTATGGCGTCGCGCAGCCGTACCAGCTCGCGGAAGTCACGGATCGGCCACCGGAAGTCGGCGCAGAAGATCGCGCCGTACGGATCCGGCAGGGCCTCCGGGGACTGCATGCTGCCTGTGGCACGCGGCGTGGCTTGATTCCGCAAAGCCGTGAGGTAGTCGCCGAAGGCGGACCACAGGGACGGGATCCCCGCGTAGAACTCGGCCCTGCCCGCCAGCCACTCCGGCGTCATCACCCAGTCGGGGAAGTCCGGGTCGCGCAGTTCTCCCCGCTCGGCCCGCACCATCAACTCGTCGAACAGCCCGGCCACGTCCTGCCCGCTGAGCGCGCAGCCGGAAGACGGCCCACCGCACCAGTCCGCGAACAAGGCGAACACCTGCTCCGCCGTACGCGCCCGGGCCGTCAGGAAGCCCTGTGGCTGGCGCATGCTGTGGTCCAGGTTCCCCTCCAGCACCAGAGCGCGCACCCGGTGGGGGAACAGTTCGGCGTACTGCTGGCCGAGCAGCGTGCCGTACGACAGCATGTACAAGGAGATCGTCCGCTCGCCGAGAGCGGCGCGGATGGCCTCGACGTCACGGGCCACGCTCATCGTGTCGGCGTGGTCGAACACGGGCCCGGACAGCTGACGGCACGCCTTGTCGTAGGCGTTGACCCTGGCCAGCATCTGCCGATATTCCTCAGCGGTGGCCGGATTGTCCGGCACGTTGGGCACTCCTGCCGGGCAGAGCACCGGATGGCTCCCGGCCACGCCCCGGGGGTCGAAGCCGACGAGATCGAACCGTTCCAGCAACTCGGGCGAGAAGTACTCGGCGGCGTCGATGGTCGCGCTCACGCCCTCACCGCCGGGGCCTCCGAGGTTGAACACCAGCGTTCCCAGTCGGCGGGCCGGATCCGCCGCCTTGCGCCTGGCCACCGCGATCGCGACGGTGGCGCCGTCGGGGCGAGCCCAGTCCAGTGGTACGGTCACCGACCCGCACTCAACCGTCGCGTCCTGCTCGCACGGCCGCCAGGTGATCGGCGGCGCCGCCGACGCCGGAACCGGTACGGCCAGCAGGCCGCCCAGCAGGAGGAGCACCGACATGATTCGTCTGAATGGTCGCACCGCGGCCCGCCCCCTAGCAGATGCTTGTTTCACCACCTTCATCCCGAAGATCACCGATGTCAACGCCGGTTCACGGGCGGGACGGGGCCGGGTCAGCCGGTGGCCCAGGGGACGAGCCCGGGTGCATGCTCGGCGACCTGGGCGAGGGTAGGGGCGGCGGCTCCGCCGTGGCCGGTGACGGACAGCGCGCCGCAGAGGGTGGCGAGTGCGAGGCTGTCTGCCAGGTCGAGGCCGAAGAGGTGTCCGGCGACGAATCCGGCGTCGAAGCAGTCTCCGGCGCCGATGGTGTCGGCGACGTCCACGGGGGGCGCAGTGGCGGTCTCGCGTCGGGTGGAGGCGGCGGCGAGCGCTCCCCGCGATCCGTTTTTGATCAGTACGGTCGGGGTGAGCTCGGCAAGTCGGGACAGAGCGTCGTCGAGATCGTCGCATCTGGTGAGCCGACGGGCCTCGGCCGCGTTGGGGGCGAACACGTCCACGGCCTGGAGCGCGCTGGTGATCGCGGGGTCGTCAAGGGTGGCTTCGGTGTGCTGGCAGTCCATGAAGACGGTGGCTCCCACCTGGCGGGCGGCGGAGACGAGCGCGTCGAGCCGCCGGCCGGAAAGGAGTTCGGTGATGAGCACGTAGGCAGGCCGCTGGACCACGATGACGTCGGCGACCTCGCGAGGGGCGAGTGGCTCCTTGAACGAAACGAAGCCTCGCTCGCCGGCGTGCGAGATCGCCACGCTGACGTTGCGTACGGCACCGGCGTGAACGAGGTAGGCAGCGGTATCGAGTTCCTCGGCCTGGGCCGTGTCGAGCACGAGCCTGCTGTAGGGGTCGCTGCCCAGCTGGGCGGCCCACCGCGTGGGAACGCCGAGGCGATGCAGCGCCCGCTGGTGGGTGAAGGCGCCGCCGGCCAGGGACGACGTCTGGCTGCCGAAGACCTCTTCGCCGGGCCGCGGCCAGCGGGGCAGGCCCGCGAAGACCAGATCCACGAAGTAGTCACCGACGACGAGGACCGACCGGGTGGCAGGGAAGGCGCTCACCGCCACTCGCCGATGTGGTCGCTGTGGGCGGCGAGGTAGTCGTCGACCAGGGCGGCGGCCCGCGAGTACGACAGGACCAGGGGATGGGCCATCAGCGCCTGAACCGCGCGGCCGCGAGACCGGGAGGCGATGGCCTGTACGGCCAGCCGCTCGAAAAGCTTCACCTGCCGCATGAGACCGGCCTGCGGCTCGGGCACCGCCCCGATGGGCAGCGGCCGGACGCCGTCAGCGTCGACGACGACGCTGATCTCTGCGACGTCCGAGGGCTCCAAGCCGTCGAGGCGACCCATGCTGGGGACGTTCACGGCGCAGTAGCGGGCCTGGCCGCCGGTGAGGGCCGCCATGAGGTCGAGCGCGACGGCGGCGTACCCCTCGCTGCCTTCGCCGAGCGTACGTTCTCCGGCCGGCGCGGTAGTGGGCTCGGCGTAGCGCATGTACGTCGAGCGGCGCCCGGCCTCGTAGGCGCGATAGGCGGCCACGGCGTCCTGCGGTCGTTCGGGCCCGATGCGCGCCAGCTCGCCCAGCAGGTCGGCGTTGCGCCGGGCGACCTCCTGACCGCGACCCGTCGGCTCGGCGCTGGTGCTCGCCAGAGCCTGCTCGGCGAAGTAGTAGTAATACAGGTACTCGTTGGTCCACGTGCCGAGGAGTTCGACCAGCTCGGGCGGGAAGAAGCGTTGGAGCGTCGCGGCGCGGAAGCCGGGATCGGCGAGCAGCGGGGCGAGCAGGTCGCGGCCCTGCCGGTCGCGGACCGCCCGCACCCATGACAGATGATTGAGGCCGAACACCTCGGGCCGCAGGTCGTTGGGGTCGACGCCGTGTGCGGCCGCGACGGCGTGCTGGGCCAGGTTGGCGCTGTCGCAGATGCCGACGGCCCTGTCGTGGCCGGCATCGCGCAAGGCCTGGGTGACCAGCCCGGCGGGGTTGGTGAAGTTGAACAGCCAGGCGTGTGGGCTGAGCTCGGCGAGCAGTTCGGCGTAACCGAGGATGGCCGGCACGGAGCGCATCGCCATGGCGAACCCTCCTGGGCCGGTGGTCTCCTGACCGAGCACGCCGTGGCACTGCGCGATACGTTCATCGGTGACCCGTGCGGCGTCCCCGCCCACACGTACGGTGGTCACGACGAAGTCCGCGCCCTCCAGTGCTTGGCGCGGATCCGTGGTCGCCACCACATGAACGTCCGAGTGGTGGCGGGCCAGGTGCGCCGATATGCCGCCGAGCAATCGCAGTTTCTCCTCGTCGATGTCGAAGAGGACGATCTCCTCCAGCCCGAGTTCCTCGGCCCGCCTGGCCGCGGACTCGACGAACAGGGGGCCGCGAACGCCGCCGCCGCCCACCAAGGCCAGCTTGTTGTTGCCCATCTTCAGTTCCCTTTCTCCGGCTGGCGAGCCGGCACCGGTCGCGCGACGATGGTCGCCGCGTCGCCTTGCGCGGGCATGGCCTGGACGATGCGGACCGGCAGCCGCAGCGGATGATGCAGCGACCGGGACAACTCGACGACGCGATCTTCCTCGTCGAAGGTCAGCTGGTTCACGCTCAGACCGATCGGCGGATCATGCAGCTCCAGTTCCCGTGCCTCGTCGGGGTCTGCGAGCCGGGCGCTCACGGTCGTCTCGGCGCGGACCAGATGGAGTCCGAACCGCTCCCGGAGCTGTTCGAACAGTGAGGCACGCGTGAAGTCGACCTCCGCGAGCCCTGGCACCAGGTAATGCGGCAGCCACACCCGCTGCAGCGTGAGCGGCAATCCATTGCCCAGCCGAACGCGAACCAGGTGGACGACCTCTGCGCCGACGGGGAGTCGCAGCCACTGCGCCACGGCGGCGGAGGCTTCCTGGACCACACAGTCGATCACCCGGCTGCTCGGTTCGACGCCGCTCGTCCGCATCGCCGCCGTGTGGCTCACAAGCGCTTCGAGATCCTGCGGCCGGGATCGGGAGGCGACGAAGAACCCCTTCCCGGCCGCACTGGTGAGATAGCCCTCGGCGACCAGGTCTCGCAGAGCCTGGCGCACGGTGATCCGGCTGACGTCGAGCTCGGCGAGCAGCTCCCGCTCCGACGGCAGCCGCATGCCGCTCTCCCAGGCCCGGCCGTCGACCAGCTCCCGCACCTGGTCCTTGATCTGCTGATACAGCGGTACCGCAGACTTCTTATCCACACTCAACATAAACTCAGCATAACTGGACATATCCAGTTATGCCAGATCCTGCGGGGAGCCCAGACGTGAGCATGGAACCCTCCGCTGATGACGCGGCCGGCACCCCGCCATGACCTGCGGGGTGCCGAACCTGCGCATACGCCTTAGCGGCGATCGAACTCGTCGGCCTTCACACCGTTGAGGAAGGCGTCCCACTCGGCGGGGGTGAAGAACAGTTTGGGGCCGTCGGGGTCCCTCGAGTCGCGTACGGCGATCAGCTCGATGTGCCCGGCCTTGTGCTCGGGGCCGTCGGTGACGTCTCTGAGCTCCGCGACCTCAACGCAGTCGCCACCATTGCTGCCGGAGAAGCTTGACTTGAACCACTTAGCGTTACTCAGGTCCATTTTTCCTCTGCCGTCCTCTTGATCAGATCGATGGACATGCCCAATGGAAGCGCTTCGGTACGGATGACCTCGAAACATTCAACTGCCATCGCGACCTCCTTTAGATCGCTCGTGGTGATGCCACGTATAGCGGTCTCCGCGTACAGTACGTCGCCTCCCCCGTCCAGGGTCGCGATTACGAACCCGCCCATCAAGCCCGAGTGCATTCCATGTGGAACCACCTGGACGGTCAGCCGAGAATTGACCATTGACACGAGGTGCTCCAGCTGCTCTCGCATTACTTCTGGTCCACCGATCGGACGATGGAGAACCCCTTCGTCGATCACGCATCGGAAAATCGGGGGCTGAGGCTCGTCGCGGACGAGGATGGCCTGGCGGTTCAGCCGAGCTTCTATGGTCGCTTCGTCTCCGAAGAGCAGCACTCGGGCATACGCCTCGGTTTGGAGTAGCCCGGGAATCACCAGCGGCTGATACGTCCGGAGAGTGGTCGCCACCTGCTCCCTTTCTCTCCACTCACCAAACCAGGAGGGGAAGACCTGCCCCTTCCTCCAGTCGAGGAGGCGGTGGAGGGCGCCGCCCGTACCGAGATTTTCGTCGCACGCCTGGGCGAACTCCGGGCTGGCGGGAAGCTGACCCGTCTCCACGCCGCTGATGAGGGACTCACTGAAGTGGATCTTCTGGGCGAGTTGCCCCTGGGTGAGGCCTGCCTCCTTCCGGTAGTGGCGCAGTTCTCTACCCCAGATCGCCTGAGGCGTGTAAAGATTGGCCACAATGCCCTCCTTGCCCGATTTCAACGACGGTGACGTAAACCTCAACACCCAGCCCCGGTAATCGTTCAGCTACTAAGCGTAGCCGTACCCCGGCATCCTGAACACGTGAAATCCGGGACAGGAAGAGAAACCATGGACGAGGCTCTCAAGGCGTGCGCGGCCCTGGCGGAATACCGATACACGATGGATCCCGTTCTTTCCATGCTGGGAGAGAAGTGGATACCGCGCGCGGAGAAAAGCGTGGCCTCCGTCCGGCGATTCGTGCGCGATATCGCCACCGACTGGAACGCGGTGGAAGACGTTGCAGAAATCGCCGAACTCCTGGCCTCGGAACTCGTCACCAACGCGCTCGCACACGGGTCGGAGAACACTCCGAATACCCTTCGCGTCACGGTCGGCAGGGAAAAAGAGCTGATGACCGTGGACGTCTACGACTCCTGCATAGCGGTCCCCCGGATGAGACGGGCCAACCCCCTGGACACCTCCGGCAGGGGGCTCGCCATCGTTCAGGACCTCTCCCACAACTGGGGGTGGACCCTCAACCCGTACGGCAAGTCCGTCTGGTTCCAGTTGACGGCATGGCCCTCGTTCAGATCGTTTTCGCGCACCCCCTGAGCCAGTCACGGACGGCCTGATCACCGGCTGTCGGCCAAGGTCCCGCAGCGTCCGGCCGGGGAACTCGACGGCGCTATACACCAAACCAAGCGCTTGCTACCATCCGGCCATGCTGTCCACCATTGTCTGGGGCACCGGCAACATCGGCCGCGCGGCCATCCGTGCCGTCGAGGCCCATCCGGCGCTGGAACTGACGGCCGTGCTCGTCCACAACCCCGACAAGGTCGGCCGCGACGCGGGTGATCTGGGCGGGCTCGGCTACGACCTGGGGGTCACGGCGACCGACGACATCGACGCGGTGCTGGCCACCGGCCCCCGCGCCGTGGTCTACGCGGCGTCCGGCGACATCCGCCCCGATGAGGCCCTCGCCGACATCACCAGGGCGATCCGAGCCGGAGCCGTGGTCGTCACCCCCTCCATGTACGCGCTCTACGACCAGCGCAACGCCCCGCCGGAGCTGCGGGAACCGGTGCTGGCCGCCATCGCGGACGGCGGCGGCTCGCTGTTCGTCTCCGGCGTCGACCCCGGCTGGGGCAACGACGTGCTGCCACTGCTGATCAGCGGGCTCGGCACCACCGTGGACGTGATCCGCTGCCAGGAGATCTTCGACTACTCCACCTACGACCAGCCCGACTCGGTCCGATACCTGGTCGGCATGGGCCAGCCGATGGACTATGAGCCGCCGATGGTCGCACCGGGGGTTCCGACCATGGTGTGGGGTGGGCAGGTACGGCTGATGGCCAGGGCCCTCGGCGTCGAACTCGACGAGATCCGCGAGACCCTGGATCGGCGCCCGCTCGACTCCACGGTGAGTACCGAGACGATGGGCGAGTTCGAGGCGGGCACCCAGGGCGCGGTGCGGTTCGAGGTGCAGGGCATCGTCGAGGGCGAACCCCGCATCGTCATCGAGCACGTCACCCGCATCCACTCGTCCTGTGCGCCCGACTGGCCGACACCGCCCGACGGCGACGGGGCACACCGGGTGATCATCGAGGGCCGTCCGCGCATCGAGGTCACGGTCGAGGCCACCGACGAGAGCGGCAACCGGGCCGCGGGCGGGAACGCCACCGCGGTCGGGCGGCTGGTGAGCGCCATCGACTGGCTGGTGGACGCGGAACCCGGACTCTACGACGCGCTCGACGTCCCGCTGCGCCCCGCAGTCGGCAAACTCGGAAGGAAGCAACCATGAGGATCGACATCCCCGAGGGCAAGGACGCGATCGAGTACGTGTGGGGCGAGATGGTCCCCGGCATCGGGATCGCCGCCTCGAACTTCTCGCTGGCGGTGTACGCCAACACGACCCTCGGACTCCGCGAGTTCGAGGCCGCGCGGCTGCGGATCGCGCAGATCAACGGGTGTGTCTTCTGCCTCGACTGGCGGACCGAACGGGACGGCCAGAAAGTCGAGGAGGGGTTCGCCGACGCGGTGACCAACTGGCGCACCACCGACGCCTTCGACGACCGCACCCGGCTGGCCGCCGAGTACGCCGAGCGGTATGCCCTGGATCATCATGGCCTCGACGACGAGTTCTGGACCCGGATGACCGCGCACTACAGCCAGCTCGAGATCGTGGAGCTGAGCATGAGCATCGGCTCCTGGCTGGCGTTCGGCAGGCTCAATCATGTGCTGGGCCTCGACACCATGTGCGTGCTGCCCAGCGGTTCGTCGCCTTCCGCCAAGCGGGCGGACGCGCCGTGACCCGACGCCTCACATGTGTTGCCGGTCACAAGTTACTAGTAAGTACGTAGTGACTTAGTGCCCGAGCGGATGTAGAACTTGTTCTCACTCCCCTTAGAGTGAGGAACATCACATGAGCAACACCACCTGGGGCGGAACTGGTTCAACAGGCGTATCACGCCGCAAATTCATCGTTGGAACCAGTTCTATCTTGACAGCCGCGGCTCTCACGGGGCGCGCCACCACGGCCTGGGCGGAACCCGCCCCCGCGGCTGCTCCGATCGCCTCCGGGGCACATGTCCCGGCCCTGGTGATCGGCACCGGGTACGGCGGCTCCGTCGCCGCCTTGCGTCTCGCCCAGGCGGGCGTCGACGTACACATGATCGAGATGGGCATGGCCTGGGACATCCCCGGCCCCGACGGAAAGATCTTCTGCAACACGCTCCAGCCGGACTACCGGTCCTACTGGCTGCGTACCAGGACCAAGGCACCCCTCAACTACTTCCTCGGCTTCCCGATCGACAGGGACATCCCCCGCTACACCGGCATCCTGGACGCCGAGGAGTTCAGCGGAATCACGGTCTACCAGGGCCGCGGCGTCGGCGGCGGCTCCCTGGTCAACGGCGGCATGGCGGTCACCCCCAGGCGCGAGAACTTCGGCGCCATCCTCCCGTCGGTGAACGTCGACGAGATGTACGACACCTACTACCCGCGCGCCAACGCCGGGCTCGGGGTCAACACCGTCGACCCGGCCTGGTTCGACTCCACCGCCTACTACCAGTACGCCCGGGTCGGCCGTAAGCACGCCCAGCGTTCCGGTTTCCCGTTCGTCTTCGTGCCCGACGTGTACGACTGGGACTACATGAAACAGGAGGAGGCCGGAACCGCCACCAAGTCGGCGCTGGCCGGCGAGATCCTCTACGGCAACAACCACGGAAAGAAAACACTGCAGCGGACCTACCTCGCCCAGGCCAAGGCCACCGGCAGAGTCACCATCTCGCCGCTGCACAAGGTCACCTCGGTCGCTCCGGCGGCCGGTGGCGGCTACACGGTCGTCATCGACCAGATCAACACCAACGGTGACACCACGGCCACCAAGACCGTGACCGCGGACAGGGTGTTCTTCGCCGCCGGCAGCGTCGGCACCAGCAAGCTGCTGGTCAAGCTGAAGGCCACCGGCGCACTGCCCAACCTGAACGACGAGATCGGCAAGGGCTGGGGCGACAACGGCAACGTCATGTGCGGTCGCGCCAACTACCTGTGGGACCCGACCGGCAAGTCCCAGTCGGCCATTCCCTGCTCCGGCATCGACAACTGGGCCGCCGGTGGGGCGTTCGCCGAGATCGCACCGCTGCCCACCGGGATCGAGACCTACGCCTCGTTCTACCTGTCGATCACCAAGAACCCGAACCGCGCCCAGTTCTCCTGGAACGCCGCGACGGGCAAGGTCGACCTGAACTGGCAGACCTCCTGGAAGCAGCCGTCCATCGACATGGCCAAGACGATCTTCGACAAGATCAACGCGACGGAGGGGACGATCTACCGGACCGACCTCTTCGGCGTCTACAAGATCTGGGGCGATCACCTCACGTATCACCCGCTCGGCGGCGCGGTCCTGAATAAGGCCACCGACAACTACGGCCGCCTCACCGGCCACCCCGGCCTGTACGTCATCGACGGCGCGCTGATCCCCGGCAACACCAGCGTCAACCCGTTCGTCACCATCACGGCGCTCGCCGAACGGAACATCGAAAAGATCATAGCTACCGACCTGTAGCGATGACCTGATGCGACAGTCGGCCACGGGCGCGTGTGGCCGGCCTTTCCCCGCGTTACGCGCATACGGGAAAGATCCACGAAAGTATCGACGGATGGCTGCTCGAGTTCGTCACCTCGCAGCCGGCGCCCTTCGCCGCCACCACCCCGTCCGAGGGCCGTCGTGTCAGCATCCCGCCCAAGGGCTGAGCCGACATCTTCAGCGTGATCGACGAGCGCACCGCGACCTGCCGCTGCCGGTCACGGGAGCAGATCCTATTTGTGGTGCACGATCTGGATCAGATTGCCGCAGGTGTCGTCCAAGACCGCGGTGGTCACCGGGCCCATCTCCAGCGGCTCCTGGGTGAAGCGCACCCCGAGCTCGCGCAGCCGGTCGAACTCCGCATGTACGTCGTCCACCGCGAAGGCGGTGGCCGGGATGCCGTCCTTGACCAGCGCCGTCTTGTACGGCTTCACCGCTGGATGGCCGTCGGGCTCCAGCAGCAGTTCGGTTCCGTCGGGATCGTCCGGCGAGACAACGGTCAGCCACCGGTCCTCACCCAGCGGAACCTCGGTCTTCTTCACGAAGCCCAGCACGTCGGTATAGAAGCGCAGGGCTTTGTCCTGATCATCGACGAAGACGCTGGACAGGTGGATCTTCATGGGGTGCCCTCCGGCGTATCGGGCCTGAGCCACCGGGTCACGATGCGCTCAAGCGGTTCGGTATTCAGATCGTGGAACTTGTAGCGGCCCTGGCGCCGCGAAACGACCAGACCCGCAGATTCCAGTACGGCCAGGTGCTGGCTGATCGCCTGGCGGGACAGCCCCAGACCGTGCTTGGCCACCAGCCGTGCGCAAATCTCGAACAGGGTCTGACCGTCCCGCTCCACCAGCTCATCAAGGATGCGCCGGCGGGTGGGGTCGGCCAGGGCTTTGAAGACATCCTCCGCCACACCCCCACCATAGGCAAGCCGCTACTTGCCTATCAAGAGGCAAGTAGCGGCTTGCCTATAAAGGCGAGCATCCTCGCGTTACCTGATCGAAGAGACAGGCTCTAGTCCTCAAGCTTGGTGGTCACCTTGCCCGCGGGGGGAGCCTTGATGGAAACCTTGGCGCCCCAGCCGGTGAAGCGGGTCTCAATGCTGATCGTCTTGCCTTCCCAGCCGCTGCTGTCGAAGATGCCCGTGGCCGGGTAGGACGTGGTCAGGCGCTGCGGAAGCCCGCCACTGTTGACGGTGAGCTTGTAGGTCACCACGGTCTTGTCGCTCGACCGGAGCGGCAGGCTGGCCCGGAACCAGGGCGAGACCTTGGCGAGCTTTCCGAAGGTGGTGGTGCCGGAATAGTTGCCGCCGAACCGCTTGGCACCCTTGAGCAGAGTCACTGGAAGGTGCCGGTGCGCCGCAGGAAGGGCTTGCTCGCATCTTCCTCGATCATGGTGGTGCGGTCGGTGAACTTCACACCCCTCCCCGCGACGAATTGGTCCTTCAACGCCTTGACCGGATCTGCCGGAGCGGCCTGCACGGGGGTCGCGGTCACGAGCGTGACAGCCGCGGCCGCCGAGATGCCTGCGATCATTCGCTTCATAGGGGATTCCTCCGTGGCCCGGTACAGGAAAGAAGATCTTGCCGGACCATGATCACAACCGCATCTCGGAACATGCCGCCTCGGACGGAAAGCCCGGCCCCTGTCCGGCCCCTGCCTGCCCTTGTCCGGCCCTGTTCGGCCCTGTTCGGCCCTGTTCGGACACGCCGGGACGGAGGCCGGTGTGAACCTTCTCGGTACCGGCCGGTCGGGGGCGGTCGGCGGGGACCGGCGCGGGTCCTCGCGATGGCGGATGCCGGCTATCGGGTGCCGCAGAGCGCCCGGTCGATCAGGTCGCCGACGGCCTTCTCCTGGCGCAATGAGCGCTCGTCGGCGAACTGCGTCGACATCGAGACCACCACGCTGCGTTCGCCGTCCGAGGTGACGCCGGTCCTGGTCCTGTAGCCGTAGTCGTCGCCGCCGTGGTGCCAGTAGACGCCGCCGCACGACAGCGGGCGTGAGCCGATCCCGAGCCCGTAGCGGGCTCCCGGCCAGGCCTGCTCGTGCCCCGTGGCCCGGACGGTCTGCCGCATCTGCGCCAGTTGCTCCGGGGGCAGCAGCTTGCCACCCAGCAGCGCTCGGTAGAACCGGTCGACGTCGGCGGTGGTGGAGATGAGGCCGCCCGCGGCGTCCCCGTCGAAGTGCTTGGTGACATCGACCCGCTGGTCGGGTGGGAGCAGCAGGTACCCCCTGGCGTGGGGACGGGGGACGTCGTGGGAGGTGCCCGACCAGACCGTGCGCCGCAGGCCGAGCGGGCGGCTGATCCGCCTGTCCACCTCCTCGTGCCACGCACGGCCGGTGGCCTTTTCGATGATCATGCTGATGAGTACGTAGCCGTTGTTGGAGTAACCCCAGCCCCTGCCAGGCTCGAAGTCCGGCTTGTGGCGCATGGACCTGGCCACGAGCTGCTCGCTCGTGTAGGAGTCGTAGCGGTGCTGGTAGTACTCCTCGACGGACCCGAAGACCGGGTAGTCGTCGTGGATGCCGCTGGTGTGCTGGAGAAGATGGCGGATAGTGATCTTGCTGCCGTCGTTGCCGTTGCCCGTCACCACGCCGGGCAGCCACTTCTCCACCGTGTCGTCCAAGGACAGCTTCTCCTCGGCGACGAGCTGCAGGACGACGGTGGCGACGAAGGACTTGGTGACACTGGCGATCCGGGAGTAGCCGTCGACCGGGACGGGGCGCCGGGTTCCGGCCTGGGCGACGCCGCTCCTGGCATACAGTCGCCCGTCCTCGGAGGTGGTCACGCGCGCCTGGACACCGATGAGCCCGAGCTCACGGATGGCGTTGACGTCACGCTGGAGCTGGGCCTGCCCGTAACGGGATCTGCCCTCGGACCCGTCTGCGGACACCGTGGCGGGAGATGCGAACACGGAAGACACAGATGCGGAGGACGCGGAGGACGCGGACGCGGGAGGCGCCGAGAACACGGCGACCGAGGTGGCGAGTACCGCGGCGACGGTGGCCGGCAGCGCCGCGCACCGCCGAAGAGCCCTGCCGTCTCGCGGGGCGAGACGGCCGAAAATGGTGTGACGCATGAGGTCTCCAGATGAAACGAACGCCGGGGTGTTCCGGCTGACGGTTCGACCCTAGAAACGGCGTTCGCCCGCCGGATCGGCCGTGAGCGTGGCCTTGCCGTCCGCCCTCAGGAGGGTCGGCCCGGTGCTCGGGCAACTTTGGATGCGTTCCGCCGAGGGGCGTTTCGTGCTGCCCTACTCTTGGCGGCGGGAGGGGGACGTCCGTTCCCCGCGCGGCCGGTGACGGCGTACCGGGCGCGGGAGCGGCTCACGCGATGAAGACACTTGGTCCGAAATCCGTCTCCAAGGCGTCCGCTCCAGGCTCCGCCTCCGCGACCCGGCGACGACTCACGGCCCGGCGGTGGATCACGGTACGGCGACGACTCATGGCCCGGCGGTGGGTCACGGCCAAGTCGTGGGTCACGACCCGGCGACGCTCCACGGTACGGCGACGGCTCACGGCCGAGCGATGGGTCACAGCCAAGTGGTGGGCCACAATCCGGCGGCGGGTCATGGCGCCGCATCGATTCGCGGTGGTGCAGTGGTTCGCGGACCGTCCGCGAGCCGCCGACGTACTGCTCGCGTGCGCGCTGACGGCCATGGCGCTGCTATTCCGGTTGAGCGAGGGTATCCCGGCGGCCCCGTCCACGGCGGCGCTCCTGATCGCGCTGCTGATCGCGCAGGCCCTGCCGACGGTGTGGCGGCGTCGGCATCCATGGCCGGTCATGGGCGCGGTGAGCATCGCCTATGTGGTCTACGAGCTGACCGATCCCATGGTCGGTTTCAGGGACGGGTTGTATGTGACGTTCGCCGCCTACGCCGTCGCCCACCACGCACGCACGCCTGCGAGCCTGGCGGTGGTCGGCATGCTCCCGGCTGTGGTGCTGACGCCCGACGTGATCAGAGCGTGGCTGGGCCCGCCTCTCCCTCCGGACCTGAGGCCGGGGCCCGTCGAGGTGGTGCTGATCGCCGGACTGTCGTGGGGGCTGTGGCTGCTGGGCGACTCCCAACGCCGCATCCGCGCCGACGCGGCCCGGCTCCGGGATCTGGCCGCGCGGCTGCGCGCCGAGCAGGAGACCAGCGCCCGGCGGGCGGTGACGGCCGAGCGCGCACGCATCGCCCGCGACCTGCATGACCTGGTCGCCCACCATGTCAGCGCGATCGCCATGCAGGCCCGCGCCACCGCCGAGGTGGTCGCGGACGGCCCTCGTATGGCCAGCCCAAGGGTGGCCAAGCCCGACACGACCGTCATTGGCGCGACACCGGCCAGATCCGAAACCACCACCGAAACCACACCGACCGAGGCCGAGACCACCACTGAAACCACGCCGACCGGGGTCGAAGCCACCATCGGAACCGCGTCGACCGGAACCGAAACCACACCGACCGGGGCCGAGACCACCACTGGAACCATGCCAACTGGGATCGAAGCCACCGTCGGGACCGCGTTGGCCGGGATCGGGGCCGCCGCCGACACCGCGCTGGTCGAGATGCGCCGGATGCTCGGCCTCCTCTCCGACGACAGCGCCGACGCCGACGACCCGCCGGGCCTGCGTCCGGAACCGTCACTGCGCCACCTCGACCAGCTCGCCGCCACCGCCCGGACCGCCGGATGCCGAGTGGAGATCGCCCTGGACGAGGAGGTCCTGGAGACTCCGGCCGCAGTGCAGGTGTCCGCCTACCGCGTCGTGCAGGAAGCGCTCACCAACGTCCTCAAGCACGCGGGTACCGCCGACGTCCGCATCGGCCTGCGGCAGAGCGGCGACAGGCTGGCCGTCGTGGTCGACAACGGTCCGTCGGCACCGGCCCACGCGCCCCTGGCCGGATCCGGGCTCGGCCTGATCGGCATGCGCGAGCGCACCGCGCTGTTCGGCGGCACCTTGCGGGCAGGCCCCAGCGACGGCGGATGGCGGGTGGAGGCCACCTTCCGATGGGAGCGGCAGGCATGAGGCCCATCCGCGTGTGGGGACGGCAGGCATGAAGCCCGTCCGCGTGCTCGTCGCCGACGACCAGGAACTGGTCCGGGCCGCGCTGCGCGCCATGCTTGACCGGAGGGCCGACCTGCAAGTCGTGGGAGAGGCCGTCGACGGGGAGCAGGCCGTGGCGGTGTCCTTCGAGCTCCGGCCCGACGTGGTGCTGATGGACGTGCGCATGCCTGGTTTGACGGGCGTCGAGGCGACCCGCCGCATCGTCGGCGACTGGCCGCACCCCGGCCCGCGCCCGCGCGTGCTGATGCTGACCACCTTCGACCTGGACGAGTATGTGCACGCCTCGCTGCGCGCCGGTGCCGGAGGTTTCGTCCTGAAGAACAGCTCGCCCGACCAGCTCGCCGAAGCCGTACGGGTGGTCGCGGCCGGTGAGGCGATGCTGGCACCCAGCGTCACCCAGCGGCTCATCGGCACCTTCGCCGCCCTCCCACCCGCCCTGCTCGACCCTCCACTCGACTCCGGCACCGGGCCGGACCGGGCGAACCCGCTCGGCGTGCTCACCCGGCGGGAGCTGGAGGTGCTGCTCCTGGTCGCCAGAGGCCTGTCCAACGCCCAGATCGCCAGGAGCCTGGAGTTGTCCGAGGCCGGGGTGAAGAGCCGCGTCAACCGCATCCTCACCAGGCTCGGCCTGGAAAACCGCGTCCAGGCGGCGATCCTCGCCTACGAGTCCGGCCTGCTCGGCAGGTGACCCGCCACCGCTCGGTGTCGTCTCCTCGGCGGCCGGCCTGCTCGGGGACGGGACGGAGAGCCAACGGGGCGTGACGCGATTCACCCTGTCCGGCTCTGCCGTACATGTCACCGGCAGGTGGATGATCGTCGATATCCGGACGAGGAGGGCCCGATGTCTCAAGAGCGTGCCGCCGTCATGGTCGAGCATCAGGCACGCGGCTGCGCGAGTCTCGGCTCGCCGCTCTACGCGTTCCTGCTGGAGCGGGTGGCACAGGACGTCCGTGCGGGAGGGCCCTGCCTGGACGCGCTCGCCGGATACGAGGACGCGCCCGGGCCCGACGCCATCGCGCTGCGGCTGCTCGGCGGCGTGCACGCCCTCGTCCTCACCGGCCGCGCCCCTGACCTGGCCGTCCACTATCCCAGCATGGGCGGCGTCTTCGACCCGGACCTGCCGGATGCCTGCTGGCACGCCTTCCGGGCCGCCGTCGTCTCCGAAATGGCGTGGGTGCGCGACTGGATGACCCGCCCGCCGCAGACCAACGAGGTCGGCCGGGCCAATCTTTTGATCGCCGGTCTGCTGAGGGCCGTGCGCACCGGGCCGCTTCCGGTCAGGTTGTTCGAGCTGGGCTCCAGTGCCGGGCTCAACCTGCGTGCCGACCATTTCCGCTGTGTCTCCGAGGGCTTCGACTGGGGTCCTGCGGACTCACCGGTCGTCCTGGATGACAGCTGGCGGGGCGCCCCGCCCGCATGGCTGGCGAAAGCCGCCGCCGAGCACCCGGTCCTGACCGTCGTCGAGCGGCGCGGCTGCGACCTGACGCCCATCGATCCGCTGTCACCCGACGGCGCACTGGCCCTGCGGGCGTATGTCTGGCCGGACCAGGCCGCCCGCGCCGCGCGGCTGGAGGGTGCCCTGCGGCTGGCCGCGCGAGTCCCGGCCGAGGTCGACGCCATCGGCGCCGCCGACTTCCTCGCGCGCGTCCGGCTGGAGCCCGGCACGCTCACCGTCGTCTGGCACTCGATCATGCGCCAGTACGTCCCGGCCGCCGAGTGGGAACGGGTCGAACACGAGCTGGACCGGCTCGCGGCGGCCAGTACGGCGGAGGCGGGATTCGCCCATGTCTCCTTCGAGCCGCGCAGGGTCGGCGACGAGCACCGGTTCCGGCTGGCCGTACGGCTCGGCGGCGCGGCCGAGACGGTTCTGGCGGAGGCGCGCCCGCACGGTCTCCCGGCCCGCGGCATCTCCGCCTGACGGCTCGCCTCGACCGGCTCAGAGCTCCCGGCTCAGAGCTCATCGCGTCCGCTCTTCCGCGATGACGAGGTCGCGCGGCGCATCGTTGTCACCGCCGAGAACCCTATGAGCCACCCCAGATCGGACATGTCTTCGGTGCCGGTCGCGACGAAGCCGCACCGCTCGTACAGGCTGCGGGCGCGCGAGCCGAAGGCACGAGCCGTACGAGGACGACCGTGGGAGACCGTACAAGCCGACCGTGGCGGATCGTAGGAGACGACCGTGGCCAGGGTCGCAGGAGACGACCGCGAATTGTCGGTGGAGCCTGACAGGCTGGCAGGCATAGGTGGCGTCACCGCTCATACGAGACGCGCGCACCCGGAAGACAGGCCACCGGCCACGCGAGCACACCGAAGGAACACGCCATGCTCACCACCGACTACGTATCCGGCGCTCCCAACTGGATCGATCTGGGCACGCCCGACACCGAGGCCTCCGCCGCCTTCTACGGCTCCCTGTTCGGCTGGGCCTTCCACTCCGCCGGTCCCGACGCCGGTGGCTACGGCTTCTTCCAGCTCGACGGCAAGACCGTCGCCGGGGTCGGCCCGCTCACCGAGGAGGGTACGAGCCCGGCCTGGACGGCCTACTTCCAGACCGCCGACGCCGACGCCACGGCGAAGGCGGTCGAGGAGGCGGGCGGTGTCGTGCGCTTCGCGCCGTTCGACGTCTTCACCCACGGCCGGATGGCCGGGTTCACCGACCCCGGCGGCGCCGAGTTCGCCGTCTGGCAGCCCGGCGACATGAAGGGCATGGACCTCGTCACCGCCCCCGGCTCCCTGGTCTGGACGGAGCTGTACGTCCCGGAGCCGGACGCCGTCCGCCCCTTCTACCAGGCGGTCTTCGACTGGAAGATCCAGGACATGCCGTTCGGCGACATGACCTACATCGTGCTGTCGACCTCCGAGGGGGAGAACGCGGACCTGGGCGGCATCATGCCGCTCCCGGAGGGTGACAAGCCCCGCTGGCTGCCCTACTTCGAGGTCGCCGACTGCGACGCCATCCTCGCCCGGGCGCAGGAGCTCGGCGGCACCGTCGTCATGCCCGCCACGGATGCCGAGGGGATCGGCCGTTTCGCTTTCATCTCCGACCCCGACGGCGCGCGCTTCGCCGTCATCACCAGCGCCGGCAGCTGACCGGGACGGGTTCTCCGACCGGCCCTCGCGAGACGATCGGGCGCATTCCCCGCCTGCCGGAGCACCGGCCCCTCGCTCGGCGTCTCGGCGGGGATAGCGGTCCCCGGCCTCCGGGGTAAATCGAACGACAAATCACCCCGTGCCCGATAAGGTCACGGCCCAAGGGGCGGCTCCTGGACGTGCTTCCTTCTGTCATTACTAAAAATGGTTTTAGCGCGTCCGCTCTCCGCCCCTTCCTGCTTTCCTGCGTGAGGGGGAATCACGGTGAACCGGCCGGCCAAGCTGCTGCTGCGGCATCGTCGCCTGGTCGCCCCCGCGTTGCTCGCCGCCGACCCCGCACCGGACTTCGCCGATCCGGCGCCGGGCGGGTGGCGCGGGCGGAGGGTCATTGCCACACCCGGCTCCGCCGACGACCCACAGACCCCGGAGGCCGGTCCGCGGGAGATCATTTCCGCGCCTGGCGCCGCCGACGGCCTGCGGGCCCTGGAGGCCGATCTTCTGCGGCTCGGCTACCTGCCGTCCGCCTCGCTGCGCCATCGCCTCGCCGAGCTGACCGGCGCCGAGCTGGCCAACGTCGGCCGCCACCTGCTCCAGGCGCTCCTGGCCGAGCTCGGCGGGCACGTGGACCACGTGCCGTTGTTCCGCCGTTTCCCCGTGAGCGTCCCGGCCGACACCTTCGAGTTCTACGTGCGGCGCGTGTTCACCCTGCTCCTTCAGGAGCCCGAGCAGCCGTGCGTGCTCTGCGGGAAGGTCGGCACCGTCCACGCCGTGTCACCGTGCGCGCACCTGGTCTGCCGCGCCTGCTGGGACGGCTCCGACTTCAGCGCCTGTCCGACCTGCCACCGCCGTATCGATCTCGACGACCCGTTTCTGCGGCCCATCCCCGACCTCCCCACCGAGACCGAGACCGAGGACGGGCCCAGACCGAAGCGCGTCACCCTGCTGTCGCTGTGCGACGATCCGGCCGAGGGCGCCCGCGACCTGCTGCGAACGCTGCTGGCCCGGCAGACCCCGTTGCGCCCCGAGGACCGGGTCGCGGTCTCGGCTCTGGTCGAGGACTTCTGGCCGCGCTCGGCCGACTGGTTGCCCGAGCGGATCCCGGTGCGCGAGACCCGTGCCCTCGTCCTGGCCGCAGCCGTACCGCGTGGAGCCCACGAGCTACTGGACCGTCACGCCGACAGCGCGACGGACGTGCTTCGCCTGCTGTACGCCCTGATGGACGGCGACCCCGGCCTGCGCGAGCGCCCGGCCCGCCGTGTTTCCCCCGGCCGTGCCGTACGGCGTGCGCTCCTGGCCCGGCTGGACCGCCTTCCCCTGCCGCAGCTGGTCGAGGATCTGCACCGCCATCCGGCGGCCTGGAAGCACATGGCCGAGGTGCTGCACCCGTTCGAGCGGTACCGGAGCCATCCGGACGCGGCGCTGGCCTTCGCCGCGCTGCGCGGCACCCGGCTGGACACCGGCACCCCGCTGGCCGGTCTGCTGCTTGAGCGCGCTGCCCGGCACCCAGAGGTGTTCCGGTTCGACGGCGTACGGCTGCGCCCGCTCACCTTCGCCACCCGGGTGGAGGCGGCGCTTCGCGACGGCGACCACGCCGGGGCTCTGGACCTGCTCGAACGACGACCCGGTGAGCTGATCCGGCGCTTGGCGCACCTGGCCCGGCATGTCCCGGCCGAGCGGCTCGCCACCGCCGTGGCCGAGGCCGCGCCGGAGGTCTCCCCCGGCGTGCTGCTCGCCGCGCTCGGCCAGCTCCGCACGCCTCCCGGCGGCACCCGGATGTTCCTGCCGCGAGGCGGCTCGGCTCGGGTCTGGACCGAGCCCGACGCCCGTCCGGCGGTCCCCGCGCGGACCGTCTCGGCGGTGTGGGCCGCGCTCACCGCCGAGATGTTGCGCCGCGCCGCGTCGCTGCCCCGGGTGGAGCGAGCGGTGCTGGACGCGGATCTCGCCGACCTGTTGGCGCCGGCCGCCGAGCGCTCGGCCTCCTCCGCGCTGGTACGGCTGCCGCGCGGCAGTGTCAGGCCGATCCCCCCGGGTGAGCGGATCCGGCTGTTCCTGCACTGGGCCCAGCCGGAGGACGTGGAGATCGACCTGGACCTGTCCTTGGCGCTCTTCGACGAGCACTGGCAGTTCACCGGCCGGTGCGACTACACCAACCTGCGCCTGGGCGACGACGCCGCCGTCCACTCCGGCGACCTCACGTCGGCGCCCGAGCCGCTGGGCGCGTCCGAGTTCATCGACCTGGACGTCCCCAAGTTGCGCGCGCTCGGCGGGCGTTACGCGGTCCCGATCGTCTTCAGCTACAACGACGTGTCTTTCGACCAGCTCGCCCGCGGTTTCGCCGGGTTCCTGGACTCGCCCGGCGGCCTGTTCGACCCGCTCGCCGTGCGGCAGAGGTTCGACCTGGCCAGTCCCGCCAAGATCCTCGTACCGCTGGTCGCCGACCTGTGGTCTCGCACGATGCGCTGGGCCGATCTCAACCTGTCCGCTATCGAGGCCCTCCTCTATCACAACGTGTACGCCTACGAGGCGCAGCTCGCCCGGCTCGGCGCGGCCCTGGAGGACGTGTACGGCCTCGGCGACCGCGTCACCCTGTGGGAGGTGGCCTGCTGGCACGCCGCGGCCCGCTCGGCCGAGGTGCTCGTACGGCTCCGCGACGGCACCGTCAGCCGTTACCTGCGCGGCCCGGCCGAGGAGGTCGGCGACTTCCACGCGCGCCTCGCGGCACTGGCCGTACCGGACGGCACGCGAGACGACCTCGGCAGCACGGACTTCGCCGCGGCCGTCGAAGGCGACCTCGGCGGTGTGGACTTCGCCGCGGTCATCGAAGGGGACCTCGAACCCGCCGGTGGAGCGCAGGTGTACGCGCTCCACCCCGGTCACCTGGACCCGGCCGGGGTCCGGATGCTCGATGCCGCCGACCTGGTCGCCCAGCTCGCACCCACGGCCTCGCCTGAGGTGACCATGGACGGCGCGATGCGCCGCCTCCTCTCCTGTGATCGCCCAGCCTGACCACTGAACAAATCACCACTTATCCCGCTATCGTGCTTAAGATCAATTCCATCCGCTTCAGGAGTCATTCCCCGATGCCGCAAACCGAGCCCCTTCGCGAAGGCGACCCCGCGGCGGTGGGACCGTACCGGCTGCTCGGGCGGCTGGGCGAGGGCGGCCAGGGCGTGGTCTATCTCGGCAGCGCGCCTGACGGCCAGCCTGTCGCGATCAAGGTGCTGCGCGACGGGCTGGCCGGCGACGACCGGTTCGCGAAGGAGGTCGCCGCCGCGCGCAAGGTGGAGCCCTTCTGCATCGCCCAGGTGCTCGACGCGTCGCTGGGTGGCAGGCCGTACATCGTCACCGAGTACGTCGACGGGCCCTCCCTGCAGCGGGCGGGGCGGCACGTCGGCGCGGACCTGCAGCGGCTCGCGGTCGCCACCGCGACGGCGCTGACCGCCATCCACCGGGCAGGCGTGGTGCACAGGGACTTCAAACCGGCGAACGTCCTGCTCGGGACCGGCGGGCCGCGCGTCATCGACTTCGGCATCGCCCGCACCATCGACGTCGCGGCCACGGTCACCAGCGCGGTCGTCGGCACCCCCGCATACATGGCGCCCGAGCAGATCGCGGGGCAGCAGGTCGGCCCGGCCGCCGACGTGTTCGCGTGGGCGGCTGTCATCGTGTACGCGGCGACGGGAACGCCGCCCTTCGGCAACGACACGCTGCCCGCGATCATCAACCGCATCCTGCACAACGAGCCCCAGCTCGGCGACCTGCCGCAGCCGCTGCGCTCGATCGTGTACGACTGCCTGGCCAAGGACCCGACCCTCCGCCCGGCCATGCAGGACGTGCTCCTGCGGCTCCTCGGCGGCCAGGAGCACACGGTGTCAAAGAGCGACGCGAGCCGGAGGCACATCACCTCCCGTCGTCGTGTCAACGCCCCGCTGATCGCAGGCGCCGCCGTGGCGGCAGCGGCCCTGGTCACCGCCGTCGTGTGGCTCGCGCCCTCGATAGGGACCCCGGCCGTCCAGGGCGGGGGCGAGCCGGGCTCCTCGGTTCTCGCCGCCCCCTCAACGGGCTTCGGAGCCTCGTCCAAGCACGACTCAGCCTCACACCAACCGAAGAAGACTCCCAAGTCGACACCGAAACCGACACCGGCATCGCCGCCGAAGCCGACCCCGAAGCCGGCATCGACACCGAAGGCCACGCCCTCATCCGAGCGCACGACCACACGGCCCACCCCCACCCCCACCCCCACCCCCACGCCCACCCTCAGCACCAAGCCGCCCGCCTCAGGCGCCGGGTTCAGGATTCTCGCCATACGCCCGCAGGGGAAGCCGAAGCTGCCCGACTGCGTCGGGGGGCCGCCCAGCTTCTCCACCAAGGTGGAGTCGGCCAGATCTTCGGTGGAGTTCTCCTACGTGTGGATCTTGGACGGGAAGAAGGTGGAGCGCGGTTCGTCGTGGGTCAGCGCCGACGGCCCCGCCACGTTCGTGGCCTCACTGCAGCACAACGCGGAGCCCGGCGGGCACACGGTGGCCTTTCGGATCACCTCGCCCGTCTTCAAAACCAAAGCCGTCGCTTTCACCGTCTGCCCCTGAACTCCGGATGACGCCTCGGACCTGGTCACCCTCGGATGTTGGTGTTGTGGAGCGCGCTGATCCACCGCTTGCCCTGCCAGCGGACCGCGACGACGGTCCCGTGGTCGGCGAAGCCGCCGCCCGGTGTGGTGGTCTCCTGCTTGAAGTGCACCACCGCCGTATCCGGGCCGGTCATTCCCGGTTCCGCAGCAGCCTCCGCACCTCCATGAGCGCGAACCCCAGCAGGTTCAGGCCCTGCCACTCCTCGGGGCGTTCGGCCCGCTCGTCGTCGGCCGCCAGCCCGATGCCCCAGACGCGGTCGACGGGGCTCGCCTCGACGAGGACCCGCTCCCCCGTGCCGAGCAGGAAGTCTCCCAGGTCGGCGTTCTGGCCGAACTTGGCGAGGTTGCCGTGGACCACGATGTCGAAGCGGCTCGCGGCCCAGACGTCCTCGTCGAAGCCGCGCACCCGGCGGCCGAGGTCTTTGGCCTGTTTGGGGTGCGTGGCGGACACGATCGCCGCCGCGGTCTCCTCGTCTCCGAACAGCCGTGCCTTCCCGGCCATCATGAAGTGCTCGGCCGTACGGTAGACCACACCGTCCACGGTGAATTCGGCCGGCCACCACTGCGACAGGCAGCCCGCCCCGACGCCGCCCGAACGTGGCGGCCGGTGCCCCCAGAACAGCAGATATTTGAGCCGTCCCTCCGCTCGGACGAGATCATCCACACTGCGCGCGTCAACCGTTTCCGACATACGAGCACGATCCCAGAGGATCACCGCCGGCGGCCATCGCAATTTCGGCGCCCCCGCACGACCAACCTGTAGGCGCTCCCCGCATGACCGGCCCGTACGGCCGCCACCCGCCGCAGGACGGTCGTGGGGCGTTCCCGTCACGGCTCGGGTTCTCCTGCCCTGCCCGCCCTCCCGCCGGTCGCACGTCGCCTGCTGGAATGGGGAAGTGGGTGCACCGGAGGTGGCGATCTTCGTCGGACTGCAGGGCTCGGGCAAGAGCACGTTCTACCGACAGCTGCTGTCGGCGACCCATGTCCACGTGAGCAAGGACAACTTTCCCAATGCCCGGCACCGCCAGCGACGCCAGTTGCGGATGATCCAGGAGGCGCTGAAGGAAGGCCGCGACGTCGCCGTGGACAACACCAACCCCTCCCCCGAGGAGTGGTGGCCCCTCATCGACGTCGCCCGAAGGCATTCGGCACGGGTCGTGGGGTACTGGTTCCCACCCGACCCGGCCGGTTCGCTGGAGCGCAACGCCGTACGGGAGGGAAGAGGCCGGGTGCCCGAGGTCGGCGTCTACGCCACGCTCAAACGCCTGCGCCGCCCATGGCGGGCCGACGGGTTCGACGAGGTGTACATCGTCGGTTTCGACGGTGCGGGCGGGTTTGAGGTACGGCCCTCAGAGGAGCAGCCTTCAGAGGAGCAGCCCTCAGAGACGGGGCCCTCAGAGACGAGGCTCCCAAGCGAGGACGCGCAGGCCTAGGACCAGGGGCGCGCTTCCTCAACGGGTCCTCCGAGCGGTACGGACGGTACGGGCGGCACGGCACAGGGGCGGCGCGGGCGACTCCCACGGTGATTGACCGATGTGAGGCCGAGATGAGACCGATGTCACAGATCCATAACCGGCCCGCAGGGCTTCCGGGCCGCTCGCCCTCCGCTCAGGCGACACGGCCTCCCGGGGGTCAACATCATCCCGACCAGGCCATATGGACAAATCTCACTCAGAGTATGAGAAGGTTACAGAAAGTGAGTTAACCCTCTGCATTTAGGCTGTCGCGGGGCCACGGTGGCCCGGTATGTGAGGGAATCGTGAGTTCGTTGCCAGCAGACGTTCACTTACCGCCGCGGGCGGTCCTGCCGGGAGGGGCCGCGCCGCAGGTCCGCACGCTGCTGGACATCCTCGACCAGACGACACGACGGCACCCGCACGCCGCCGCCCTCGACGATGGGCAGATCCGCCTCGACTACACCGGCCTGCGGGCCGAGGTCGAGCGGCTGGCCGCCGAGCTGCGGCAGGCCGGGATCGGGCGCGGCGACCGGGTCGGCGTCCGTGTGCCCTCGGGCACCGCGGGTCTTTACATCGCGATCCTGGCCGTGCTCGCCGTCGGCGCGGCCTACGTTCCCGTGGACGCCGACGACCCCGACGAGCGCGCCGAACTGGTCTTCACCGAGGCGGAGGTGCGTGCCGTCATCGGCGAGGGCGAGAAGGTCGTCGTCTTCGGCGACTGGGGCGAACCACCAGAGCCCCGCCACGGCGAACGGCCCGAGCCCTCCGGGCACCCGCACCCCGGCGACACACGGCCCGCCCTCATCGGCGGCACGCAACCCGCGCCCACCGGCCAGACACACCCCGGCGACATGCGCCCGGGCCCGGACGACGACGCGTGGATCATCTTCACCTCGGGATCCACCGGCAAGCCGAAGGGCGTCGCGGTGACCCACCGCAACGCGGCCGCGTTCGTCGACGCCGAGGCACGGCTGTTCCTGGCCCGCGAGCCCGTCGGTCCCGGTGACCGGGTGCTGGCCGGGCTCTCGGTGGCCTTCGACGCCTCCTGCGAGGAGATGTGGCTGGCCTGGCGGCACGGCGCCTGCCTGGTCGCGGCCCCCCGGGCGCTGGTGCGCACCGGTATGGACCTGGGCCCGTGGCTTGTCGAGATGGGCATCACGGTCGTGTCCACGGTGCCGACGCTGGCGGCTCTCTGGCCGGTCGAGGCGCTCGACGACGTGCGGTTGCTGATCTTCGGTGGCGAGGCGTGCCCGCCCGAGCTGGCCGAGCGGCTGGCCGTACCGGGACGGGAGGTGTGGAACACCTACGGCCCGACCGAGGCGACCGTGGTCGCGTGCGCGGCCCCCCTGACCGGGGACGGGCCGGTGCGGATCGGGTTGCCGCTGGCGGGCTGGGACCTGGCGGTGGTGGACTCGGGCGGTGAACCGGTCGCGATGGGTGAGACCGGCGAGCTGGTCATCGGCGGGGTCGGCCTGGCCCGGTATCTCGACCCGCTCAAGGACGCGGAGAAATACGCCCCGCTCGACTCCCTCGGCTGGGATCGGGCCTATCGCAGCGGCGACCTGGTACGGGCCGAGCCCGAGGGCCTGCTCTTCGTCGGGCGCGCGGATGAGCAGATCAAGCTCGGCGGGCGCCGGATCGAGCTGGGCGAGGTGGACGCGGCCCTGCAGGCTCTGCCCGGGGTCGCCGGGGCCGCGGCCGCCGTGCGCACGACCGGCGGCGGCCACCAGCTGCTCATCGGTTACGTCGTGCCCGGTGAGGAGTTCGACCAGGCCGACGCCAGAGACCGGCTGCGGGACGCGCTGCCCGCCGCGCTGGTCCCGCGCATCGCCCTGGTCGACGCCCTGCCCACCCGCACCTCCGGGAAGATCGACCGGGACGCCCTGCCGTGGCCGCTGCCCACGTCCGAGCAGACCGGGCATCCCGGCGTCGACCCGTGGGTGGCCG
Organism: Streptosporangium sp. NPDC000396; assembly: GCF_042898655.1. Taxonomy (NCBI): domain Bacteria; kingdom Bacillati; phylum Actinomycetota; class Actinomycetes; order Streptosporangiales; family Streptosporangiaceae; genus Streptosporangium; species Streptosporangium sp. NPDC000396. The sequence continues at coordinate 29,350 of NZ_JBIAZA010000008.1, forward strand.
AGTGCTGGCGAGACGTTCTCGGCGGCACCGAGGGCGACTTCTTCTCCGAGGGCGGCACCAGCCTCGCGGCGGCCCGGCTGGTGTCGGCTCTGCGGACCCGGTATCCGGCGGTCACCGTCGGCGACGTCTACGACCACCCGACGCTGCGCGAGCTCGCCGGGCATCTGTCCGCGCTGGACGCGCCCGAGATCGCGATCAGCGACCGGATCGTCACGCCGATGCCGCGCCGTGCCGCGATCGTGCAGGCGGCCCTCACCCTGCCGCTGCTCACCGCCGGCGCACTGCGCTGGGTGGTCGGGCTGGCCGCGTTCAACAACCTGATCGGGCTGCCGTGGGCGCCGACCGTCTCGTGGTGGTGGGTACTGCTCGGCGGCGTCGTCTTCGTCTCCCCCGCCGGGCGGATCGCGCTGACCGCCTGCGCGGCCCGGTTCCTGCTCGGGGGGCTGAAACCCGGCGCCTACCCCCGGGGCGGGACCACGCACCTGAGGCTGTGGTTCGCCGACCAGCTCGCCGAGCGTCTCGGCGTGGCCGAGCTGTCCGGCGCCCCCTGGCTCACCCACTACGCCCGGGCACTCGGCGCCCAGGTGGGTGACAACGCCGACCTGCACTCGCCGCCGCCGATCACCGGGATGCTCAAACTGGGCAAGAACGCGGCGGTCGAGCCCGAGGTCGATCTGAGCGGCTACTGGATCGACGGCGACCAGGTGCACATCGGCGAGATCAAGATCGGAGCCGGTGCGACGATCGGCGCCCGCAGCACCCTGTTCCCGGGCGCGCGAATAGGCAAGCACGCCCAGATCGCGCCCGGTTCCGCGGTGGCGGGCCCGGTCCCGTCCGGGGAGCGCTGGGCCGGGGTGCCCGCCGTCAGGACGGGCAAGGCCCGCCAGCCCTCCGCCGACCGGCCGCCGCGCTCGCGGCGCTGGGAGATCGTCTACGGGCTGTCCGCCCTGGCCCTCAGTCTCGTCCCGGCGATCGCGGCGGTGCCCGGTCTCGCCGTGCTCCTCCGCGGCGGCGCGACGTCCCTGGCCGATGTCCTGTACGGCGTGCCGCTCGCCACCGTCACCTCGATGGCCTCCCTCGCCCTGGTGATCCTGATCCTGGTGCGGCTGCTGGCGATCGGCCTGCGCCCCGGCCACCACCCGGTGCACAGCCGCCAGGCGTGGCAGGCGTGGGCCACCGGCCGCCTGATGTCGATGGCCAGGGTCTGGCTGTTTCCGCTGTATGCGAGCATGGTCACCCCCGTGTGGCTGCGCGCCCTGGGCATGAAGGTCGGCCGGGACGTGGAGCTGTCCACCGTACTGGCGCTGCCGTCGATGACCTCCGTCGGAGACGGCGCGTTCCTGGCCGACGACACGATGGTCGCGCCGTACGAGCTGGACGGCGGACGCTTCCGGGTCGACCACGTGCGGATCGGCAAGCGCGCCTTTCTCGGCAACTCCGGGATGACCGCTCCCGGCCGCAAGGTGCCCAAGGACGGCCTGGTCGCGGTGCTGTCGGCCGCGCCGAAGAAGGCCAAGGCGGGGTCGTCCTATCTCGGCATGCCGCCGGTGGAGCTGCGCCGGACGGCGGAGGGCGGCGACCGCAGCCGCACCTACGATCCGCCGCCGCGGCTGAAGGCCGCCCGCGCCGCCGTCGAGGTGTTCCGGATCATCCCGGCGATGTGCACGGTGGCGACCGCCGTGCTGGTGGCGGCCGCCCTGGAGTGGCTGGCCGGATCGTACGGCTTCGCGGTCGCCGCGCTGCTGGCCGGGGTGGCGCTGCTGGGGGCGGGGGTGCTCGCCGCGGCGGTCACCACCGCCGCCAAGTGGGCGCTGCTCGGCCGCATCGCGATCGGCGACCGGCCGCTGTGGAGCTCTTTCGTGTGGCGCAACGAGCTGGCGGACAACTTCGTGGAGGTGCTGGCCGCGCCCTGGTTCGCCCAGGTCTGGCTGGGCACGGCTCCGCTGAACCTGTGGCTGCGCTCGCTGGGCGCGAGTGTCGGCCGGGGCGTGTGGTGCGAGACCTACTGGCTGCCGGAGGTGGATCTGGTCACCCTGGGCGACGGGGTGTCGGTGAACCGGGGATGCGTGCTGCAGACGCACCTGTTCCATGACCGGGTCATGAGCATCGATACTGTCGTCCTGCGGGACGGATCGACGCTCGGCCCGCACGGGGTGGTCCTGCCCGCGGCGACGATCGGGGAGAACACCACGGTCGGACCGGCGTCCCTGGTGATGCGCGGCGAGTCGGTGCCGCCGGGGACCCGCTGGTTCGGCAACCCGATCGCGGCATGGAACAAGCGCACATAGCAAGAGGAAACACGTGGTTCCGAGCACCTCCCGCCTCCCCTACTTCCCCGCACACGGCAACGAGGGATACCGGGTCGAGCACTATGACCTGTCCCTGGACTACCGGATCGGCCCCAACAAGCTCGACGGGGTCGCCCGGCTCTCAGCGGTGGCGCTGCGCCCGCTCGACCGCCTGTCGCTGGATCTGGGCGCCTTCCGCGTGAGCGGGATGCTGGTCGACGGCAAGGCGAGGCGTTTCACCCATCGCGGCGGCAAGCTCCACGTCGAGCCCGGACGGCTGGCCCCGGGGCCGTTCACCGTCGAGGTCCGTTACTCGGGCAGTCCGAAGCCCGTTTCCAGCCACTGGGGCGAGCTCGGCTGGGAACAGCTCACCGACGGCGTGATCGTGGCCAGCCAGCCGATCGGCGCCCCGTCGTGGTTCCCCTGCAACGACCGGCCGGACGACAAGGCCACCTACCGGATCTCGGTGACCACCGCCTCGCCGTACACGGTGATCGCCAACGGCGAGCCGGTTTCCAAGCGGCGGGCGGGGTCGGGGACCACGTGGGTGTTCGAGCAGGCCGAGCCGACGGCCTCCTACCTCGCGAGCGTCCAGATCGGCCGCTACCAGCGGGCCGAGCTCGGCTCCGGGATGCGGCTGGCCTTCCCGATCGGGCTCGCCTCCCGGGTCCGGCACGACTTCGGCCGGCAGGACCAGATGATGGCGCTCTTCAGCGACCGTTTCGGTCCCTACCCGTTCGGTTCCTACACCGCGGTGGTGGTGAACGACGAGCTGGAGATCCCGGTCGAGGCGCAGGGCATGTCGATCTTCGGCGTGAACCATGTGGACGGCCGTCGCGGCGAGGAGCGGTTGATCGCCCACGAGCTGGCGCATCAGTGGTTCGGCAACAGCCTGACGGTCGCCGACTGGCGTGACATCTGGCTGCACGAGGGGTTCGCCGCCTACGCGGAGTGGATCTGGTCGCAGGCCTCCGGCGGGGAGTCCGCCGACGACCACGCCCTCCGCTGGCACCGGCGCCTGTCGCTGCTCCCCCAGGACTTCGTGCTCGCCGACCCCGGAGCGCGGCAGCTGTTCGACGACCGCGTCTACAAGCGCGGCGCGCTCACCCTGCACGCGCTCCGGCGAGTCCTCGGCGACCTGGCGTTCTTCGCGATGATGCGCGAGTGGACGACGGCGAACCGGCACGGGGTCGTCACCACGGACATGTTCCTCGACCTGGCGTTGCAGTACACGACGCGGTCGTTCGAGGGGCTCCTCGCCGCGTGGCTGTACGGCTGCCGCCTGCCGCCGCTTCCATGAGCCGTCCCACCCGGGCGGCCACCGCGGCCTCCGCTCTCCGCAGCCGCCTGCCCGCCGCGCTCGCGGCCGTCGCGACCGTCGCCGCCGGACTGACGGTCCGCGCGGTCACCGGCGGCTGGTTCGGCAAATACGCCGGTGACGCCCTCTACACCGTTCTCGTCCACGCGCTGATCCTGGTGGTCAGGCCTCGGGTCTCACCGGCCCGGACGGCGACCGGTGCCCTGGCGTTCAGCTGGGCGATCGAGTTCGCCCAGCTCACCCCCGTTCCGGCCGCGCTGTCGGAGGCGAGCGTGCTGGCCAGGCTGGTGTTCGGCAGCACCTTCGGCGTCGCCGACCTCCTCGCCTACGCCGCCGGGGCCGCCCTCGCCGCGACGGCCCACGCGCTCCTTCGCCGCGACCCGTCTCGCCTGCCGGTCGTCGGATAGCCCGGTTCGATCAGGCCGTATCATTTCCCACCATGCCTGAAGGACACACCATTCACCGCCTGGCCGAGCAGCACCGGCAGATGTTCGGCGGCGAGGCGGTGCGCGCTGAGAGCCCGCAGGGGAGGTTCGTCGCCGGGGCCCTCCAGATCGACGGGCGGGTGCTCCAGGAGACCGACGCGCACGGCAAGCACCTGCTGCTCGGGTTCGACGACGACCGCTGGCTCCATGTGCACCTGGGCATCTACGGCAAATACACGTTCGGCCCGGTGCCCGCGCCCGCCCCGACGGGTGCGGTACGGCTGCGCCTGCGCACCGCCGAAAAGTACGCCGACCTGCGCGGTCCCAACACCTGCGAGCTGCTGGATCCCGCCGACAAGAAGGCGTTGCACGCCAGGCTCGGACCCGACCCGCTGCGCGCGGACGCCGATCCGGAGATCGCCTGGCGGAGGATCAGCCGCAGCCGCACCTCCATCGGCGTCCTGCTGATGGACCAGTCGGTCGTCGCGGGCGTGGGCAACATCTACCGTGCCGAGGCGCTGTTCCGGCAGGGGGTCGACCCGTCCCGGCCCGGCCGCGACCTCACCCACGAGCGGTGGTCGGCGATCTGGGCCGACCTGGTGCTCCTCATGGCCGACGGCGTGCGGACGGGCCGGATCGACACGGTGCGGCCCGAGCACACGCCGGAGGCGATGGGCCGTCCGCCCCGCGTCGACGACCACGGCGGCGAGGTGTACGTCTACCGGCGCTCCGGCATGGACTGCTTCCTGTGCGGTTCCGAGATCCGCACCGAGGTGCTCGTCGGCCGCAACCTCTTCTGGTGCCCGGCCTGCCAGACCGCGTGATCACACCTGCCGCTCGGCCGCCTCGACCGAGGCCCGGCTCGCGGGGACCAGCGGCAGCCGGACCGCGGCGGTGGGGATCCGGCCCTGGGCGTGCAGCACCCCCTTGATGACCGTGGGGTTCGGCTCGGCGAACAGGCTCGCCGACATGACGGAGAGCCGATGGCCCAGGGCGCGGGCGTGGGCGACGTCGCCGGACCGCCAGGCCTCCGTCAGCTCGACGAACCGGCCGGTGTGCAGGTGTGCCGAGGCGAGGATGCCGCCGGAGGCGCCGAGGGCGAGCAGGGCGGAGAAGAACGGGTCGTCCCCGGCGAGCACCGCGAAATTCTCCGGCAGGTCGGCCAGCAGGGTGACGGTGTCCTGGTCGACTCCGCCGACCGCGTGCTTGACCCCGGCCACCATGGGCAGCTCTCCCAGACGCCGCAGGGTGGCGGCCCCCACGGTCTGCCCCGTCCGGTAGGGGATGTTGTAGACGATCAGGGGCACCGGGCTCTGCTCGGACAGCACGGTGAAGTGGGCGAGCACCCCGGCCTCGGACGGGCGGACGAAGGACGGCACGGTCACCAGCGCGGCGTCCGCCTCGTCCTTGAGCCCGCGCAGGGCCTCGGCGGAACCGCGGGTGTCGCTCGACCCCGCCCCGACGACGAATGTCGCCCCCCGCTGCCGGGCCACCCTGCCGCACGTCTCGACGACCGCCCGGCGCTCCTCCTCCGCGAGCATGGCGACCTCGGCGGTGGTGCCGAGCGCCACCAGCCCGGCCGCTCCCTCGTCGAGCACGGCGTGCGCGAGTCCTTCGAGCGCTTCCAGGGCTATCTCGCCGTTCTCGGCGAACGGCGTGATCAGGGGAACGTGAACACCATGCAGATCCATGCCCCCCAGCCTCGCGGCCATCGACCATGCAGGTCCAGTTCCGTTTTCTTCCGAAACCGTTAAGCTCAACTGATGCTCGATGTGCGACGTCTCCGCCTGCTCCGCGAACTCTCCTACCGTGGCACGATCGCGGCGGTCGCCGAGGCCCTGATGTTCACCCCCTCGGCGGTCTCCCAGCAGCTCGCGGCGCTGGAGCGGGAGGCCGGGGTGGCGCTGCTGGAGCGGACCGGCCGCCGGGTGGTGCTCACCCCGGCGGGGATCACGCTGGTGGGGCACGCGGAGGCCGTGCTGGAACGGCTGGAGCGGGCCTCGTCGGAGCTGGCCACCGCGCGCGCCGATCTGGTCGGGACCGTCAGGATCGGCGCCTTCCCCACCGCCACCCGCGCCATCCTGCCCGCCGCCCTGGCCGCCCTCGGCCGGGACCATCCCGGGCTGGAGCCGATGGTGGACGAGATCGACCCCGCCGAGGTGGCCCCCCGGCTCCGGACCGGCGACCTGGACGTCGCCCTGATCCACGAATACGACTTCGTCCCCGCCACCCCCGACCTCGCGCTGGACACCGAGCCCCTGCTGGAGGAGCCCATGTATCTCGCCTCCAGAGACGACGGCGGTTCAGACGTCCCTGCGCGGCAGGACGACGCCCCCGACAACACCGGCGGCTCCCTGGCGCGGTGGCGCGGCGACTCCTGGATCGTCCCCAAGCCCGGCACGCTCTGCCACGAGATGACCGTGCGGGCCTGCCAGGCCGCCGGGTTCGCGCCCAGGATCCGCCATCACATCGACGACTTCGCCACCGTGCTGGCGATGGTCGCGGTCGGCCAGGGCGTCGCGCTCGTACCGGAGCTGGGCGCTGCCGACCCTCCTTGCGGCGTCCGGCTCACCGAACTGCCCATGCGCCGCCGTACCCGGATCGCCTTCCGCCGGGGAGCGGCGGCCCATCCGGCCATCGCCGCCTTCACCGCCGCACTGCGATCCTCGATCCCGTCCGGCCATCACGCACGGCGCCCCCTCTGATCGTGATCCGCGGCGTCCTGTCGCGGTGATGTCGTCCGGGCCGGTGCCGGGTGGCGCACGAGCCCGTCCATGACCAGCGAGAGCAGGTGCTCACGTCGCGTGGCGATGGACGGGGCCTGGTCGGCGATCCAGCCGACGGCGTTGATCAGCGCGAACAAATCCGTTCCGTCGATGTCGGGGCGGATGTGCCCGGAGTCCTGCGCACGCTCGAGGAGGCGCGCCGCGGCCGTGCGCATCGCCAGGCATGAGGCGTGCAGGGGCGAGCCCTCATCCTCGAGCGTCGCCATCATCGACGTGACGAGTCCCCGGTAGACGGTGGCGCCGGCGGTGAACTCGCGCAGCCACTCCGTCAGTGCCTCGTCGGGCGGGCGGGTGTCTTCGATCAGGGCGGCCTTCTCGGCGAGGCGGTCGAACCTCTGGCCGAGCAACGTTTCCAGCAGCGCGTCGCGCGTGGGGAAGTGCCGGTAGAGCGTGCCCAGGCCGACGCCCGCGCGGCGGGCTATGTCGCGCAGTGAGGCCTGGGTGCCCTGCTCGCCGATGACGGTCCTGGCGACTTCGAGAATGCGGTCGCGGTTGCGCTGGGCATCGGCGCGCTGCGTTCGAGGCGGCTGGGGATCGGGCGTCGTGGTCATGTTTGGATCCTCGACATTGACAAGCGGAGCACTGCTCCACATATTATCCGGAACACTGATCCGGATCTTATCGGGGATGCGCGCCCCGGCCACCGGCAAGACGAGCGACGAATCGAGGAAAGACGATGCCGAAAACGATGATGGCCGTGCGAGTGCACGCGTTCGGCGGCCCCGAGGCACTGGTGTACGAGGAGATCCCATGCCCGGAACCGGGGCCCGGCGAGGTCCTGGTCCGTGTCCATGCCGCCTGCCTGAATCCGCCTGACTGGTATGCACGCTCAGGCTTCATGGACTTCCCGGAGGAAATACGGCCGACACTATCCCTGCCGCTCACTCCGGGCTCGGACATCTCCGGTGTCGTCGCCGCCGTCGGTCCGGGAGTCACCGAGTTCGCCGAAGGGGACGCCGTGTTCGGGCTGGTGCGCTTTCCCGGCTTCAACGACGGCGGAAGGGGATACGCGGAGTACACGACCGCGCCCGTGGACCACCTCGCCCGCAAGCCGGCCACCATCGACCACGTGCACGCCGCCGGCGTACCGATGGCGGGACTCACCGCGTACCAATTCCTCTTCGACCTCTTCGACGACGTGCGGCTCGAACCGGGCGACACCGTGCTGGTCAACGGCGCGGCCGGCGGGGTGGGCCACTTCTTCGTGCAACTCGCCAAGAACAGGGGCGCGCACGTCATCGGCGTCGCCTCGGGGCGCCATGAGGAGTTCCTGCTCGGGCTGGGCGTCGACGAGTTCATCGACTACACCACCACATCCGTCGAGGAGAAGGTTCGCGACGTCGACTATCTCTTCGACACGGTCGGCGGTCCCCACGGCCACCGGTTCCTGCCGGTGCTCAAGCGTGGCGGCGTGATCAGTGCGGTCTTCCTCGGCGAGTACCGTCCCGAACGGGCGGCCGAGCTGGGCATCACCTTTGTGACGGGACAGGTCCGCTCCAACGGAGCACAGATGGCCGAGCTGGCGCGTCTGATCGACGCCGGGCGCGTTCGCGTCGGCGTCGACAGCGTCTTCCCGCTCGCCGACGCGCGCAAGGCCCACGAACGCGCCGAGCGGGGGCACATCCGAGGAAAGATCATCCTAAGCGTCGCCGAGGGATCCTGACCCGGCCCGTACCCGGCCCGGCAGGCGATGATCACCTGCCGGGCAGGGTGCGGCGGAGAACGGCGCGGAAGAGTGCCGACGGGTGTGTCACATCAGGGTGCGGGCCGTCCAGAGCTCGGGGAAGACCTGGCGCCGCATGCTGCGCTCCAGCCAGTTCAGGCCGTTCGACCCGCCGGAGCCCGGCTTGGCGCCCATCGAGCGGCGCACCGCCATGACGTGCCGGTAACGCCAGTCGGAGAACCGCTCGGCCAGGTCGGTCAGCGCCTCGGCCAGCGGTTCGAGCGGCCCGCCGTACACCTCGACCCAGACCTTCTCGACATCGGGGTGGGGCTCGTATTCGGCGGTGTAGTCGCGCTCCAGAACCTCCTGTGGGACGGCATGGCCGCGCCGGGCGAGCAGGGCGAGCACCGAGTCGTACAGGCTCGGCTGAGCCAGCGCCTCGGTGAGCTCCCGGTAGGCCTCGGGGTTGCGGCGGTGCGGGCGGATGAGCGGCTCGGACTTGTTGCCGAGCAGGAACTCCACGTGCCGGTACAGCGCCGACTGGAAGCCCGACGCCTCGCCGAGCGCGTCACGGAACTTGTTGAACTGCGCCGGAGTGAGCCAGCTGAGCGACGCCCACGCGGCGTTGAGCGCATCGAAGTGCCGGACCGTGCGCTTGATCGTCGCGGTCGCGGCGGCGTCGTCGTCATCGTCGAGTTGCTTCTGAGCGAGCTGCCACTCCGTGCGGAGCAGGCCGAAATAGAGCTCCATCACCTGGGTGGTGACCAGGAACGCGAGTTCCTCGGGGGCGTCGGTGATGGTGCGCTGGAGCCGACGCAGGGTCATGGTGCCGACATAGTCGTCGTACGGCGTGGCCTCGTCGAACGTGAGCGTGGGCAGTCCCTCGTTGGCTACGGCCCGCGCGTTCCGGTCCTGCTCGCTGAGCTGCCTGATGGTGGTCATTGGTCCTTCCTCCGTTTGTTAGCCTCCATCCTGGTCCGTATTGAGTCGTCCAGAAATAATAGAAATAAGGCGTTCCGAGATCTGACCTTCGGAACGGAAGCCATTCGGGCCGATCAAGTTACGACATGACGGAGCGTGACGTGGACGCCATGGACTGGGCACTGCTGGCCGAGCTTCAGGACGATGCGCGGCTGTCCTACAGCGAGCTCTCGCGGCGGGTGCATCTGTCGGCCCCGGCGGTGGCCGAGCGGGTGCGGCGGCTGGAGGAGTCCGGAGTGATCACCGGCTATCACGCGCGGATCGATCCGGCGCGGGCCGGTCGTGGGGTGGCCGCGCTGATCAGGATGTCGTGTTACGGGCCCCGCTGCGTGCTCCGCGACGAGCAGGCACTGGCCTGGCCGGAGATCCTGGAGGTGCACCGGGTGACCGGTGACACCTGTTGCCTGCTGCGGGTGGCCGCCTCCTCGATGACGGCCTTCGAGGAGCTGATCGACAAGCTCGCGCCGTACGGCCACCCGTCAAGCATGATGGTGCTGTCCAGCCCGGTCCCCTGGCGCCCCCTCACGCCTTAGACCATGTCCTACGTGGCGAATCCGCGGTAGCGCCTGCAACAGATCACGGCTGCGGCCAGAGTGAGCCTTCAGCCGAGAAGCAACTTGATCACCGGGCTTGTCATATCTATGACATCCGCCACCACAGGGCACCCGAAGTGCGCGTGGCAAGAGTAAGACCTGTGAGGCGCTCTCCCTTCGCCGGCATTGTCCGGATCAGGTGACTAGGGGTCGCCAGTCTGCCTTTCGGCTTTCTGACCTCTCAGCCCTTCCGTCGTTCCCCCTCAGAGGTTCTCGGGTCAGACTCCCTCGTCGTCCCACAGGCCTAAACATCAACCTCCTGCTGCCTGGGTCGTGCCACCAGAGACTAAAGTCCTTCCGTTTCGGGACCAATGGCCCGAGCCGCGCTCACGTGGTTCATCACGTGCTCCCATCTTCAGCGCTATCTAGCGAGGAACCCCGGGCGTTTACGCCCAAAAGGAATCGCTCCCCTGGCCTGCTGTTTCTGCCCGGACGTCAGTCCGGGCGCTTCTGGTTCTCGATGTACTCCTTGATGATCGCAAGGGGGGCGCCGCCGCAGGAGGCGGCGAAATAGGACGGCGACCAGAAGTGCCCGCCCCGCAGGAACTGGCGGATGTGGGTGGGGAACTCCTTGCGCAGCAGCCGGGCGGAGATGCCCTTGAGCGAGTGGACCAGGGTGGAAGATGCGACTTTGGGCGGGTAGTGGACGAGCAGGTGGACGTGGTCGTCTGCGCCGTTGAACTCAACCGGTTCGGCGCCGAAGCTGTCGCATCCCTCGATCATGAGGTCTTCGCGGCGGCTCAAGATGGCATCGGTGAAGACCTTCCGCCGGTACCTGGGCGTGAAGATCACATGGGCATGCAGGCGGTAGACCACGCCGCGTCCACGCCGGATATCAGGAGCGGGTTCCCACCGTGGTGACAGGGGCCAGCCGGTAGCGTGTTCGATGTGAAGCTGGTGGTGCGGGTGAAACTCCTGCCGACACCCGAGCAGGCGCAGGCATTGGAGGCCACCCTGCACACGGTCAACGACGCGGCCAACTTTGTCTCCCGTACCTCCCACATCACCGGCAACACCGGGGAGCGCCGGCTTCGGCAGCTCACCTACGGCGAGCTCAAGGCTCGCGGGCTTGGTGCGCAGGCCGCCCAGCACGTGATCAAGAAGGTGGTAGATGCGCACAGCACGCTGCGCGGGCTGGTCCGCACCGGCAGGCTGAAAGGCCGCCGGGCCCGCAAGGCCGTCTCCAAGCCGGTCGCGTTCCGTGCCGATGCGGCGCAGCCGTTTGATGACCGGTGCCTGTCCTGGCTGATGGACGCCCAGACGGTGTCGATCTGGACGGTGGCCGGGCGGGTCAAGGACCTCGCCTTCACCGGCCACCCCGATCAGCTGAAGACCCTCGCGCTCCACCGGCACGGGGAATCGGATCTGCTCTACCGGGACGGGAGGTGGTATCTGTTGGCCACCTGTGAGGTGCCCGAGGTCTCGCCCGTGGAGCCGACCGGGTGGCTGGGCGTGGACCGGGGGATCGTGAACCTGGCCACCACCAGCGACGGGATCGATTACTCCGGGCAGGAGTTGAACGCCTACCGGCGGCGGATGGCCCGCGTGCGGGCCGAACTCCAAGCCCGCAAGACCCGCGGCGCGAAACGGAAACTCAAGAGGCGAGCCAAGCGGGAGGCGCGGCACGCCACCAACGTCAATCACATCATCAGCAAGGAGATCGTGGCCGAGGCGCAACGCACCGGGCGCGGGATCGCGGCAGAAGAACTGGCCGGGATCCGCGACCGGGTACGGCTCTGGCCCTCCCAGCGGGCCACGCTCTCCTCTTGGCCGTTCCACCAGCTCGGCGAATTCCTGGCCTACAAGGCGAGGAAGGCCGGGGTGCCGTACCTGGAGGTCGATCCGGCGTACACGTCGCAGAGGTGCCCGGTGGCCTGGTGTCGGCATGTGGAGCGGGGTAACCGGCGCAGCAGGGACTGGTTCTGCTGCCGGTCGTGCGGGTTCGCTGGATCCGCCGACCACATCGCAGCCCTGAACGTGGCAACACGCGCCGGGGCGGCGTGGGCATTCGTCGACATGCCCAACGACCTTGCCGTGGAACGCAAGGTCAGTGCGTCCCCTGCCGGTAAGCCATACCGGACGGCGAGACGCAAGCTCGGGGCTTCAGCCCCGAGTCGTTGACTCCTCGCTCCATGGCCCGGAAACCGACCTGGGAGACATCGGCGTCGGCGACCCCGCCCGGGGAGACCACGCCCCCGGCCGCGATGTCGGTGGCGGCCACGCCGCCGATCGGGAGCCCGTACCCCCAGTGCAGGTCGGGCATGGCGTAGGAGGCCCGGACGATGCCCGGCAGGGTGGCCACGTTGACGACCTGCTGCAGCGCCTGGTCCTCCGGAAGCAGCACGCGGGAAGCCAGTACGACGCCTGGCACTCGCATCGCTCCCTGTCGCTCGATGCGGAAGCGATAGGGAGTCTCCTCAACGAGTTGGATCGCGTGTCCCATTTTTCGCCCCAATGATGCAGATGGCGGTAAAGGGCCTACGTTGAGTCCGAGGGACCCGCGAGAACGACCACGTTCTCATCAGTGACGGGTCCAGCCAGTTGTTCGGCCAGACGCACACCCGCGTCATGACGATCAACGAACACTATGCCCGCACCCCCTCCGAAGCCCCATATCACCAGCGTTCGCCTACCGCGGGCGGCCGGACGGCGCCTCACCGCCCTTGCGGTCGGCGATCACCCCGGCCGTCGCCCGCCAGATCGGCGAGGCGGGGTCGATGACGTCGAAATGGTCACCTGACATCTCAAGGTATGTCACCTGATCGCCCGCGGCCTGGGCGGCACGGGCGTAACGCCGGCTCAGGTCCACCAAGTCGAGATCGTCGCCGCCGCCCTGCACGATGAGCTGAGGCACTCCCAGGGGAAGGCGCTCCAGCGGGCTGGACCGCCCGTAGATCTCGGGAACCTCGGCGGCGGACCCGCCGAGGGCGGCGGCGACCGCGCCGGAGCTGAGGTGCCTGCGGTCACCCTCCACCAGGTCGAGGACCCCGGCCAGGGAGACGGCCAGGGAGACCCGGGGATCGTCGGCGGCGGCGCGGAGGGCGAGCTGCCCGCCCGCCGAGTGGCCGATCACCACGACCGGGCCGGACGCGCCCTCGGCCGCCAGGGCGATCGCCGCGGCGACGTCGTCGGTGGTCGCGGCCCATCCGTGCAGGTCGGGGCGGCGATATTCGACGTTCCAGGAGGTGAATCCCCGCTCGGCCAGGTCGGCGCAGAGGGCGTCCATCAGGTCGGCGCCCCAGATCGAGCGCCAGTAACCGCCGTGCAGCAGCACCGCGACGGGCGCCGGCCCGGCGGCCTCCCGCGGCGTCCGCACCTCCGCCCACTGGTCGGGGTGCTCGCCGTAGCCGACCCTGCGCGCCGGCCACCGCAGCCGGTGCACGGCGTGCCTGATGGCCCAGGTCAGCCCCCAGACTCCGCGTCCGTGCAGGTAGGTGCCACCGAGCGGGTCCGGCGAGCCGTCGGGCGCGGGCTGGGAGGCGGGCGCAGGCTGGGATGCGGGCGGGGCGGATTTCGTCAGGTCCAGCCAGACCGCCTGGGGGTACGCGGACGACAGGCCCCGGATCTCGGGGTCCGGGCCGGGCAGGACGACCAGGGCGCCGGAGGACTCCAGTGCCGCCCGGAAGCCGGGCAGGTCGGGGGCCGGTAAGACCTTCCCGTCGACGCCGAGGGCCGCGAACTCCCGGTCGGCGACCTCGGTGAGCAGGCGGAGGTCGGCGACCAGGCCGGGACCGGTGACCACGAGCACGTTGGGAACGGGAGGGATCATTCGCTTATTGTCCTCCATCTCGGACATGGTCAAACGTGCTCGCGGTGACGTCGCTGCTCATTCGGCCTGCCGTCCACCTATGCCACCATCGGCGCGGCCACCTCGCCGAGGAAGCCGCGCGGGCGGCGACCGGGACGGACGCCTCCGGCCACCGTCCGGGATTCTCACCGCCCGCGCGGGCCTCACCTTGAAGATCACCCCGTTGACGGAATAGTTGTCAGGCGGAAGATCCCTAGCCGTGAGACTTCTGAGGCGTTAGCGTCTGCGCATGCGCCACGTTGACATCTCCGGCAAGAGACTCCGGTTGAGGGAAGTCACGACCGCTGACGTGAACGCGTTACACGCCGTCTACGGCGACCCCGCGGCCACCGAGCACTTACCATTCGACCCCCGCACCCGCGAGGAGGTCCAGGAGATAGTCGCCGACGCGCTGAAAGCCGTCGAGGCCGAGCCCCGCCGCCTGTACTTGCTCGCGGTGATCGACCCGGACGAGTCCGAGCCCATAGGCGTCGCCCGGTTGCACATCGAGGCCGACCACCCGCACAGCGCGGAGATCGGCATCGGCCTGCGGCCGGACCACTGGGGCCGGGGCATCGGCACCGACCTGATCCGGCTGGTACTGATGTTCGGCTTCCGGCATCTGCGCCTGCACCGCATCTGGGGTGCCCGCTCCCCCGCCAACACGGCCGCCCAGCTCGCGATGCTCGTCGCCGGGATGGTCGAGGAGGGCAGGATCAGGCATCACGTGCGGGCCCGCGGCGCCTGGCGCGACTCCGTCGTGCACTCGGCGCTGGAGGACGAGTGGGAGGGATACCGGGACGTCTGATCGACCCGTGACGGTAACCTCCTCTTTCGATCATGTTGTGACGGAATTGCTGCCATTTTTTGCTACAAAGCGAGCAAAATCAGCCTAGAGTCCGCGCATGTGAGTGAGAGTTCCATCCTCCCCGTGCGCGGACGCGCCGTCCGACCCTCAGGCCGCCGCCGTAAGCCCGTGCCCTCCCAGCTCCCGCCCGAGGCACCCGCGCTGGTGCTGGCCACGCTCGGCGACGGCTCAGGCGCCGACGCCGAACTCGCGGCCCTGATACGGGTGGACAACCCGCAGATCGAGGTCCGCCTCGCCGGTCTCAGCCAGGACGGCAAGGAGCTGACCTCCGAACTGGAGGCGGCCGCCCGCGAGCGTCCCGAGGACGGCGCCGCCGCCATCGTGGTGCCGCTGCTGACCGGGCCGCACCCGGTCGCCGACCGGGTGATCGCCACCGCGGTGGCGGCGAGCGGGGCGTCGGTGACGGTGGCCGAAGCGCTCGGGCCGCACCCGCTGCTCGCCGAGGCCCTGCACATCCGGCTGGCGGAGAAGGACCTGGCCCGGGCCGACCGGATGCGCCTGCTCAACGTCTCCAGCCCGGTCGACGCGGTCATCCTCGTCACGGTCGGCGGCGAGAAGGCCACGGCGGAGGCGCAGCCGACCGCCGTGCTGCTGGCCTCCCGGCTGACGCTGCCCGTTCTGGTCGCCTCCCTGGACAGCGCCCCCAGCGTCGCCGAGGCGGCCGAGCGGCTGCGCGGCATCGGTGCCCGGCGCATCGCCCTGTCTCCGTGCGTCATCGGTCCCGAGGCCGCCACCGGCCTCGTGGAGGCCGCGGCGGCGGAGATCGGGGCCGACTTCGCCGACGTCCTCGGCGCGCACAGCCTCATCGCGGACCTGGCCGCCCGCGCCTACGGGAGCATCCTCGCCGCCGACTGACGCGAGAGATCCCCTCCGATGAGCACGTCACCGGAGGGGATCGATCCGCTGCCGGGACCTCAGGCCTCCAGCCATACGTAGCCGGCGAACCTGCCGGTCGTGCGGTCACGGCGGTGGGAGAACAGGTCGCCGGTCTCGATGGTGCACCGGGTGTCGTGGGTGATCTCGCCGACACCGGCCCCGGTCAGCTGCGAGGTGATCGCGGCGCGCAGGTCGAGGGCCGGGGTGTCGTGGCGGGTGATCGACCAGGCCGCGGGGAGCACGGCCGTGACCTCGTCACGGAGCTCCGCGGGGACCTCGTAGCAGCTGCCGCAGGCCATGGGGCCGATCAGGGCGGTCATCCTCGCCGGGTCGGCGCCCCTGGCCGCCATCTCCTTGACCAGGGCCGGGACCACGCCGGAGACGGTGCCGACCCGTCCGGAGTGCGCCGCCCCCACCAGGCCCGCCTCCGGGTCGGCCAGCAGGACAGGGGCGCAGTCGGCGCAGAGCGCCGCCAGGCCCAGGCCGGGCACATCGGTGCAGACGCCGTCCAGCGGCGGCGGGTCGTCACCGAACGGCTCGGTCACGTAGCGGACGTCGGCGCTGTGGACCTGGCGCATGAACACGACCCGGTCCAGGCCGAACTCGGCCGCGGTCCGCGCCCGGTTGGCGGCGACCGCCTCCGGGTCGTCGCCGCACATGCCCCCGAGATTGCGGCTGCCGTACGGCCCCGCGCTGACGCCGCCGTGCCGGTCGGTGATCCTCATGTGAAACTTCACGGCCTCGACCTTACCCACCTCTGGAACCTTATTCTCCGGATGTCCGCCTCAGCCGACGACGAGGTGGTCGAGGTTGGGACCGCCGTTCGCGGTCGTGGACACCACCCGGATCGTGTTGGCCCCGGCGGCCAGCGGGACGGTGATCGACGTGGTCTTCCAGGTCGTCCAGGCCCCGGTGCCGTCGAACGCCAGCTCGTCCGCGACGACGGTCCCGTTGACGAGGACGTCCATCGGCCGGTTGACGGCCGTGCCGTTGGCGAAGCGGAACGTCAGCGTCGCGCTCCCCGCGGCCGTGGCGTTCACCGCGAACTCCACCGACGAGCCGACCAGGTTGTCGTAGTTCACGAATCCCCTTCCGGTGAACCCCGCGTGGTTCGACTCCACCGCGCCCTGCGAGATCGTCGCGTCCTCCGCCTCGTACCGGCTGGGGGCCGGGGTGCCGCCGCCCGCGTAGTCCCCGCCGACCCATGCCTCATCCACCCGCAGCCGCCGGTAGCGGGTGGTGTCGCTGGAAGCGGCGTGGGTGTTGACGACCTCCAGGCGGACGTGCCTGGTGGTGGCCGCGGGAAGATCGATGATCGCCACCCCCCGGTGGCTGGGCAGGGTGCCGGTCTTGACGGGGCTCCCCCAGTCGGTGCCGTCGGCGCTGAAGTAGACCCGGTAGTCGCGGATGCGCGCGGACTGCTCGGTGGCCGAGCGCGCGTAACCGACCGAGTCCTCTCGCTGGTTGATCCCGAGATATTGGACCTTCCTGGCCGAGCCGAGATCGAAGCGGAGCGACACCGGGAGCGACTTGTCGCTGTCCCAGTAGGTCAGGTAGTCGCCGTCTCCCGCGGCCGCGGCGCCGTGCCCGCTCGCCGAGGCCGACGCGCTCACGGTGACCCCGCCGAGAACGCCCTCGCGGCCGCTGGAGACGACCTTGAACACGGTGTCGTAGGGATCCCAGCCGGAGACGCCGTTCAGTGTCAGCGTCCCGCCGCCCTGGGTGAAGCCGATCGCGGCCCCGGTGCGCAGGTTGGTGACCGAGGAGATCCTGTAGCCGTTGTCGCGGATCTGCAGGGTGCCGCCCGACGGCCGGGTCAGGACGTGGATGTAGTGCAGGTTGGGGTCGGTCCTGCTGACCGTGGTGACGCCGTGGGCTCCGGCGTTCCAGAAACCGGGCTTGAGCCCGCCGTACATGTAGCCACCGCCCTCGGTGCCGTTCAGCGACTCCCAGATGCCGCCGAGATATCCCTGGGCGAAGTCGTTGAAGGCCTCCTGGGCGGGCGGCATGCGGCCCGCCTTCATCGGCGTCTCCGCCATCAACGCCTTGATCGAGGAACCGGCGTTGGTGATGAGTCGGCCGAGGGTGAGCCTGTAGTCGACCGCCTGGTCCGACCCGCCGTACCACCAGGGACCCGAGGTGGGCAGCTTGAAGTCCGCCTCGATCAGCCGGGGCAGCGCCGTGTAGACCGCCTGCGGGTAGTCGTAGCCCGGCGTCATGCCGGTCTTCTGCTCGTTGCTGATCATGTCCATGATCGGCGTGTCCTCGTTGTTGTTGCTGAGCGTCATGTCGGGCCGGTCGGCGCGGATCCGCTCGTAGAGGCCGTGGCTCTCCCAGTAGGCGTTGTCGTTGTCGATCCAGAACCCGGCCAGCTTGGGATAGCGCCGCATCTGCTCGATGAACTGCAGGTAGCTGAACTCCCCGAAGCCCTCACGGGTGTGCAGGTCCACGTTGTGGCCGACGTAGGAGGAGAAGGCCGCGGAGTTCAGCCAGCTCTGCCCGGAGCCCAGGCCCTCGTTCCACCACTGCGGATCGTCGGTCATGTAGTGGATGACCTTCAGCCCCCGCGCGTCGGCCGCGTCGATGAGCTCGCCGAGGAAGTCCCGGCTGGTACGGCAGCTGCCGGGAATGCCGGACGGGTAGGGGCGGGCATATCCGAGCCTGCTGTGGAAGGTGGCGAGCACGATGTACCGGGTGTGCAGCTTCATGGCCTCCTCGACCCAGTAGTCCGGGTTCCAGCCGCCGCCGGTGACGGCCGCCTCCCAGGCGGAGCAGCTGGTGTGCGCCGGTGAGGTACGCATGCCCCAGTGCAGGAACAGGCCGCCGACGGAGGAGCGCAGGAAGGCCTGGCGGGGGTGCTGGAGCTCGGCCCTGGCCGGGCCGGCGAGCGTCATGCCGCTGATCAGGATGAGAACCGCGACGAGCGCCGCCCTGAGGCGGCCTCGCCGAGGGCGTGGTGGACGGGGCATATAAGAGCTCCTTTTCGGGGGGCGGGCTCTTTTTCGGGGGGCCGGATCCGTTTACGGGCCGACGAGGTCGAGGTGATCGAGGTTGGGGCCGCCGCCGGCGGTGACGGCGGTCGCCCGGAGGGTGTTGGCTCCGGCGGCCAAGGGGACGGTGAGCGTCGTGGTGGCCCAGGTGGTCCAGGCTCCCGTCCCGTTGAAGGCGCGGGCCGCCGAGACGACGGTCCCGTTGACCGCGATGTCCATCGGCCGGTTCGCCGTGGTCCCGTTGGCGTACCTCAGGGTCGCGGTCGCGTTCCCGGCGGTCGCCGCGGTGACGGTGAATTCGACCGAGGACCCGGTGACGTTGTCGTAGTTGACGAACCCGGTGCCGGTGAACCCGGGGTGGTTCGACTCCACCGCGCCCTGCGAGATCGTCGCGTCCTCCGCCTCCAGGCGGACCGGTGCCGGGGCGGGGCCGTCGGAGGGGACGAAGGCCGGGTCGCTGGAGATGGCGATCCGGTCGAGGCGGGCGCCGTCCTCCCGGTAGGCGAAGGTGACGGTGTGGCCGCCCGCGGTGAGGCCGTAGGTCACGGGGACGGTGGCCCAGTGCCAGGCCGAACCCGGCGGGATGCCGTTCCAGTTGGTCCACGCGCCGCCGTCGGCCCGGACCCAGAAGGAGTCGTCACTGGTGGTGGGCGCGACAACCCGGGCGAAGACCCGGAACGACCCGGCCGACGGGACCGTGAACGTCACGTTGGCGTGACCGGTGGCGGGGGCGGTGGACTGGCTGTTGTTCCCCGCCGCCACGGTGACGTAGGAGCCCGCGGACGCGGCGGGGTCGCTCTGGATCTGCATGGGCGCGGTCACCGTGCCCGACTCCGCCTCGCCGTACAGGCTGACGGGGTCGCCGCCGATCGGCGTGGAGTCGGTCGCGCGAACCCGGAGCGTGCCGCCGGAGGTGGTGGCGCCGGTCACCAGGTAGCCGTTGACGCCGCTGACACCGGCGTCATAGGCGCTGCCGGAGCCGCGCTGGGCGATCACGCCGTCGAACCGGATGTTCGCGCCGTCGTCGGCGATGAACGCCGGGCGGTTGTCGTTGCTCTGGAAGCGGACCTCGCTGCCGCCGTCGAAGGTGAGGCCCTGGACGTGGCGGGCCCAGAAGCCGTAGGACGGGCGGGTGCCGTAGTCGCGCGGAGGGTAGGAGGTGAGGAACTCGCCGGGGACGATGGTCGCGTCGGAGGCGGGGTGGCCGCCGGGGACGGTCAGCTTGACGCCGGTGAGGGTGATGTCCGGGCCGATGTCCACCGCGGGGGTGCCGGTGATCGTGCTGGTGAGCTCGGGCCCGCCGGTGACCGGTCCGGGCTCGGGAGCGGTCAGGTCGCTCCCGGTCACGTTGGTCAGGTGGATGTTCCTGATCCGCCCGGCCGGCGGCGAGCCGGGGCAGCGCTTCCGCTCGCCGATCTTCATGAAGATCGGCGTGGTCGTCTTGGTGAGGGTCACGTTCGTGTAGTGGACGTCCTCGATGATCGCGCCGTCCATCGAGACCATGCCGATCCCGGCCTTGCCCGCGCCGAGGACCGTGATGCCGTCGAACCGGATGTCCCGGAAGTTGCCGCAGGTCTCCGAGCCGAACTGGAGCGCGTTGTTCTCGTGGGAGTACACGGTCGTGTCGCGGACGCGGATGTTCTGGCTGGTGTAGGTGTGACCGAGGGCGAAGTCGCTCTTGAGGACGATGGCGTCGTCATTGGACTCGATGCGGCTGTCGGCGACCGTGACGTTCCAGCTGTTGATGATGTTGACGCCGTCACGGACGCCCGAGCCGGCCCAGACCGTCTTGAGGTTGTCGATCGCGACGTCGTGGCAGCCGTTCATGAGGATCGCGAAGTGGCCGCCGCGCCGGAAGGTGACGCCGGAAATGCTCACGTTGGAGCACTCGGTGAGGGCCAGCGCCTTGTTGCCCGCGCCCGACGGCGGGGAGTTGCTGGTCGACAGTTTGCCGTCGCCGTCGATCGTGCCGGCCCCCGTGATGTGGAAGTCGGTGATCCCATGGCCCCACATGAGCGAGTTGTGGAAGTGGCTGTGCCCGAAGTCCTGGTAGTCGTCGTAGGCGGGGTTCGGCTCGGGGGCGTCCATGCCGCCGCCGGCGGCCAGCAGCACCGCGCCCGAGTCGAGCCGCAGGGTGACGTTGCTCTTGAGGTGGACGCTGCGGGAGCGGTAGCGACCGGAAGGGAAGACGACCACGCCGCCCACCGCCGCGCTGGCGTCGCTGATCGCCCGGTCGATGGCGTCGTCGTCGTTGGTGGAGCCGTTGCCGGTGGCCCCGTAGTCGCGCACGTTGAACTCGGCGAGCGCGGAGGCGGGGACGGGAAGGGCGGGGAGGACGGCGAGCCCGAAGAACGTGAGTGCGAGTGCGACCAGGACGCGTACCAGCGCGGCGGCCTTGAGGGACTCGCGTCGGGATGAGTGCATGGCGGCCTATCCGATCGTGATCTTGTCGACGTTGGGGCCCCCGTTCGCGGTGGTCGCGGTCGCCCTGATGGTGTTCGCGCCCGCCCTGAGCGGCACGCCGAGCGTCGTGGTCGCCCAGGCGGTCCAGACCCCGGTGCTGCCGAAGGCCTGGTTCGCGGCGACGACCACGCCGTTGACCGCGATGTCCATCGGCCGGTTCGTCGTGGTGCCGTTGGCGTAGCGGAAGGTCAGCGGCACGATGCCGGCCTCCGCGACATTGACGTTCCACTCCACGTAGCTGCCGGCGACGTTGGCGTAGTTGACGAATCCGGTGCCGGTGTAGCCCGCGTGGTTCGACTCGACGACGCCCTGCGAGATGGTGGCGTTCTCCGCCTGGTAGTCGACCGGGGGCACGCCTTCGACCCGCTTGTAGGCGCGCATGGCGGTCAGCAGGAGATGGCAGTCCTGCAGCGAGCCGGAGGTGTCGCCGAGCGAGCGGTAGATGCCCCATTTGGGGCGGACCCGGTCGCCGAGGAAGGTGTCGACCCCGGTCTTGGCGGCGTCGACGACCGTGGTGCCGCCGCTGCGTATCACCCAGCGGACCGAACCCGAACCGCCGTCGCCGATTTTGATCTCGTACTCGACGTCGATCCACCTGCCGTGCAGGGGCGCCAGGTCGGTCCTGCCGACCAGGACATCGCCCTCGACCACCTTGTGCTCGATGGTCTGCGTCCCGTTCACCCTGCGCAGCGACGTGACGGTGATCGGCAGCGTGCCCGTGCCCGGTTTCTTGGTCTGGAAGATGTGAGTGAAGGACGTGGTGGCCTTCAACGTGCTCGGGATGTACATCGAGTAGGTGACCCGCCAGGTCTCCCCGTCGTTCCACTCCAGGTAACCGGCCGGCGTGCGGTTGCCGGTGACCTCCTGGCGCTGCCGGTCGGTCATGGTGTCCCGGTCGACCATGTGCATGTCGAACCGGAAGTTGTCGCCCTCGGGGTAGATGTGCGGCCGGCCCGCCGGGTGGGAGTCGGCACGATCGTCCTCGATCGTCTCGAACGCCCTGAGCCCGTCGACGCTCGCCTCCGGCGACCACATGAGCTTCCACGCGGGCGCCGCGGCGGCGGCTCGCGTCTCCAGGTGAGGGGTGAGGAGTGCGGCGCCGAAGAGTGTTCCGAGCTGGCGTCGGGTGAGGTTCATGGTTCCCGCCCGATGGTGATCTCGTCGAGGCCGGGGCCGCCGTCGGCGGCGGTGGTCTTCCGATACGGCGGCCTCATGGCTGGACCTCCAGGTAGTCGAGGTTGGGGCCGCCGTTGGCGGTGGTGGCGGTGGCTCGGATCGTGTTGGTCCCGGTCGCCAGCACCGCGCTGACCGAGGTGGTCTGCCAGGTGGTCCAGGAACCGGTGCCGTTGAACGCCTTGCCCGCCGCCACGACGGCGCCGTTGACGGCGATGTCCATCGGCCGGTTGGCCGTGGTGCCGTTGGCGAAGCGGAGGGCCAGCGTCCTGGTGCCCGCGGTGGCCACGTCGACGGTGAACTCCACGTAGGAGCCCGCCACGTTGTCGTAGTTGACGAAGCCGGTTCCGGAGTGCCCGGCGTGGTTGGACTCCACCGCCCCCTGCGAGATCGTCGCGTTCTCGGCCTCGAAGCGGGTCGGCGGGGGGCCTTCGCCGTACAGGACGCCGTTGATCCGCACGTTGCTCAGCACGACGTTGTCGGCGTTGCCGATCTGCGGCGCGGGGGTGTCGATGGCGGTGAACGTGCTGTTGCTGATCGTGACGTTCCTGATGCGGCTGGCGGACGAGCCGGACAGCTTGATCGCGAACGGGGAGCCGGCGATGTTCAGGCCGTCCACGCTGAGGTTCTGGATGACCGGGTTGACGATGGGCCCGTGGCCGGGGCCGGTGAGGCTGTAGTTCATGTCGACGTAGAAGCCGCCCCGGTCGCAGGGGCCCCCGGTCAGGTTGCGGACGTGGACGCCGTCGACGACACCGCCGCGCCGGTTGTTGGTCTTGAGGTAGACCGCGTAGAACGACTTGTAGTCCGGCCCGGGGAAGATCTGGTTGTCCTGGGCGAAGACGTTGCGCACTCCCCCGGACATCTCGCTGCCCACGGTGATCGCGCCCCAGCGGCCGTAGTACTTGTTGCCGCGGATGACGATGTTCTCGCTCGGCACGCCGACCCGGCGGCCGTCGGTGTCCCTGCCGGACTTGATGACCGTGCCGTCGTCGCCGGTGTCGAACGAGCAGCCCTCGATGAGGACGTCGGCACAGCATTCGGGGTCGACCCCGTCGACCATCGCGCCCCTGCTGTAGATCTTCACCCGCCGCACGGTGACGTTGCGGGACAGCACCGGGTGGATCGTCCACATCGCCGGGTTCCTGATGTCGAGGTCCTCGATCAGGATGTTCGTGCAGTCGTAGAACTGGATCATGTTCGGCTTGAGGAAGTGGCCGTCGCCGAACTGCCGCTGGCCGACCGGCAGGCCGTCGACCGCCATCTGCTGCAGCCGCTCCCAGTCGGGCCCGCGCCGACCGTCGAAGCCGAACCACGGTCCGGCGGCGGCGTTGCCGTCGATCGTTCCCGGGCCGGTGAGGGCGATGTTGGTCTGGCCCCTGGCATAGATGAAGGGCGAGTAGTTGTAGCACTCGATGCCTTGCCAGCGGGTGTAGACGCTGGGGAGGTAGGAGCCCGCGTCGCTGCGGAAGCGGACGGTGCCGCCCGCCTCGACGTGCAACCGCACGTTGGACAGCAGGTGGATCTTTCCGGTGCGGAACTTGCCGGTGCCCGGCACCAGCACCGTCCCGCCGCCGGCGGCGTTGCAGGCGGCGATGGCGTTGCGGAACGCGGCGGTGCAGTCGGTGGAGTTGTCGGGCCTGGCGCCGTAGTCGGCGATGTCGAACATCCGGCTGGGGAAGGTGGGCGGCACGATCCTGGCCAGGATCGCCGGAACCTCGTCCCAAGGAGAGGCCGGGGACGCGGCGTGGGCCGTACGGAGAGGGGCCGCCGGGCCGGAGAGCATCGCGCCGCCAGTGACCGCTCCGGTGGTCATCAGGAAATCGCGTCGAGATGGCATGAGGGGGCTCCACGTTTCGTGGCTGGGGGGTGGAGAGACGGCCGGTGACCGCGCGGGCGCCGGTCTTACCCGCACGATCACCGGCTCGGGAAACCGGTACATCTCGCGAAAAATTGGAGTTTTGCACCGTAATCCCACAAAAAATAACATCTGTCAACACTTAATGGATCTTGGATCGATACAATCTTTAGGAAACTTTCCTAACCAGCAAGATCTGAGTGATGAATAGACATCCGATGTCAGCTACGTGAGCGAATCTCGGTCGGGGAAATTTTCTTAGTAGATAGACGAAATGTCGGTTATGGCGTATCTCTAGTGAGAGATCCACACACGCGAAAGATTGGATCTGTCGCATCCGCCCAGAGAACGAACCGCCATGCGTGCGCTTGTTGGTTCATGAGCGATCTTTCCGAACGAACAGGGGCCGACGAGTGAGGAGTCAACCCATGACGCTCGGACTCCGGCGACGGGCACTGATCGCGGCCCTGGCCCTGGGCGGCACTCTCCTGCTGCCCTTACGACCCGCGGCGGCCGCGGTCACCCTGTACGAGGCCGAGGAAGCGGCGATCTCCCAGGGCGTCGTCGAGTCCAACCACGCCGGCTTCACCGGAACCGGTTTCGTCAACTACGACAACACGACCGGCGGCCACGTCGAATGGACGGTCACCTCTCCGCAGGCCCGCGCCGTCACACTGATCCTGCGCTATGCCAACGGCACGGCCGTCGACCGGCCCATGGACGTCACCGTCAACGGCGTCCTCGTCGCCGACGAACTGGCCTTCCCCGGCACCGGCGCCTGGACGACCTGGCGCACCTCCACCGTGACCGCCTCCCTGACCGCGGGCACCAACACGATCAGGGCCACCGCGACCACCGCGAACGGCGGCCCCAACACCGACTCCCTCTCGATCGACGACGGCACCCCGCCGTCCTTCGACTGGTCCAGGGCGGTGGCCGACTCGACCATGGCCCGTTTCACCCCGGCCACGCTCGGCGGCTGGGGCTACACGCGCGGCCTCTACCTCTACGGCCAGTACCTGGTCTACCAGCGCACCCGCGACCCCCGGTACCTGCAGTACATGAAGGACTGGGCCGACCGCTTCGTGGACGACTCCGGCAACATCGGCCAGAGCTTCAACAACCTGGACAGCATGGAGTCAGGCAACGTGCTGCTCATCCTGGCCAGGGAGACCGGGCAGGCCAGATACCGGACGGCCGCGCAGAAGATCAGAAACCGGCTGACCACCTATCCCCGCACCGCCGACGGCGGCTGGTGGCACTCCACCTCCGACTCCCGCCAGGGCCAGCTCTGGGCGGACGGCGCCTTCATGGTCAACCCCTTCGTGATCAGGTACGGCCAGCAGTTCAACGACGCCGCCTGGGGCAACGAGCAGGCGGCCAGGCAGCTGGAGATCTACTACAGCCACCTGCTGCGAACGTCGGGGGACGCCTCCGGCCTGCTCTACCACGCCTACGACGAGCCCGGCGGGCTGACCGCGAGCTGGGTCCGTCCGGAGCACGGCAACACCAACGGCCTCTCCTGGTGCCGGGCCATCGGCTGGTTCGGCATGGCCGTGGTCGACGTCCTGGAGCTGCTCCCGGCCGATCACCCCCGCCGTCCCGCGCTGGTCACCATGCTGCGCCGGCTGGTCCCGGCCTACGCCAGGCACCAGGACCCGGCGACCGGACGCTGGTTCCAGGTGGTCACCGAGCCGGACGACCCCGCCGACTGGACCGAGACCTCCTGCTCCGCGATGTACACCTTCACGATCTCGCGCTCCGTCGAGCGCGGGTATGTGGACGCCTCCTACAAGGTCAACGCCGAGCGCGGCTACCGGGGCGTGCTGGCGAGGGTGTCACTCGGCTCCGACGGCCGGACCGCCGTCACCGGCATCAGCGAGGGCACCAACGTCGACGACGCCGTCGGCTACTACTTCGGCCGGGCCCGGCCGGTGAACGACTTCCACGGGCTCGGCGCCTTCCTGATCATGAACGAGCAGATGATCAGGGCCGGCTGACCGACCGGTACAGGTCCATCGTCCGCTCGGCGATCCGGGCCCAGGAGAAGTGCTCCACGGCCCGGACCCGCCCGGCCTCGCCCATCGCGGCGGCGAGCGCCGGATCGGCCAGCAACCGGTTGACCCGCTCGGCGATGTCGGCGGCGAACCGTTCGGGATCGTCGGGGGTGCCGTCGGCCGCGGACTGGTCGATCGGGACCAGCAGCCCGGTCGAACCGTCGGCCACGACCTCGGGGATGCCGCCGGTCGCGGTGGCCACGACCGCCGTCCGGCAGGCCATGGCCTCCAGGTTCACGATGCCCATCGGCTCGTAGATCGAGGGGCAGACGAACACGGTCGCGTGGGTGAGGATCTGGATCACCTCGGGGCGCGGGAGCATCTCCGAGATCCAGATGACGCCCTCCCTGTCCAGCCCCTGAACGAGCGCGGTGACCTCGGCGGCGATCTCCGGGGTGTCGGGCGCGCCCGCGCAGAGCACCAGCTGGGCGTCGGGGTGGAAGTCCCTGGCCGCGTGGAGCAGGTGGACGAGGCCCTTCTGCCGGGTGATCCGGCCCACGAACACGACGTACGGCCTGCCGGGGTCGATGCCGTGCTTGTCCAGGAAGCCGGTGGCCCGGTCGGGGGCGTACTCGTCGGTGTCGATCCCGTTGTGGATCACCGTGACCTTCTCCGGCGCCACCTCGGGATAGCTGGTGAGCACGTCACG
The DNA here is from genome assembly GCF_042898655.1 of Streptosporangium sp. NPDC000396. Taxonomy (NCBI): domain Bacteria; kingdom Bacillati; phylum Actinomycetota; class Actinomycetes; order Streptosporangiales; family Streptosporangiaceae; genus Streptosporangium; species Streptosporangium sp. NPDC000396. The sequence goes on from NZ_JBIAZA010000008.1 coordinate 56,125, forward strand.
CCGCATCCCCTCCGACACGGCGATGATCGCGTCAGCGCTCGCCAGCGCGCCCCGCTCGGCCCACGACGACAGGGTGTAGCCGCCGCCGAGCTGCTCGGCCTTCCACGGCCGCAGCGGCTCCAGGCTGTGCGTGGTCACCACGTGGGGCATGCCGTACAGCATCTTCGCCACGTGGCCCGCGAAGTTGGCGTACCAGGTGTGGCTGTGCACCAGATCGGCGCCCTCGCACCCGGCCGCCATCTCCAGGTCGACGCCGAGCACCTGGAGCGCGGCGTTGGCCGTCTCCAGCCCGCTCGGCACCCGGTAGGCCTCGACACCCTGCTCGGAACGCGGCGCCCCGAAGCAGCGGACGCGGGCGTCGGCCAGCCGCCGCAGCTCCCGGGCGAGGTATTCCACATGGACTCCGGCACCGCCGTACACCTCAGGAGGATATTCACGGCTCAGCAGATCTACACGCATGTGATCAGCGTAGTGTTTAGGTGTGTTTCGGTCCTGCTCATCGGGTTAAGGTCCTGGTATGAGAGTCCTCGCGATCGTGCTGGCCGGCGGCGAAGGAAAGCGGCTGATGCCGCTGACGGCTGACCGGGCCAAGCCTGCGGTGCCGTTCGGGGGGATATACCGGCTTGTCGACTTTGTACTGTCAAACCTGGCCAACGGTCACTACCTGCAGATCGTCGTGCTGACGCAGTACAAGAGCCACAGCCTCGACCGGCACATATCCCGTACCTGGCGAATGTCGACGATGCTGGGTAACTATGTCACGCCGGTGCCCGCGCAACAGCGGCTCGGCCCTCACTGGTTCTCCGGGTCGGCCGACGCGGTGTTCCAGAACCTCAACCTGATCTACGACGAGATGCCCGACCACGTCATCGTGTTCGGCGCCGACCACATCTACCGGATGGATCCCCGGCAGATGGTCGAGCAGCACGTCGACTCCGGCGCCGACGTGACCGTGGCGGCGATCCGGCAGCCGCTGTCGCTGGCCGACCAGTTCGGTGTGATCGAGACCGATCCGGCGGGGCGGCGGATCGTGGCGTTCCGCGAGAAGCCCAAAGACGCGGTGGGCCTGCCGGACGCGCCCGACCAGGTGTACGCGTCGATGGGCAACTACGTCTTCAAGACCCAGGCGATGCTCGACGCGCTCCGGGAGGACGCACTCGATCCCGCAAGCAAGCACGACCTCGGCGGAAACATCATCCCGATGATGGTCAAGTCGGGCGGTGCCGAGGTCTACGACTTCGCCAACAACGTCGTGCCCGGCTCCACCGAGCGGGATCGCGGCTACTGGCGGGACGTCGGAACCCTCGACGCCTTCTACGAGGCCCACATGGACCTCATCTCGCCGCACCCGGTCTTCAACCTCTACAACAGGGAGTGGCCGATCTACACCGGCCACGACCCGCTTCCTCCGGCCAAGTTCGTGCACAACCAGGGCGACCGGATCGGCCGGGCGATCGACTCGCTGGTCTCCGCCGGCGTGATCGTCTCCGGCGGGCTGGCGGAGCGCTCCATCCTCTCCCCCGGCGTGGTGCTGCACTCCCACTCCCACGTCGAAGACTCGGTGCTGATGGACAACGTGAAGGTGGGCCGCGGCGCCATCGTCCGCAAGGCCATCATCGACAAGAACGTGATCATTCCGGACGGTGCCCGCATCGGCTTCGACCTCGAATACGACCGTCAGCGTTTCGCGGTGACCCGCGACGGCGTCGTGGTCATCGGCAAGAACGAGATCGTCGACCGGTAGGGCCGGCCGCTCAGGAAGACCAGGTGAACCGGGGAGGGCGCCGCTCCAGGAAGGCGGCGACCCCCTCGGGGACCTCCTCGCGTGACTTCTTCTGCCACTCGCGGAAGCGCGCCTCGTCCGCCCGGCCGTCCACGACCTCCTTGGTGGCGGCGAGGGTGAGCTGCGAGTTCCCGGCCATCGTGCGGGCCAGGCCGTACACCCGTTCGCGCAGCCCCTCCCGCGGAAGGACCTCGTCCACCAGGCCGGTGCGCAGGGCCCGGCCGGCGTCGACGAGCTCGGCGGAGTAGAGCAGGAGTTTGGCCGTGGACGGGCCGACGACGTCGACCAGGCGGCGGGTGGAGCTCAGTGGGTAGACGATGCCCAGCCTGGCGGGGGTGATGCCGAAGCGGGCGTCCTCGGCTGCGAGGCGCAGGTCGCAGGCGAGGGCGAGCTGGCAGCCGCCGCCCACGCAGAAGCCCTCGATCATCGCGATCACCGGCTTGGGGAACCCGGCCAGCGCCCGTTCCGCCGCGACGGTCAGCCCCGTGTCGTCGCCCTCCGCGGAAAGCCCGGCGACCTCTGAGATGTCCGCTCCGGAGCAGAAGGTGCCGCCCGCGCCGGTGAGCACGAGGACGCGCACGCCGGGATCGCCCGCCAGCGGCGCGAGCAGCCCGGGCAGCGCCCGCCACATGGCCACGCTCATCGCGTTGCGCTTGCCGGGGCGGTTGATCCGTAACGTGGCGACATGGTCGTCGATGGACAGGTCGAAACCGTCGGAGATCTGCACGGGATAGATTCTCCCGGGAGATCCCTACGACGACGCGGTCAGACCACCCCCAAGCCCGAGAGGCCGGATGCTCGGAGTCGTTCGCCCCTGCCGCGACGGCCGCCGCCGCGAGCGCCGGTTCTCAGCAACCTGAATAAAGAGGTCTCGAATGCGACTGACACGACCGTTCCGGCGGCTGAGCCCGGCAGAGCGGCAGGTCTGGGACGCCTATCCGGCGGGCGCCTGGGTGGATCTGCGCACCGGGGACGCCGACGTCGACGACCCGGCGAACGGGGCGGACTGGGGACCGGAGCGGACGGTCCGCGCTGAGGTCATCGCGGCGCTGCTGCTCGGCGCCCGGGAACCGGAGCCGGGCAAGACCGCGGGGCTGCGGCTGGCGGGCGCCCATGTGACGGGGAAGCTGGATCTTTCCGACGCCACCCTCACCGGCAAGCTCCATCTGCTCAACTGCTATCTCCCCGAGGCCGTCTCCCTCGCCGACACCACCGCCTCGGGGGTGCGCTTCCGGGGGTGCGAGATGGAGCGGGTCCGCGCTCCCCGGTGCACGTTCAACGGCCTGCTGGAGCTTGACGGGTCCACGGTCCGCAGCGGGATCCGGCTGGACAACGCGCAGGTGACCGGTCAGTTACGGTTCTCCAAGTGCCACCTGTCCGCTCCCGGTGAGCAGTCCAGGGCGACCGAGAGCTGGCTGGAGGACGTCCGCAGGCCGCTCGACGCCAGGGACATGCGGGAGCGGGGCCTCGACCAGCACCAGTGGGCCCTGTGGGCGGGCGGGCTGACGGTGAACGGCGGGGCGTTCATCCGGGACACGCACGTCACCGGAGGCCTGCGGATCATCGGGGCGAAGTTCCACGACGGGATCTACCTGCAGAGGTCGGTCATCACGGCGACCGGGCCGTACGCCGTGCAGGCGGACTTCATGGAGTCCGGGGCGGCGGAGTTCAGCGCGGGATTCACCGCGACGGGCACGATCCGGATGCGCGGCGCGCGGATCAACGGGGTGCTCTCCTTCGACCAGGCCGTGTTGTCGGCCCCCGATCGGGCACTCCACCTGACCCACATGCAGGTCAACGAGCTGATCCTGCGACCGGCCTCTCTCGAAGGCGAGGTCAGCCTCGCCTACTCGCGGATCGAACTCATCATGGACCAGCCTTCGGCCTATCCGGGCAGGGTGCACCTCAACGGGCTGGTCTACGAGACGCTGCGCGGCGACTGGACCGTGGCCGAGCGGTTGTCCTGGGTCAGCAGGGACCCGGACGGCTACCGGCCGCAGCCGTACGAGCAGCTGGCCGCCTGGTTCCGGCGGATCGGTCACGAGCCGGACGCCCGCCGGGTGCTGCTGGCCAAACAGCGGCGGCGGCGCCGCACGCTCAAACCGACCGGCAGGTTCTGGGGGCGGCTGCTCGATCTCGCCGTCGGGTACGGCTACCGCCCCTGGCTGGCCGGGCTCTGGACGGCGGTGCTGCTGACCGCGGGCACCGTGGTCTTCGACGCCGTGCCGCCGACGAAGATCGACCCGGACGAGGTCAGGGTGTTCCAGCCGTTCGTCTACACGCTGGACCTGCTCGTCCCGGTGAGCGTCTTCGAACAGCGGGGAGCGTGGGAGCCGGTCGGCTGGACCCAGTGGCTGGCCTGGGTCCTGGTCGCCTCCGGCTGGATCCTGGCCACCGCCCTGATCGCCGGAGCCGCCCGGGTGCTGCGCCCCACCGGTAATTCCTGACAGGCCGGTCCCGGAGTCCCGGCCGATTTCGCCGATCCGGTCGCCCCGTCTGCCGCATGACAGCCGGCTGATCCCGCTCAGCCCGCGGCGACGGGGGCGGCCGCCACGCGGGACGCGCGGTCGCCGACCCAGCCGAAGAGCACGCCGAAAGCGGTCCAGAACACCAGCTGCGTCCCCAACGACGCCAGCCTGAACTCCCACAGCAACGTGGCGGGGAAGCCCTTGGGCACCTCGTCGACCGTCGGTAGCAGCAGCCACGCGGCGATCACCGGGACGAGGAACGCCGTGACGGCCGCGGCCCACCGCGCCCACGGCCCACCGGAGACGCGGCGAGCGGTCGCCACCGCGATGACCGTCGCCACCAGCCCGACCAGGATCATCACCACGTAGAGCAAGGTGCGGCCGCTGATCGTCTCAGGGTCGCCAACGGCGGGCGGATTAGCCGGATATTTCAAGAACGGCACGAGAATGACCGCCACGAACGCGGTGCCGGCGACAGCGAGCGCCAGCCCGCCATCGGATCGTGGGCCGACCCGTCCCCGCAGACCCGCGAACACGAGCGCGAAGACACCTCCCACGGCAAGTCCGTAGAGCCCGGTGGCGAGGAACAGAGCGGCCTTCTGTCCCGCCCTGCCGACCACGGCCGCATTGCCATGATCATGCCCGGCCCCCTCGACGAGGGCCTCCTCCCAGGCGATCGCGCTGTCCACACGAGGCTCCCCGAAGACGAACGCGAAGCCGCCCGCGATCAATCCGGCCAGCAGCCCGAGGAGCAAGCCCCTGACCAGCAGGGTGCGTACCACGACGCCCCTTAGTGGCACGGCACGCCGAGCAGATGACGCCCGTCGTGCATGAGCTCGTGCAGGTAGTTACCTGCCTGCGAGATGGCCCCGTCGTCCATCAGCACCAGATAGGCGAGGAGCAGGAGCAGTGGTACGGCCAGCAGCCATGGGCGCAGGCGCGGAAAGGGGACGATGATCGAAGTGGCCGGTTCTCTCATGCGAAACCGCCTAAGCTCGGAGGTCGATCGCCATGGGCTGGTGCGGGAGGTTGGCGTAGGTTTCCACGTCGCCGCTGCAACGCCAGCCCAGGCGCTGGAAGTAGCGGATGTTCCCTAGCTGGATGTGGGCGACCATCAGATGGCCGCCGCGTTCGGTCGCGGTCTTGACCGCGTATCTCACGAGTGGGGTCCCGAGGCTTTGGCCGCGGTGCTCCGGCAGAACGGCCAGGCGGTCGCCCCGCCAGAGCTCACCGGCATGGTCCAGGGGGTAGAGCCGGACGGCTCCGCCGATCACCCGGCCTGCGTATGCGACCACGTGGATGGTCAGCGGGTCGTCGTCGCGGGCGTCGCGGTCGGAGCCGTCGAAAATGTGCTGCTCCTCGACGAAGACGCGGTGCCGTACCGCGTAATGGGCCGCGAGTTCGTCTGAGGTGGCGGCTGGGTGGCAGTCACGGCCGAGCGTCTGGAACATGGCGGCCTCAGGCGGCGGGACGTGGGCCGATTTGAAGCAGAGACTCCACCGAGCTCAGCCCTGAGCATGCCTGGCAGCGGGCGCAGCCTGCCTTGGCAGCGGCGGACGTCATGCCGTGCCGGGCCATGTAGGCGAGGACCTTGGCGTAGATCGGCCGCGTGTAGGAGCTCGGCGGTGGCTTCCAGCCGGCCATGGGGGTGCCGACGACCGGGCGCAGCGGCACGATGAACGGGTAGACGCCGGCGTCGACGGCCCGTCTGCAGCCATCGATCGTCACCTGGGGGTCCTCCCCCATTCCAAGGATCACGTAGGTCGAGACCTGACCGGCGCCGAAGACGGAGACCGCCCGTTCCCACGCCTTGAAGTAGCCCTCGATGCCGGTGCGCGCTTTGGCGGGCGCGACACGCGCCAGGACGGCGGGGTCGAAGGTCTCGATGTGGATGCCGACCGAGTCGACGCCCATGGCGCCCACCTCGTCGAGCACGTCCAGGTCCACAGGCGGCTCGAACTGCGCCTCGACGGGGAGTCCGCTGGCCTCCTTGACGGCCTGCCCGCAGCGCCCCACATACAGGGCCCCGCGGTCGACGCCGCGAGTGCTGCCGGTCGTCAGGGTGGCGTCGACGGCGCCGTCGAGATCGCGGGCCGCTATCGCGACTTCGGCGAGCTGCTCGGGTGTCTTGCGAGCGATGGTGCGGCCCGCCGAGAGCGAGAGGCCGATCCCGCAGAACGCGCACTGGTCGTCGTTGCCCCAATAGGCGCAGTGCTGCACGACGGTGCTCGCCACGGAGTCCAGGTGCAGGAGAGCGATCTGCCAGTACGGCACGCCGTCGGCGGTGGTCAGGTCGTAGAAACGCGGCCGGCGTTCGGCGGATGCGTCCGCCAGCCGTACCCCGTCGCGATAGATGCCGTAACCGTCGTCTTCGGCGCGCAGCACGTACGGCGAGTCCTTGGCGACCCCCTCGGTGGGCGCCGTGACGGGAACCCCCTCCACCCACAGCATCCCGCAGTCGGTGGGCCCGGCGCCGCCGGTGCGGCGCTCCATCTGTGCCTCGAGCCGCAGACCTCGTGCCTGGAGGTCGAGAATGAGCTCGCTGACATCGGTAGCCGTCACGACAGGCACCTCCCGTGCCGTACGACCAGTCCCACCGATTCTACCAAAATATGATCGGCGTTAACTTTCCGATGCGAACGCCTGCCGTACCTGCTCAATCGCCGCGAGCCACGCCTCTCGCGAGGTGAACTCCTCCACGCGGACCGCGTCGCCAGTGACCTCCAGCCGGTAGGTGATGACCGGCTCGGCGACCACCGAGCGGACCATGATGCTGCCTGTCGCGATGTGGATCTCGACCCACTGCGCCGACCCGCCGCGCCAGGCCGCGTCGTCAGGCTCCTCAAGGACCGCCCACTCCAGCCCGGCGGCCCGAGCACGCTCGACCACCTGCTCGCGCGACGAGGTGAGCAGCTCGCGGAACCGCTGTGACATCGCGGCCTCGATCACCAGTTGGGTGTCGAGCCCGTCCAGCGGAATGCCCAGGTCGTCGAGCCAGCCGCGCATCTCCTCTTCGACGGCGGCCAAGGCCGCGTAGTCGGCGATGCCGGACAGGCGCCGGGCGAGGGCGCCCACCAGGCGCAGCGCCCGCTGGTAGCGCTCGGTGTCGACCATCGCGAGCGGGAAGAGCCGGTCCTCGGCGGCGCGCAGTCGCCGGGCCAGCTCGGTGTATTCCGGAGGGATCCGACCGCTTGGCAAGGCTTCTCTCGTTCACTATCGTCAGTGTGGTAAGTCGGATCCTAGACGGCATTCGGGTGATTCACCAGAACGGGTGATGGCCCGTGAACAGGACTGTGGTCGTCGCGCTCGGCGGGAACGCATTCACCCGCCGGGGGCAGGCAGGCACATACGAGGAGATGGCCGCCAACACTCGCACCATGGCGAAAGCGGTGCGTGGCCTGCGGCAGACCGGCTGGCGCGTCGTCGTCACGCACGGTAACGGACCCCAGGTCGGCAACCTGGCGATCCAGCAGGACGCCGGTGCGGGGCAGGTGCCCGAGCAGCCCCTGCACGCCCTGGTCGCCATGACGCAGGGGCTGCTCGGCAGCCTGATCAGCCAGGCCCTGGGCGGGCCCGATGTGGTCGGCATCGTGACCCACGTGGTGGTGGATCCCGCCGATCCCGCCTTTGCGCGGCCCACCAAGCCCGTCGGCCCGTTCTACGCCGAACCCCGTGAGGGGCTCGTCGAGGACGCCGGCAGGGGCTACCGGCGCGTGGTTCCGTCGCCGCCGCCGCTGAAGATCATCGAAGCCCGTGCGATCACCCGGCTCCTCAGGGAGGGCTTCGTCGTGGTCGCGGCCGGCGGAGGTGGCATCCCGGTTGACGCCCAGGGCGGCCACGTCTCCGCCGTCATCGACAAGGATCTCACCGCCGCCCTGCTCGCCACGGCCGTCGGGGCGCACTCCCTGGTGCTCGTCACCGACGTCGACATGGTCATGCTGGACTTCGGCACGCTCAGAGCGCGGCCGATCACGACGATCACCTCGGATGAGATGAGAAGGCACCTGCTGGACGGCCAGTTTCCCGAGGGGAGCATGGGCCCGAAGGTCCGCGCGGCCCTGCAGTTCCTCGACGCCGGCGGTGGATGTGCCGCGATCACCCGCGCCGAGCTTGTCCCGGGCGTTCTCAGCAGCCGGAACGCCAGAGCCACCCGCATCGTCGGCCACCTCACCGGCCGGGGCGCGGCATGAAAACGGCCGTACGCGTGCTGCGCGACACGTACCTGGACTCCGTCCTTCAACTCCTTGGCGCCCGGGCGATGCACAAGGCCGAGGGCGTGGAATGGGCGACGGTCGTGATGGCGACCGCCGCCAACCTCGAAGCCCTGCGGCATGAGGGCTTCGACCCTCCGGAGGCGGGCCCTTACGATCTGATCCTCGCGGTGCGGGCCGCTGACGACGCCGGCGCCGTGACGGCCTTCGCGGAGGGTGAGCGGGCGATGTTCGGTGCCCGCGAGGGCGGGCCGGTCGAGCAGCGTCCGCGCTCTCTCGAGGAGGCGTTGAGGCGGCAGCCAGGAAGCACCGTCGCCGTCATCTCCGTCCCGGGTGACTATGCCGCCCTGGAAGCGCACAAAGCGCTCAGCCACGGCCTTGACGTGCTTCTGTTCAGCGACAACGTCTCTCTCGCCGACGAGATCGCGCTCAAGGACCACGCCGTACGGCAGGGCCGCCTGCTCATGGGCCCGGGTGCGGGCACGGCGATGCTCGCGGGGGTCGGACTGGGATTCGCCAACGTGGTGCGTCCCGGCCCGGTGGGGATCGTCGCCGCGGCGGGCACCGGGGCTCAGGAGGTCATGTCCCTGCTCGACCGCGAGGGCGTCGGCCTGTCGCATGTCATCGGCGTGGGCGGCCGTGACCTGACCCGTGCGGTCGGCGGGCGCATGGCCGAGCGGGCCGTCGAGGCGCTCGACGACGACCCGGCGACCGAACTGATCCTTCTCGTCTCCAAGCCGCCCGACGAGGAGGTGGCGCGGCGGGTGGTGGCCGCCGCAGGCGACACCCCGCTCGTCGCCGCCCTGGTCGGGCTGGAACGCACCATGCCGGGTGTGCACGTGACGGACACGCTCGAAGGCGGTGTCGTCAAGGCACTGGAACTGCTGGGCCGGCCCGCGCCGGACTTCGACCGGCGACATGGCCCGAGCCTGGAGGAGGTCATCGCCTGCCTCGCGCCGACGCGCACCACGGTGCGCGGGCTCTTCTCCGGCGGCACGCTCTGCTCCGAGGCACTCGTGCTGCTGGGGCGGACGCTGGGCCCCGTCTGGTCCAACGTCCCCATCGACCCGCGTTACGGCCTGCCCGCCCCCTCGCCCGGCTCCAGCATCTGCCTTGACCTGGGCGAGGAGGAGTACACCAGAGGCAGGCCACACCCGATGATCGACCCGGAGGCCCGCGTCAAGCTCCTGCGCGAGGCCGGTCAGGACGCCGACGTCGCGGTCGTGCTCCTCGACGTCGTGCTGGGCCATGGCTCGCATCCCGATCCGGCCGGGATTTTGGCACCGGAGATCTCCAGCCTCGACGGCCCGCAGGTCGTGGCGTATGTTCTGGGCACCGAACGGGATCCCCAGGGCTACCGGGAGCAGGTGAGCGTGCTCGCCGAGGCCGGGTGCGTCGTCACCGAGACCGCCGCCCGCGCGGCGCTCACCGCGGCGGCCATCGCCACCCGGAGGGCTGCCTCATGAGTCGCGTCGCGCTCCTGACGTACTCGACCAAACCGCGCGGCGGAGTCGTCCACACCCTTGCCCTGGCCGAGGCGCTCGCGGACCTGGGTACCGACGTCCACGTCTTCGCCCTCGGCACCGAGGGCTTCTTCCGCCCGCTGAAGGTGCCGTTCACGCTGTTCCCCGTCACGATCGAGAGCGATTCTCTGGAGGAGAAGGTCTTCGCCTCAGTGGACGCCATGGCCGCCGGGCTGGCGAAGGTCGCCGGTGAGTTCGACGTCCTGCACGCTCAGGACTGCATCTCCGGGCGTGCGGCGACCCGGGTGCATGCTCGCGTGGTGCGCACCGTGCATCACGTTGACGACTTCACGACGCCGGCCCTCATCGACTGCCAGCGCAGGTCGATCGTGGAGCCCGGCCACATCCTGGTCGTCAGCGAGCATTGGCGCCGCGTGCTGCTCCAGGAGTACGGCGTCGCCGCCCAGATCGTGCGCAACGGCGTCGACCCGGCCCGGTTCCCTCCGGTGAGCGCCCGGCAGAGGGCCTCTTTGCGCGCGTCCGTGGGTGCGGAGAACCGATTCCTGCTCCTGGCCGTCGGCGGCATCGAGCCACGCAAAGGGAGCAAGACGCTGTTCCGCGCCCTGGGCCTGCTGCGAGGTGAGAGGCCGGTGCTGGCGATCCTGGGGGGCCACTCCTTCCGTGACCACGAGCCGTATCGCCGCGAGGCGCTGGCGTTGCTGCCCGATCTCGGCCTGGACGTGGTGGAGCTGGGAACGGTCCCCGAGGATCTGCTGGCGGCGTGGTACCGCAGTGCCGACGCCCTGGCGTACCCGTCGATCAAGGAGGGCTTCGGCCTGGCCGCGCTGGAGGCGCTCGCCGCCGACCTGCCGGTCGTGGCCAGCGATCTGCCGGTGTTCCAGGAATTCCTCACCCACGGCCGTGACGCCCTGCTCCCCGCCGTGGGCGACCCGGTGGCACTCGCGGCGGCTCTGGAGCAGATCATGACCGACGAGGCCCTGCGAGCCGCCCTCGTCGCCGGCGGCCGCGCGGTCGTGCCCCGGTTCACCTGGGCGGCCTCCGCCGCCCGGCACACCGAGATCTACCGGTCGATCTCGTGATCGTGCCCGGCGGGCCTGGCGGCGAGCAGCGCCGCCCGTTCGCGTACCTCGCCCTCGACGAGAAGCACCTGTTCGAGCGCTTCGAACCAGCAGACGTAGTACTCGGCGTCCGGCTCGGCCGCGATCCGCGCGATCAGGGCCTGGCGGAAGTCCTCCCAGGCGAAGGCGCCCGCCTCGCTGGCCGCCACCGCCAGGCTGAACGCCCGGCCCTCCCACGGCTCGGCGAACACGAGCTCGCCGTTGGAGCGCGGCGGCGCGGCCGGGCTGTCGACGTCCAGGCGGATCGGGAGCGTCATGTCGTCACCTGGGCGACGCCCACCATCGCGTCCCGTGTGACGAGCGGTACGAGTTGTTCCTCGGAGAACCCGTCGGTCCCGGCGGGTCTGGCCGGGAGCACGAAGTACCGCACCTCGGAGCTGCTGTCCCACACCTGGACATCGACGTCGTCCGGCAGCCGCAGGCCCATTTCGGCCAGCACCGTGCGCGGCTCACGGACCATCCTGGACCGGTAGGCCGGATCCTTGTACCAGGAGGGCGGCAGGCCGAGCAGCGGCCACGGATAGCAGGAGCAGAGCGTGCAGACGACCACGTTGTGGACGCGAGGCGTGTTCTCCAGGACCACGATGTGCTCGCCCTGCGGTCCTTTGAACCCGAGTTCGGCGACGGCGGCGGTGCCGTCGGCGAGCAGCCGCTCCCGATACTCCGGATCCGTCCACGCCTTCGCCACGACGCGCGCGCCGTTGAGCGGCCCGACGTCCGTCTCGTACATCTTGATGAACTTGTCCATGATCGCGGTATCGACCAGCCCGCGCTCGACCAGCAGCTGCTCCAGCGCCTCGACGCGCAGCTCGATCGGCACCCGCTCGTCCGTCATGACGTCTCCTCCAGGTAGTCCTCATAGAGGTCGATGTTGAGCGCGAACGGCTCGGCGTCCGGGCCGAACAGCTCGGCGGAGTCGAACCGCACCGAGTACACCCATTGGGCGTTCTCGCCTTGGAAGTGGGCGTTGGTGTCGGGCAGGACCTGCGCGGGCTGGACGATCATGACGCTCCCCGCGTGCCCCATCACATACCGCGGCAAGCGCGTATGCCCCGGCGGGGCGAACACCTTGGCGCGTACGGCAGAGCCCACGGAAAACCGAGGTGGCGATGACACGACGCGGAGGGAGCCTGCCGCGGTCGGCGCGTAGTCCGGCTTGTCCGGCTCCGGCGGCCCGGGTTCCTCGGCCGAGCCCCCGGACAGATTGGCGGCCCGTGCCTCGGCCGTTCCCCGCGCGATGATCGAGCTGTCGTAGAGCAGGTTCTCCGCGCCGTGCAGCCACCGGCCGTAGTAGCCGTCGTCAAGGTAGTCCTGCCGGTCGAGCCGGTTCATCGCATGGCGGAAGGCATCCAGGTTCGTGCCGGACAGGCGCATCGACAGCAGGGCGAGCGCGAAGGCCCGTGCCTGCCACTCTTCTTCGAAGACCGGCTCGTCGGGCCTGGGAACCGGCACGGGGCCCCAGCCCTCGGTGCCCCCCATGTCGTGAATTCCGGTCGCAGGCTGGACCTTGTTCATGATGGCCTCCAAGGGTGCCGGGTGAGGGCGCGCCCTCACCCGGCACCGGACAGGCGCTCAAACCGTCCAGGTGTTCAGCTGGAACGCGCCTTCCTTCCACGCGGTGAGCGCCGCGTCGAGCACGTCGAGCGGGTTGAACGGGGTCACGCCGGGGATCAGGTCGTCCTCGCGGAACCCGTACAGCGCGCCCATCGCGAACCGGCAGGCGTAGATCGTCGCGCCCTCCTTGAGAAGGGTCTTGATCTGGTTGTTGATCGCGAGATGCCCGGGGAACGCCTCCTGGCCGACGCCGGGGTAACCGCGTGTGCCCGACGCGAGCAGCACGCCGGGGCCGTACAGGACGATGTGCACGTCGAAGCCCTTGCGCACCAGCCGGGTCGAGGTGAGCAGGTTGACCAGGGCCACCGAGCCCTCGTACGGGACCGTGTGAATGAAGATGAAGGCCTTCTGCCCCGGCTCGGCCCGGATGTCGGGAAACACCTTCTCTTCTGGGTTGTACAGGGTCTCACCTTCAGCTGGCAGGGTGGTGGAGACAGTCTTCGGCATGTGTCCTCCTTGAGCTAGACAGCCGGGCCGACCGGCGTCGTCGGCTTGGACCAGTGCTTGCGGTGACTGCCGGGCATCACGGCCATCAACCGGCAGCGGACCGGCCACGGTGTGAGCCGATAGATCGGGACGAAGATCCGGCGCCAGAAGACGGAACCGCGGATCGGCGGCGGCGTCCTGCCGTGGGCGCGCGCCACCCGCGCCTGCGCGTCCCTGAGGAGGTAGTGCTGGGCGTTCTCTCTCACCCATCGAGTGATCATGACGCCACTCCGGCTTGCGCGGCCGTGACGATGGGCTCGTTGAGCGCGCCGATCGGCGGCGAGTAGACGTTCTCCATTGACGCCAGGTCGTGCAGGGTGATGCCTTTCCTGACCGCGAGCGCCAGGAAGTCCGCCCGTTCCTTGATCCCTTCGCCGCCGACCAGTTGCGCCCCGATGAGACGCAGCGTGCCTGGTTCCGCAAGGAGCTTGACCGTGACCTGCTTGACGCCCGGGTAATAGCGCGCGCGGGAGATGCCGGTCGCCTTGCCGATCACATAAGGGATGCCCAGCGCGGTGGCCGTCACCTCGCCCAGCGCGGCCCCGCCGATCATCCACTCGCCCGCGACCATCCCCCACGGAACGTAGACCGGCTGATACGCACGATCTCCGCCTGCGGCGTTGGCGCCCGCCACCTTGCCCTGGGCGTAGGCGTGGCTCCCGGTGAGTCCCTGCAGAGGCAGCCCGCCGAGACCGTGCGGGATCTCACAGACGTCGCCCGCCGCCCAGACGTGCGGCGCCGACGTGCTCATGTGGTCGTCGACGACCAGCCCTCCGGTCGAGCCTGTCCTGAGGCCCGCGGCGACGGCCAGCGCGTTGTTCGCCATCTTGTGGGTCGCCACCACGACCAGCTCGGCGGGCAACTCGCCGTCGGAGGTCGCCACGGCACGGACGCGCCCCTCCCCGTCGCCGAGGAAGCCCTGGAGCTTCGTGTTCCAGTGCATCGTCACGCCCAGCTCGGCCCACGACTCCTCGACCGGGGCGACGGTGTCGGGGTCGCACAGTTCCCCGAGCGCCCACGGATGCGGATCGATGACGTGCGTGTCGATGCCGCGATGGGCCAGGGCGGTCACCATCTCAAGACCGAGGGGCGAGGCCTCGATGACGACCGCGTGCCGTATCCTGTCGAGGATTTTGTCCCACTCCATGGCCCTGCGGATGTTCTTGACGTAATAGAGACCGCCGAGTTCCTCGCCTGGCACCCCGGGGGGCTTGTAGTCGAAGCCGGTGGCGACGATCAGGGCGTCGTAGCCGACCTCGCCTTCGCCCTCGACCTGAACGGTCCGTGCCGCCGGATCGAAGGCCAGGGCCGTCGTCTCGTACCTGATGTCGATCCCCGCGTCGACGTAGGCCTGCTTGTCGGCCAGGAACAGCGACTGGAAGTCCGGGATCTCCTTGCCGTGGACATACGGAATGCCGCACGGGCTGTATCCCACGTCCTCGAACTGGGTGTAGACGATCACTTCTGCAGAAGGGTCGGCGGCCTTCGCCGCACCCGCTGCACCGATGCCGGCGGCGCCGCCGCCGATGATGACCACCCTGCGTGCCATGGACTCGACTCCCGTCCGTACGGCACAATATCCATACATTATAGAGGATTTCACGTTGACCATCCGGCATGGCGCTTCGTGATGTCAGCACAGAGGGGATCGCATGACCGAAGCAGAGGAACAGGGTCATCAGGTCGACGAGATCGTCAGCCAGATCGGTCCCAAACTGCGCGGTCTTCGTACGGCACAGCGCCACTCGTTGCAGCGGCTGGCCGTCCTCAGCGACGTTTCCGCCGCCGCCATCCACAAGATCGAACGCAACGGGATGGTCCCCACGATCACCACGCTGCTCAAGCTCGGGGCGGCGCTCGGCGTCCCGGTGAGCTACTTCGTCGAAGAGGACGAGCAGCCACCCGAGCCGGTGCACTACACGCCGCGTGATCGGCGCCCGACCGTCTACACGCCGCACGAGGGCCTGGCACTCGCCGGGATCACCGGCTCCTACCGGCAGTTCCAGACGGCGGCGGCCGTGGCGACGGTCACGCCCGGCGCTTCGAGCGGCGCCAAGCTCATGCAGCATCCGGGCGAGGAACTGGTCCACGTCACCGAGGGCATGCTCACCTTCCGGGTAGGCGATCAGACTTACCCCCTGGCTGAGGGCGACTCCCTCCATTTCGGCGGTGATGTGCCGCACCATTGGGCCAACGAGACCGACCTCCCGGCCAGAGCGATCTGGATCGCGCTGCGCAACGGCTGAGCCCGGGTGTGGCGGACCGTGATCCGCGGCGTCCACCTCGACCTGGTATCCACCCCGCCACTGGGCGCCGACCGTACGCGTCGTCATCGGACCTCCGTCAAAGCCAGCAGCGCCGCGCGGAACGCCTCGAGAGGTGCGGTCGCCACGCCAGCGCCCACCTGGCCGGCTCCGTCGCTGACGTGCAGGATGCCGGTGTTCACCCGCGGCGTGATCGCTGTCTCAACGACCTTACGCACGTCCACGCCGAGGGGTGTGCCGCGAAAGTCCATGGTGGGCAGCTTGAACCTGGTGCTCTCGGCTCCGCATATCCGGCGCATCTCGCCGGTGGCGCGGGCGGCCTCGGCCATGGAGCCGCCCAGGAACGCGGCCACCGCGGGCGATCCCGCGGTGGCCGAGCCGCCGAGCCCGACCAGCTCGAGTACGGCGCTGTCACCGATGTCGGGAGCGGCGTCCCGTGGCCCGTACCCGGCGTAGAACAGCGCCGCCTCCACCGGAGGGCTGTCCGCGACGAACCATCGGTCGTCCCCTGCCAGCTTCACGCCGTACGTGGTGCCGTTACGTGCCATGGTCGTGACGATGCTGGAGCCCGGGACGCGCTCGGCCGACAGCGTGAGTGCCTTCGCGCTCGCCATCGCCAAGGTGAGAAAGAACAGGTGATTGGCCGACAGGTACTCGCTGAAGGCCACGGCTTCGCCGTCACCGCCGAGCGCCGCGATCGCGGGCAGCATCGAACGGAGCAGCAGGTTGGTCGACGCCTGAACCCGCATGTGGACGTCATCGCCCATCTGCACACCCTGGGCGGCGATCGCGAACGTGTCGATCGGCCCCATCCGCGCCACGATCCTCTTGAGCATCGGACCGGCGACCGCGCGAAGGAAAACCAGCCGCTCGACGGCCGCGGCCGACTCCCGGCCCAGCCAGGCCACGTCACCGGACCCCTGACCCAGCGGCGCGAAGGCGCGCGTTCCGCCGGCGGGATTGTCCACCACCCAGACCGGCATGCTCGGACCGAGCGCTGTCGCCATCGGCACCACGGTGCCGTGCTCGTTGGCCGCGGAAAGCGTGACCCCTCCCGAAGCCAGCAGCCTCTCGGCCATGGCCGGATCGTCCGCCCAGCCTTCGGCGACGACCGCGGCCCGCGACGACCGCCGCAGCGGATCGCACACCTCGTCCCAGGCGATCGGCGGGCCGGGGTGCAGAATCATGCGATCGCCGATCCCGGGGATCACCTCCTTCGCCGGGGACACATCGACGACATAGGAAACCTCCCGGTCGAGCCTGCGCAACACCTCCGCGTTCGCAGCCTCAAGACCGGCCGAATAGAGATCGGTCAGCGCTCTCACCATCACCGGATCGCCGTGTGCGGGCGGCCTGGCGTCGACATGCACCACCGCCGCGCCCTGCGCCGCCACCGCGTCGGCGAACACCCAGAGCCCCAGATTGACGACCCGCGCCTCCCGCGGCAGTTCGATCATGGCGCCTCCCTCCGCGTCCGGCCATGCCGAAGGCGCGGACGCGCATCGCATTCTCTTCAGCGCCCGCCGAAACCGGCGGCACGGGCGCGTATGGCGTCTTCCGCCGCGTGGACGGCCGCGCGGCGGGTTGTCACGTCCGCGCTCAGCTCGGCGGCCTGTTCGCGGACTCGTTCGATCATCGAGGTCATGGACGACAGCGCGGCTCCACCCAGGCCGGTGCGCGAGCCGACCAGAGCCTCTGGTGTGAGCGCCGCCCGCAGCTCCGCGTCGTCGAGATGCCAGTGGTCTCCGGTGATCTCGGTGGCGGCGCGCGAAATCGCCTCGGCGTCCAGCGCGGCGCTCTGCCGTACCGCGTGCTGGACGACTCGGTGGGCGGTGCGGTAGTCGGTGTGGAAACGCTGCATGAGCAGCTCTGCCAGGTCGGTGGCCTGGGTGAAGCCGGCGGCCAAGGCGCTGCGCATGCGTACGGCGTCGACCTCGAGCGTGCGGATCACCCCGGTGGTGAGGCGGGTGACTCGGTGGGTGAGATCGAGAGCCCGCGGGAGCTCGCCGTACAGATAAATGAAGTTGTCGCTGCGGGCCGACGGTGTCTTGGTGACGGCGGTCAGGCCGGTCAGGTGGCCCAGCATGACGCCTGCGGATCCGCGGATGACCGTGAGGGCGTACGGGTTGCGTTTCTGCGGCATGGCAATGCTCGGGCGCCCGTAGGCCTCGGCCAGGCCGACGAAGCCGAACTCGGCGCTGGCGAAGATCTCCAGGTCTTCTGCGAGTTTGTCCTGGGTGAGAAGCAGGCTCGCGGCCGCGGCCAGGACGTGCATGAACGGGTCGGTCTGCCACATGGCGTCGCGGGTGTGCACGATCGCGCGGTCGAATCCGAGCGCCCGGGCCGTCGCGTCCCGATCGTCGAGGATCCGCGAGCCGTTGGCGGCCCCTGATCCGGCCGAGCTCGCGTTGACGTGGCTGAATTCGGCGATCAGGCGTACCGCGTCGCGGAGGGCGGGATCGGCGAAGGAGAGCAGGTAGTGCCCGAAGCTGGTCGGCTGGGCCTGCTGCAGGTAGGTGTAGTCGGGCATGAGCGTGTCGAGGTGCCGCTCCGCTTGATCGGCAAGGGTCGCGGCCAGGGCGGAGGCGGCTGCGACCAGGTCGAGGATCTGCCCGCGCACCCGGATGCGGAAGGCGGTGCGCACGGCCTCGCGGCGGGTGCGTCCTGCCCGCAGCCACCCCGCGTCGTCGCCGATCCGCGCGAGGAGGTGGCGTTCGCGTGACATGTACGGCTCGCCGTGACGGGGGTCGTAGCCGACGGCCTCGGCGGGCATGGCGGCGAGATCGAGCAGCGCGCCCAGCAGCGGACCGCGAACCCGGTCTGGCAGGATTCCCCGATCGGCGAGCTCGACACCGTGCGCGAGGTCGGCGAGGCCCAGCGCGTCGTGAAGCCATGGCACGTCGGCCATCTCCCATGCGTAGCCCGCCGCCACCAGTTCCTCCGCGGGCCCGCCGGTCATGTCGCCGCCCTGGCCAGCAGGTCCAGCGCGCCGGGAAGACCGCCGGTGTGCCAGAGCACGATGGGGGCCGTCTCCTTTCGAGCCCGCAGCCCCGCGACCGCGGCCAGCGCCTTCGTACCGTACTTGGCGTCGAGCAGAACGCCCTCACCGCGCAGCGCGAGCAGCATGGTGTCCACATCCCGATCGTCCACCGGCCCGGTCGCGTCGATCAGCTCCCAGTCCGTGACCGCTGAGAAGCCCATGCGCGCGACCAGGCCGAGGATCTCGCCTCGAATCTGGGGCAGCGGCCTGCTAACCGAAACACCGTAAATGCGCCACCTCGCCCCGATGATGGCCCGCCCGGCGAGCAACCCGGCGATCGATGCCCCGGATCCCGTCGGCAGCACGACGACCACGTCGTCGGCGAACGTCAGCTGCGCGGCCAGCTCTTCCGCCGCATGCGCGAACCCGAGCGCTCCGACGGGCGTGGCACCACCGCGGGGGATCGCATAGGGAGCCCGCCCTTCGTCACGCAGCCGAGCGGCATGCTCGTCGACCAGCTTGTCGAGCTCAGCCCTGTCCGATCCGGTGTAAAGCACCTTCGCACCCGAGCACGTCACCATCTGCAAGGTGACCGGCACCCGTTCCAGGGCCGTCCCGGAGACGAGCACCTCGCACTCCACGCCGCAGACCCGCGCCGCCAGCGCCGCCCCGGCTATGAAGTTGGAGCCCGGAGAACCGCCCGTGACCAGCACGTCCGCCCCGCACGACAGGGCGTCGCCCAGGAGGTATTCCAAAGCCCGCGCCTTCGCGCCGGCCAGCCCGAACCCACTGAGATCATCCCTTTTGAGATACATGCCGCCGAGCACCGCCCGCGAAAGCGGTGCAGGCGGCAGGCGCGTGCTGCCGCGCGGCACCCGCTGGAGCGGCGTGGGCAACAGGGCCAGCGGACGGCGCGGGTGGTTCATCGGGGGACTCCGGGAGTGCCGCGGGCGATCACCGCGTCGACCATCGCGGCCGCGGTGGCGAGCTCCGGGGCCGCGGTCCAGCGAGCGAGGTCGGCCGGGTCGGCCACGCCGCGGGACGCGAGCGCGGTCACCAGGTCGACATCGGAGTCGGCGGCGTGGGCGTCCGAGCGGAGTGCCGCGTGCAGCAGGTCCTGGGCACGATGCTTGCCCACCTGCTGTGACAACTCCGCCAGAACACGTTCCGACGCCCACCGGTGACCGGTTCGCTGGAGGTTCTCCCGCATGCGGTCGGCGTTGACCACAAGTCCGTCGACGAGGTCGGCGGCGAGTGCCGCGGCTGTGCCTGCCGCGAGCGCGACATCAGGCAGGGCCGCCCATTCGGCCTTCCAGGCGCGTCCGTCCCGTTCGTGCCCGCTGACCATGCCCTCGACCAGGACGCTCGAAGCCGCCCTCGCGAGCCGGGCAAGCGTGTCCAGATGCTCGCTGATCTCGGGATTGCGTTTGTGCGGCATGGTGATGCTGCCGACGGCGGCCTCCGCCGTCCCCTCGGAGAGCTCTCCGATCTCCGATCGCTGCAGCTCGTAGACCTCGTTCCCGATGCGGGCGAGCGTGGCGGCGGTCATGCTCAGGACCGTGCCGAATTCCGCCACGCGGTCGCGCGCCGAAGTCCATGAGACGAGCGGATCGTGCAGCCCAAGCCGGGCGCAGAACAGCTTCCGCAGCTCCTGGCCACGCGGCTCGAAGAAGCCCAGCGCGCCGACCGCGCCGGCAAGCTGACCCACTGACCAGCGCTCGCCCCCCTCAGAAAGCCGGACGATATGGCGTCCCACCTCGTCAGCCCAGGTCGCGGCCTTGAAGCCGAAGGTGATCGGCGCGCCTGGCTGGCCGTGTGTGCGTCCGCTCATGACCGTGTCGCGGTGTTCGGCCGCCAGGCGCAGCAACGACTTGTGCGTCCGGATCAGGTCGTCCCGGACGAGCCGGCCGACGTCCCGCATCACCAGCCCGAACCAGGTGTCGGTGAGATCCTGGACGGTGGCGCCGTAGTAGATGTATTCCCGCGCGGGCTCGGGCAGCAACCGTTGCAGCCCGCGGATGAGCCCCAGCGTGGAGTGCGACGTTCGCCGGGTCTCGGCGGCCACGAACTCAAGGTCAAGACGCTCTGCCCGGGCATGCTCGGCGATCTGCCCGGCCGCCGCTTCCGGGATCAGCCCGAGCTCCGCCTGCGCCGCCGCCAACGCGGCCAGAATGTCCAGCCATCTCTGCAGCCGCTCCTCGAAGACGGCCCCGAGCGCCGGCGTACTCCACAGATGGGCGTACTCGGCCGATTCGGTCAGACGGGCCGCCATGATGGCTCCCATCTGCGCGCCACCTCCTGCAGCGCCTCACGCACCTGGCCCAGCGTGGCGCCCCAGGGCACGACGACCGACCCGTCACAATGTTCGATCCGGTCCTCGAGCAGGCAACACTTGGTGAGAGTCGGAACGCGGGGATCACGGGTGCGCAGCCTCGGGCAGATCTCCACCGTCGCCGCACACTCGCCGTAGAACCACTCGTGAATGTCACGCGACCGCGCGCAGCCGAGCAACGTCCATTCCTGCAATTCCGGCCGCTGATCCAGGTAGGCGGTGTGCACACCGGCGACGGTCACACCGGAGCCGCCGCACGGCAGCAGGTAGCGGACAGCCGGCGTCAGCGAGGCGAGCTCCTGGAACGTGACCGTGTCGGCCACCGGCAAGATCGGTGGCAGGTCTTCGGCCACGTCCAGCAATCGCCGCACCTGATCGAACAGCTTGGGCGGCTCCGGCGGCACGATCTCCTGTACGGCCAGCCGCAGCGGGTCGGGATTCACGATGAAGCTGACATGTCCGTACATGCCCTCGACCACCACGGCCCGTACACCCGGAGCTCGCGACAGAGCGATCCGCGCCAGCGTGGACGGCACCGCCGTATCGGCCTCCGGCGCCACAATGTACGCGCACTCCCCCGGTGGCCCGAGCACCTCGAACGAGGCGATCGGCGAGAACAGCGGCTCGTCCGAGTCCTTCTCGACCCGTAGCAGTGCCGTGTCGCCCTCGTCGTCGCGGACCACGAGAAACCGCGTGCGCCGGTAGGCCTCACGCCCCAGAAAATGCCGCCGCAGGCCGGACTCGGAGACGAGCCTGTCGACGCGCGCCACCGAAACGCCACGGTAGGCGCTCGGGACCATGTTCGGCGTCATGGAGACCGGCTGACGGAGAGCGCGGCGGTGTCCGCTCGCAATCCCAGCCGGAGGGTGGCCAGCGGGAGCACATCGTCGGGCGCGATGTTGGCGAGGTTGACCGCGGGACCGAACTGGTTGATCAACCAGGCCTGCTGAGCCATGCGAGGAGCCTCGAACATCACCCGCTCGACACCGGCCGCGCTGACAGCGGCATCGATGATGTCCCGCCGAGGACTGCCCTCCCCGTCGTAAATGCCGACCGTCCCGCTCTCCCGGCCTTCGGTGACGATCCAGGTGGCACCGGCGGCCAGGTCATCAGCGATCTCGTCCTGCCACTGGGCCGCGGACAGGGGCGCCCCAGGGTCCTTGACGCCGGTCTCGGCGAACACGATGAAAGCGTGACCGGCTTTCTTGATGAGCTCCCGCTTGTCGTCCAAGGCCATCTCGACGACTCCGCGGGAAACCTCCACGGCATCGAGTCCGGCGCGCTCCGCCCAGGCCAGGCACTCGTTCGCTCTGCCCTGCGACCAGGCGATTTCGAGCAACGTCCCGCCTAGGCAGCTGGTGACCCGATGGGCACGCAGAAGGCGAAGCTTGCGGTCGAGGCCGCGATCGAGATATGCGACGCCCCAGCCGAACTTCCAGACGTCGATGTGCTCACCGGTCACCTCAAGAACGCCGGCGACGGCGTCGGGAGTGAGGCCCTTGTCAAGGACGTGGGTGCGACCCGACCCGCGCGGCTTGCCGGCCATGGTGGGTAGTGAGAGAAAGCCAGGTCCCACGTTGCCAATGTTACGATGGCCGTCTACTTTCCGACAAGAGGTGGCCTCATGGCCGAGCTTGACGACGTCATCGCAGCCGTGATGAACAGTCCAGCGATCACGGCCAAACGCTCGATCGGGCTGGTGTCGGAGGTGCTCGGCGCCTCCGGATGGATCGACGGGCCCGGCGATGACGGCGCCGCCGTGGACATCGGCGGCAGCAAGGTCATCGCCTGCGGCGAGGCACTCTGGCCGCCGTTCGTCCGCGCCGACCCCTTCGGTGCGGGCGTGGCGGCCGTGTTGACCAACGTCAACGACGTGGCCGCGATGGGCGGGCTGCCCTTGGGGATCGTGGACACGATCGTCGCGGACGAGGCCACCGCGCGCACGGCCCTGGAGGGCATGCGTTACGCCGCACGGCTGTATGACGTCCCAATCGTCGGCGGCCACCTGACGATCTCCGACACCCCTCCGTCGATCTCCGCTTTCGCCGTCGGATCCGCAGACGCCCTGCTGTCCACCACGCACGTCCGCCCCGGACAGGACCTGGTGGTGGCCGCCTGCACCGAAGGTTCCATGCGCGAGGACTTCCCGTTCTTCCCTTCCTTCGACGAGCGCGGTCAGGATCTCGCGAAGGACGTCCGCCTCTTGCCTGAGATCGCAAGAAAAGGCCTGGCCGTGGCGGCCAAGGACATCAGCATGGCCGGTCTGGTCGGCTCCCTCGCCATGCTCCTCGAATGGGGCACGTTCGGCGCGGACATCGCCCTGGAGGCTCTCCCCGTGCCGCGTGGCGTCCCTCTGGCGCAGTGGTGCACGTGCTTCCCGTGCTACGGATTTCTCCTGACCTGCGAGCCCGGCCAGACCGACTCCTGCGTGCACGCCTTCACCTCCCGTGGCCTGTCAGCGGCCAGGGTCGGCGGCATCAACGGGACGGGCGTGATCGTCCTCAGTGCCAAGGGCCTCTCGCTCCCCGCATTCGACCTGACGACCAGGCAGGTGACAGGTCTCAGCCGCCCCTGAACCGCTCCGGCTTCGAGCGTCGGTCCGGGGATGCGGAGCCATCCCATGGATCCAAGCCCCACCTGAAGATCCGAAGTCCGCGCAAGCCCTAGATCTCTTTCTCGTCCTCCTCCCCCTGGAGGCGGGGCGGCGAGGCGAGATACTTGTCGCTCTCCTCCACCACCCGCAGGCGGGGCAGCGACTCGGGATACTTCTCCCGGATGAACTTCACCAGGTGCTCGCGCACGTCGCACTTGAGGTCCCAGGCGCTGGGAGAGTCGGCGGCGCTCATCAGGGCGCGCAGTTCCAGCAGCCCGCCGGGGAGGGTGTCGACGACCTGGAGGACCCAGTCCTTCTGATCCCACAGCGGGTGCTCGCGCAGAACGTGATAGAGCTCGGTGCGCACCTCCTCCACCGGGATCGACCAGTCCACCCGGAGGGACACCGCGCCGATCACCCGGCTGCCGTGCCGGGTCCAGTTCTCGAACGGGTTGGTGGTGAAGTAGGAGACCGGCAGCACCAGCCTGCGCTCGTCCCACAGGCGCAGCACGACATAGGTGAGGCTGAGCTCCTCGATCCGGCCCCATTCCTGCTCGACCACGACGACGTCGTCCAGCCGGAGCGCGTCGCTGAAGGCCAGCTGCAGCCCGGCGAGCATGTTGCCCAGGGTGGACTGGGCGGCGACGCCGACGACCACGCCGGCGATTCCGGCGGAGGCCAGCAGCCCCGCGCCGAGGGCGCGCACCTGGGGGAAGGTGAAGAGCATCGCGCCCATCGCCACCACGATGATCACCGCCGAGGCCACCCGGCGGACCAGGGTGATCTGCGTGCGGATCCGGCGGGCCCGCCGGTTGCGCTCGCCCTCGACGGCGACCAGCCGCTCCAGCACCACGTCGGTGATCGCGTAGGCGGCCTCGATGATCAGCCAGGTGACGCACCCGATCGTGGCCAAGGTGAGCGATCGCTCGATCAGCTGGTTGGTCGAGCCGCCGGCCATGCCCGGCTCGTAGGCCGTCTGGGCGGTGACCACGACCGCCGTGGCGAACCCCGGCCAGGTGCAGCGGCGCAGGAGCGGCTCGGCGAGCACCCACTTCTCGTCGACCAGCTTCGATCTCAGAATCCGCCGTACCACCTCCACGGCAGCCGCCGCGGCCAGCACGGAGATGAGCATGATGATCCATCTGGACACTGACGATGTCCCCCCTCGTCGTCCGCTCCGACCACGAGTGCCCGATGGATCACCACATAATCAGAAGGACTCGTCGAAAGTGACATTCCCCTCAACAGCTACCTGATAGGCAGATACCCGTCGTTCAAAGAAGTTGGCCAGCTCCTGCACGTCCTGCAACTCCATGAACGCGAACGGGTTGGCGGTGCCGTACCGGATGGGCAGCTGGAGCCGGACCAGCCGCTGGTCGGCCACATACTCAAGGTACTGCCTCATCTGGTGCACGCTCATCCCGGGCAGGCCGTCGCCGCACAGGTCGGCGGCGAAGGCCAGCTCGGCTTCCACCGCCTCCTCCAGCATCTGGGTGACCTGCGCGCCGAGCTTGTCGTCGAACAGCTCCGGCTCCTCGGCCCGCACGGTGTCCACGACGCTGAAGGCGAACTCCATGTGCATGGACTCGTCGCGGAACACCCAGTTGGTCCCGGTGGCCAGGCCGCTGAGCAGCCCCCTGGACCGGAACCAGTAGACATAGGCGAAGGCCCCGTAGAAGAACAGGCCCTCGATGCACGCGGCGAAGCAGATCAGGTTGAGCAGGAAGGCCCGCCGGTCGTCCTGCGACTCCAGCCGGGTCAGCCCGCCGAGCGAGTCGATCCACCGGAAGCAGAACTCGGCCTTGTCCCGGATCGAGGGGATGTGCTCGACCGCGGCGAAGGCCTTGACCCGCTCGTCGTGGTCGGGCAGGTAGGTGTCCAGCAGCGTCAGGTAGAACTGGACGTGCACGGCCTCCTCGAAAAGCTGCCTGCTCAGATACAGGCGCGCCTCCGGGGCGTTGATGTGCTGGTAGAGGTTGAGAACCAGGTTGTTGGCCACGATCGAGTCACCGGTCGCGAAGAACGCGACGAGGCGGTTGATCAGGTGGCGCTCCTCCGGCGTCATCTTGGCCAGGTCCGCCAGGTCGGAGTTGAGGTCCACCTCCTCGACGGTCCAGGTGTTGCGGATCGCGGCCCGGTAGCGTTCGTAGAACTCCGGGTAGCGCATGGGCCGCAGCGTGAGGTCCATTCCAGGGTCGAGCAGCATCGGGGAAAGCCTTTCGGGAGACGCCTACTGGCAGGCGTCGCAGTATTCGGGGTTCTCCAGGGAGCACGCGACGGCGTCCGGCTCCGGCACCGCCTGCGAGACGGTCGTCTGGGCGATCCGGGTGGCCGGCCGGGACCGCAGGTAGTAGGTGGTCTTCAGGCCGGACTTCCAGGCGTAGGCGTACATCGAGGAGAGCTTGCCGATGGTCGGCGTGGCCATGAAGAGGTTCAGCGACTGGGACTGGTCGATGTACGGCGTGCGCGCCGCGGCCAGGTCGATCAGCGCCTTCTGCGGCAGCTCCCAGGCGGTCCGGTAGAGCGCCTTCAGGTCCTCCGGCATGCCGGGAACGTCCTGAACGGAGCCGTCGGCCCGCTTGATCGCGTCCCGGATCTGCGGGGTCCACAGGCCCCGGGCCGAAAGGTCACGGACCAGGTAGCGGTTCACCTGGAGGAACTCCCCCGACAGGGTCTCGCGCTTGAAGACGTTGGAGACCTGGGGCTCGATGCACTCGTAACAGCCCGCGATGGAGGCGATGGTGGCCGTGGGCGCGATCGCGATCATCAGCGAGTTGCGCAGGCCGGTCCGCGCGATCCGCTCCCTGAGCGCCGCCCACTCCGGCGACCGCCCGGCCCCGTAGTGGTCCGGGTGCAGCACGCCGCCGGCGGCCCGGGTCTCGTCGTAGGAGGGGTGACGGCCCCGCTCCACGGCCAGGTCCGAAGAGGTGCCGTAGGCGGCCAGCGCGATCTCCTCGGAGATCCGGGTGGACAGCTCCAGCGCCTCGGGCGAGTCGAAGGGCAGCCGCAGCGTGAAGAACACGTCCGCCAGGCCCATCACGCCCAGCCCGATCGGCCGCCACCTGCGGTTGGCGGTCTCGGCCTCGGGGGTCGGGTAGAAGCCCAGGTCGATGGTCCGGTCCAGGAACCGCACGGCGGTGCGGACGGTCCGGCGCAGCCGTACCCAGTCGACCTCCTGACCGGTCAGGTGGGCGGCGAGGTTGATCGAGCCGAGGTTGCAGACGGCGGTCTCGGCGTCGTTGGTGACCTCGAGGATCTCGGTGCAGAGATTGGACAGGTGAATGACGTTCTCGGGGCGGGCCGTCTGGTTGGAGGTCCGGTTGGCCGCGTCCTTGAAGGTCATCCAGCCGTTGCCGGTCTGGGCGAGGGTGCGCATCATCCGGCCGTACAGGACCCGGGCCGGGACCTGCTTGACGAACCGGCCCTCGGCCTCGGCGGCCCGGTAGGCCTCGTCGAAGGCGGCGCCGTACAGGTCGGTGAGGTGCGGGACCTCCTTGGGGTCGAGCAGCGACCACACGGCGTCGGCCTCGACCCGGCGCATGAACTCGTCGGGGATCCAGTTGGCCAGGTTCAGGTTGTGCGTACGGCGGGCCTCCTCCCCGGTGTTGTCCCGCAGCTCCAGGAACTCCTCGATGTCGGCGTGCCAGGTCTCCAGATAGACGCAGGCCGCGCCCTTACGGCGGCCGCCCTGGTTGACCGCGGCGACGCTGGAGTCCAGCGTGCGCAGCCAGGGCACGATGCCGTTGGAGTGGCCGTTGGTGCCCCGGATCAACGAACCACGCGAGCGGACCCGGGTCCAGGCGATGCCGATCCCCCCGGCGTACTTGGACAGCCGCGCGACCTGCCCGTAGCGCTCGTAGATGGCCTCCAGCTCGTCCCGGGGAGAGTCGAGCAGGAAGCAGGAGGACAGCTGGGGCCTGCGCGAGCCGGAGTTGAACAGGGTGGGCGAGCTGGGCAGGTAGGACAGGGTGGCCATGAGCTCGTAGAGCTCCGCGGCCTCCTCGACCGTCTCCGACAGGCCGCAGGCCACCCGGAGGAAGAAGTGCTGCGGGCGCTCCAGGACCTTGCGGGTCTCGGGGTGCCGCAGCAGGTAGCGGTCGTAGACCGTGCGCAGCCCGAAATACTCGAACCTGCCGTCGGCGTCCTGGGCCACCAGCGCGTCCAGTGCCTCGGCGTGGGCGGCCACGAAGGCGGCCAGCCCCTCCTGGACCAGCCCGGCCGCGTGGGTCGCGGCGATGGACTCGGAGAAGGTCCGGACTCCGTGTCCGGCGGCCTCGTCGGCGATCAGCTCGGCCAGCAGCCCGGCAGCGATCTTGGAGTTCTCCGGGTCGGTGATGACCCGGGCGGCGGCCTCCTCGATGGCCAACCGGCGGTCGGCCAGGTCGCTCCCGGCCTCCTTGGCGTCCCCGACCAAGGTCAGTGTCACGTACTACCCCTCGCGTGCTCGAATTCCCCATACGGCTTCCCGCCAGAAGGGCGCACGCGTCTGAAGCGATTCCGGGCACGCCGGACCGCCTCGTCCCGCGAACCCTCCCTCGAGGCCCTGGACAGTGTTCGTGGTCGAGCCCGCCTCGCCTCGCACGCTTCGGGCCGCTCCACGCGTCCCTCGGTGCCCGGCTCGGCTCCCTCTCCCACATGTCACCGGCAGGTCTTCGGGCTCGCGGGCGCCTCGCACACGCCTACTGGCCGTCGCTTCCCGGGCAAGGTGCACCCAGTGCTCTCATGACGGCGGTCGTTCCCGCTCACCGCTGCGGGGCAGCCCCGGATTCCCACCGGGTTCCCTCTTGCCTCGCCCCCTGCGGGGCGAACCAGCGACGAGCAGGATCCTACATCTAGTGCCGCCCGACGCAACTACCCCAACAGCTTGTGGCGATAGCTTGTGGCGGTAGCACTCAGTAGTCCGAGTTCACCGAGAACTCCCCGGGTGCGGCCGGTCTCGGTGGTGAGCCACTGGCGGAAATCGTCCCCGCTCAGGTAGACCCGGTTCCAGCCGTTGGCCGCGCACAGGGCCCGCCAGCGCGGCGAACCGTCGATGCGGTCGCACAGGGCGACGGCCGCGTCCCGGTCCTCCCGGCTCATGCCGCGCGGGCCGAGCACCCCGCACCAGTCGGTGTACTCCAGCCGGACGTCCAGCTCCATCAGCGTCGGCGCGTCGATCCCCTCGATCCGCTCGGCGGAGGAGACCACCAGCGGCCGCAGGCGGCCGGCGGCGATCTCGGGCATGAAGGAGCGGGCGGACCCCAGGAGCGCGGCCACGCGACCGTCGTGGACCGCCTCGAAGGCCTCCGGCCAGCCGGAGTACGCGGCGTAGTCCAGCAGCCGGGCGTCCACCCCCAGGCATTTGCCGATCATGCCGTAGAGCACGTGGTCGGAACCACCCTCCAGGCGGCCTCCCACCACCAGCCCGGCCGGGTTCCGGCGAAGCACCGCGGCGAAGTCCTCGAAGGAGCGCAGCCGGGACTTGACCGGGACGGCCAGGACCGCCCAGTCGCCGACCAGCCGGGCCAGGGGTGTGGTGGACTTCACCACCGAGGCGGCGTTGGCGATCTCCGCCCCCGCCACCATCGGCATTCCGGTGAGGAGCAGCCTGCCTTCGCGTACGAACGGGCCGCGGGCCGTGACGAACGCCCCCAGGGCGGCCGAGCCCAGGCCTCCCGGATAGTTGCTCACCTCGACCATCCGGGCCAGCCCCTCCGCGACCAGGACCGCGGCCAGCGCGCGGGCGGCCTGGTCCCAGCCCTGCCCGCGGGCCGCGGGCGCGACGATGGTCAACCGGTTCATGACCGGCGCGCCGGTGCCGCCCACCCTGCCACAGCCGCCGGCGACCGCGAGCCCCGCGGCGAGCGAGAGGAATCGCCTGCGGTGCATAAGCGCCCTCCCCCCAAGAACCCCCAATACCCTAGGTTACAGACATGTCACTTTCTGACACATGTCGGGGGGTCTTATCACCATCAGGCGGCTTACAGGGGCCTCAGAGATGCCTGGGGAATTCGGTCACTCCACGGTGACGCTCTTCGCCAGGTTGCGAGGCTTGTCCACATCGCGCTCCAGCGCCACGGCCGCGTGGTAGGCGAAGATCTGCAGCGGGATCGACATCAGGATCGGGTCCAGCTCGACCTCGTTCTTGGGCAGCACGACACAGTCGTCGGCCAGCTTGGGGTCGGCCGTACGGTGCCCGACCATGAGCACCTGGCCACCACGCGCGCGGATCTCGCCCAGGGTCGTGAGGTTCTTGTCCAGCAGCTCGTCGTCGGGGACGATCGCCACGGTCGGCATCTCGGGGCCGATCAGCGCCAGCGGGCCGTGCTTGAGCTCGCTGGCCGGGTAGGCCTCGGCGTGCACGTAGGAGATCTCCTTGAGCTTCTGCGCGCCCTCGCGGGCCACCGGGTAACCCCGGACCCGGCCCACGAACATCATGCTCGGCGAGTGGGCGTACTTCCGCGCGAGCTCCTTGATCTGCGGCTCCAGCGCGAGGATCTCCTTGATCTGGCCGGGCAGCCTGCGCAGGCCCTCGCAGATGCGGCGGCCGTCGGCCGGGGACAGGTCGCGCACCCGGCCCAGGTGCAGCGCGAGCAGTGCGAAGGCCACGGCGGTCGACGTGAACGCCTTCGTGCTCGCCACGGAGACCTCGGGACCGGCGTGCAGGTAGACGCCGCCGTCACACTCACGGGCGATCGCGCTGCCGACGGTGTTGACGATGCCGAGCACCCGGCCGCCCTTGCGCTTGAGCTCCTGGACCGCGGCGAGGGTGTCGTAGGTCTCCCCCGACTGGCTGATCGCCACATAGAGGGTGTCGGGCTCCACGACCGGGCTGCGGTAGCGGAACTCGCTGGCCGGCTCGGCGTCGGCCGGGATCCGTGCCAGTTCCTCGATGAGCTGGGCGCCGATCTGGCCCGAGTAGTAGGCGGAGCCACAGCCGATGATCTTCACGCGGCGGAACGACCGGCTCTCGCGCGCGTCCATGTTGAGCCCGCCCAGGTGGGCGATGTGGAAGCGGTCGTCGAGACGCCCGCGCAGCGTCCGGGCCACGGTGTCGGGCTGCTCGGAGATCTCCTTGAGCAGGTAGTGCTCGTAACCGCCGGTGTCGTAGTGCCCGGCCTCCCAGTCGACGGTCAGGGGCTCCTTGGCCGTCTCCCGCGCGTCGCTGGCGAAGGTGTGGAACCCGTCGGCCTTCAGCACCGCGAGCTCCCCGTCCTCCAGGTGCACCACCTGACGGGTGTAGCGGACCAGCGCGGCCACGTCGGAGGCGGCGAACATCTCCTTCTCGCCGATGCCCAGCACGATCGGGCTGCCGTTGCGGGCCACGACCACCTCGCCGGGCCGCTGGGCGTCGATCACCGCGATGCCGTAGGTGCCGACGACCCGCTTGAGCGCCATCCGGACCGCCTCCTCCAGCGAGTCGGTCTCCTTGACGGTGCGGCCGATCAGGTGGGACAGCACCTCGGTGTCGGTCTCGGACACGAAGACCACACCGTCGGCCTCCAGCTTGGCGCGCAGCTCGTCGGCGTTCTCGATGATGCCGTTGTGCACGACCGCGATGCGCTCGTCGGTGGACAGGTGGGGGTGGGCGTTGACGTCGCTGGGCGCGCCATGGGTGGCCCAGCGGGTGTGCCCGATTCCCAAGGTGCCCTTGAAACGCGCCGGTACGGCCGCCGCCAGGTCGGCCACCCGGCCCTTGACCTTGCGCATCTTCAGACCCTTGTTGGAGACCACCACGCCGGCCGAGTCGTAGCCCCGGTACTCAAGGCGCTGCAAGCCCTCCAGCAGGAAGGGCGCCGCGTCCTTCGGCCCCACGTAAGCCACGATTCCGCACATCTGAGCGCTCCTTACCCATAGACGATCCGGCGCAGTTGGCGCAGGGAGAGTTCGGGTGCCGCGACACGGCGAGCCGGCAGCTCGGCGGCGATCCGACGGAAGATCTCGTCATTGACCAGCCCCCTGGCCTTGAGCTCGGCATGACGCCGCCGGACGAACTCCTCGACGGGTTCGGAGAAGTAAGCCAGCACGTCCGCCACCACCCGGGCCGCCTCACCCGGGCCGAGCATGCTCGTCCGGGCCAGGTGGGTGATCAGCTCCTCATGCGGATGCCATGCCGTGGACACAGAGCAGGACCATACGCAGCATCAATGGCATTCACCAAGTTTTCTGCCCGATTTCGGGCAGAAATCGCAACCCCTGCCCCAAGCCGACCTCAACCGCGCGACATTCGGTAGCCTCTCATAACTCTGAGTAGTCATCCGGCTGGGAGGAGCCACCATGCGCCGTCTGTCGGGGATCACCGCCCTCGCCGCTGTCGCCGTACTGATTCCGTCCTCCTCCGGGGAGGCGGCACCCGACAGCAGGCAGGCGGCCTTCACCCAGGCGGCCCGGACGTACGGCGTGCCGGAAAGCGTGCTGCTCGCCGTCTCCTATCTGGAGTCCAGATGGGATGCCAACGACGGGTTGCCCAGCGTCTCGGCGGGTTACGGCCCCATGCACCTGGTCGACGCCCAGCTCGATCCCGGCCGTCCTCATCACAGCGAGGGGGAGGAGGATCCGCGCGGCGACGAAGCCCGGCCGTTCGGGAAAGCCCGGCCGTACGAGACCGTGCCCCCGCGCCTCGCCATGCCTACGCGCCTCGCCGTGCCCCCGCGCCTCGCTGTGCCCCCGCCCGAGGACACCCTGCACCGGGCGGCGAAGCTGACCGGGATCTCCCCCGACACGCTGCGCCGGGATCCGGCGGCCAACATCCGGGGCGGCGCCGCGCTGCTCGCCGACCACCAGCGCCGCATCGGCGCGCAGCCGGACACCGATCCGGCGCGCTGGTACGAAGCGGTGGCCCGATACTCCGGCACGACGGACGAGAAGGCGGCGAGATTCTTCGCCGACGAGGTCTACGCCACGATCCGCGCCGGCGCCGCCCGCGTGACCGACGACGGTGAGCCGGTGGTCCTGCGCCCGGCCCCGGACCTGCCTTCGATGCGGCAGCCCGGCCCGACAGAGCTGCACCACATGTCCGCGACCACGACCACGACCGCGATCTCGGCCGGGACCGAGGCTGCGACCACGGCCTCGGCCGAGATCGCGACCACGGCCGAGACCGGGACCGGAACCGCGGCCGAGACCGAGACCGCGGCCGGGACCGGGCCTGGGCCCGGAGCGGGAACCAAGACCGGAAGCGGGGCCGGCACCGGACCCAGGACCTCGAATACGGCCAAAGGCGGCACCGGGACCAAAGTCACGGATACCACCAAGGCCGACACCGGACCCAGGACCACGGACACGGCCAAGGCCGGGACCTCGGCCGGGGCCAAGAGCGGGGCGCCCGACTGCCCGTCCACCGTCTCCTGCGAGTGGCTCCCGGCCTCCTATCGGCGACTGAAAAACGGCGACTACGGCAACTACGACCGGTACACCAAACCCCGCCAGATCGACTACATCGTCATCCACGACGGGGAGACCTGCTACGACGTCATGACCCGGCTGGCCAGGGATCCCGACTACCTGAGCTGGCACTTCACCCTGCGCTCCAGCGACGGCCACATCGCCCAGCACCTGCGAGGCAACAACATCGGCTGGCACGCGGGGAACTGGGACATCAACTCCCGTTCCATCGGCCTGGAGCACGAGGGCTACCTGGCCAAGGGCGCCTGGTACACCGAGGCGATGTATCGGTCCTCGGCCAAACTGGTTCGCTACCTCGCCGGCAAATACACGATAGCCCTGGACCGGGCGCACATCCTCGGCCATGACAACGTGCCGGGCACCACCCCGGCGGGCGTACCCGGCATGCACGTGGATCCCGGCCCCTACTGGGACTGGGACCATTACTTCACACTGCTCGGCAGCCCTCTGACCGGCTCGTCCGACCCCTCCGCGCGCTCGGTGCTGATCAAACCCGACTACACCCTCAACAATCCCCGCTTCACCGGCTGCACCAAGTCCGGCGAATGCCGCAGCCGTGGCGCCACCTCGGTCTGGCTGCACAGCCGCCCCTCTCCCGACTCCCCTCTGGTCAAGGACATCGGCAAGCACTCCACGGGAGATTCCACCTACAGCGTCTACGATCACGCGGCCCGCGCCTCCACCGGCCAGCGCTACGCGCTCGCCGGGCGCAAGGGCGACTGGACGGCCATCTGGTACCTCGGGCAGAAGGCGTGGTTCTACGACCCGGCGGACGCCCGCACGTCCGTGCCCGCCTCCGGCCGCCTGGTGACGGCCAGGCCCGGTCGCGCCCCCGTCAAGGTGTACGGCAGGGCCTATCCCGAGAAATCGGCCTATCCCAAGGGCATCGAGCCGCAGGCGCTCACCCCCCTGCAGTACACGCTCCCGGCCGGGCAGCTCTACAGCTTCGGCGGGACGACTCGCGCCGCCTACCTGCGCACGGCCGGCTTCAACCCGGCGAACCACCGGCTCATCAGGGGCGAGGCGCGCTACCACCAGATCCAGTTCGGCCACCGGATCATGTTCGTCCGAGCCGCCGACGTCCAGGTGCTTCCCAGGTGAAGATCTCTCCTGAGCCGCCCGGTTGCGCACATCCGCGCTCCGAACGCGCTAGAGTTTCTACGTGCCCCGGGCAGTGGCTCGGAAAGCGCGCGGAAGTGGCTCAGTGGTAGAGCATCACCTTGCCAAGGTGAGGGTCGCGGGTTCGAATCCCGTCTTCCGCTCCAGCAGATCCTCCGGGATCTGACTGGTGGAGTGGCCGAGAGGCGAGGCAACGGCCTGCAAAGCCGTGTACACGGGTTCAAATCCCGTCTCCACCTCAATGCGTGAACATCCGATCCTCGGAGATCGGGTAAAGTAACGCAAGTGCCGCCGAGGGGTGACCCGGAGCAAGCACGCGGAAGTGGCTCAGTGGTAGAGCATCACCTTGCCAAGGTGAGGGTCGCGGGTTCGAATCCCGTCTTCCGCTCTGGTTTCACCCGAGGACGATTAGCTCAGCGGGAGAGCGCTTCCCTGACACGGAAGAGGTCACTGGTTCAATCCCAGTATCGTCCACCACCGCCCATGGCATCTATGGGCTGACCAGGTCGAACGGCCGTCAAAGTCCCAGTTCGGGGGCCTTGACGGCCTTCTGGCTTTTTTGGCCGGTGTCGTTGTTCCGGGCTGTTGCCGGTCTCGATGCTGACGTTGTGAAGTGCTCGCCGCCGACCTGCCGCCCCGGGTCACAGCTGTCATGACGGCCGCGAGGCGCCCGATCCCGTGCGACGTGCTGACCGCCAGATCCGGGCGGCCCGCCTGGGCGCTCCTGCCCTCGTGGCCCACATGATCCGCACGGCGGCCCGCCGTACGTGAACATGCTTCTCCTGGTCGCGGGCGGATCCTTCCTACCGGGAACGGCCGTCCGTGCGTTTCACACACCGCCAATCATCACGATCAGCCCCCATCGCACGCGACATATCCCTATAAAGAGGCACCATAGAGAGACGCAAACTTTGAGATCGGTTAGTCGCCACGGGCTTTGGGCGTGGCGGAGGAGGCGGGCCTGTGCAGCGCGTGGTGGTTGATCCGGAGATCCCGGCGGACATTGCCAACCTTATGCGCCGGAACGGCCCGCTGCTCTCACGGTTCCGAACCGGTTGGAGCCCCGAGCCGGGCGACAGCCCGCGAATCCCCGTGGCGCTCTGGGCCGCCTTCGGAGGCACGGTGGGGCCGCTGCTCGCCCTCACGGTTGCCGTCGGGCTGTCCTTCGCGTTCCCTGTCGCCCTGGCCAGCCTCTTCACCGTCATCCTCTCGTGCGTTTACATCGCCAAGAAACCCGCTCCGGTCGATTCCGTAGAGCGTGTCCTGTACCGGCACGCCCAGTGGTACAAGGGGGGCTACCTCCTCCTGGAGGACTTCGACTACGGGGCCAGGGAACTGCTCGGCCGGGCCCAGCAGGCGATCGACTACGTCTTCAAGTCCCGGGTCAACGCCATGGGCATGCTCGACAGCGTGCGCAACTCGGTGATGCTCCCGGCCGAGGAGTGGGAGATCGCCCGGCTGCTGACCAAGCTGTCGGCGCTGCGCGCCAAACACCGTAGGCTGGCCCACGGCGGAAGGACCCCGGAGGTGGCCGCCGCCATGGCTCCGCTGGAGAAGGCCCTCGCCGCCAGCGAGGCCGCCGTCATCGCCCGGGTGGAGGCCCTGGAACGTTACGCGGGCCACGTGGCCAACGCCGATCGCGCCATGCGGTCCCAGGGGCAGATCGACGCCCTCCTCGCTCACCTGCCGGAATACGAACAACTGGTCGCCGAGACGGGTGCCGCCAAGTTCTCCGCGCCGGAGATCAGCAATCTCAGCCAGGACGCGGTCCAGTTGCAGCGGGCGCTCCGCGACAGCGTCCGCTCCGCCCACGAGGCCTTCCGCCACCTGGAACCCCCCAGAGAAATGACCTGAGAACAGACGAGCCGGACGGTTCCGAAGGGGGTGAGCCCGTGCAGCGCGTGATGGTCGACCCGGAGGTACCCGCTGAGGTGGCGGACCTGTTCCGCCGCCAAGGACCGCTGCTGTCCCGGATCCGCGCCGGGTGGAGGCCCGAGCCCGCCTCGAACTCCTCGCGCCTACCGAAACGCCTGCTGCGATGGGGTCTCGTCCTGGTGGGCGTCTTCTTCCTCATGAACGTCAGGCAGATGGTCTTCTTCGTGGTCACGCTGTTCGTCTTCGCGATCCTCATCAGCGCGCTGGCCAACGTGGAGCCGCTGGAGGCCGGGGTGTCCGAGCACGAGATCTACCGGCAGGCCCGCTGGTACGAAGGCCGCTACCTGCTGCCCGAGGACTTCGACCACGACGCCGGCCTGCTGCTCGACCGGGCCCGGCAGGCGGTCGACCATGTGCTCAGGTCCCGGGTCAACGCCACCGGCATGCTCGACGACGTGCGCAACTCGGTGATGCTCCCGGCGCAGGAGTGGGAGATCGCCCGGCTGCTGGCCAAGCTGTCGGCGCTGCGGACCGAACACCGCGGCCTGACTCACGGCGGGAGCACCCCGGAGGTGGCCGCCGCCATGGCTCCGCTGGAGCGGGCCCTCGCCGCCAGCGAGGCCGCCGTCGTCGCCCGGGTGGAGGCCCTGGAACGCTACGCGGGCCACGTGGCCAACGCCGAGCGGGCGCTGCGCGCCCAGGAACAGATCGAGCAGTTGCGGGCCCGGCTCCCCCGATACGAGGAGCTCCTCGCGGAGACCGGCGCCGACGCGCTCGCCGTACCGGAGATAGGGCGTCTGAGCGAGGACGCCGGCCGGCTGGAGCAGGCGCTCCGCGAAAGCGTCCGCTCCGCCCACGAGGCCTTCCGCCATCTCGACGAACCTCCCGCGGACTGAGGAAACGACAGCAGGGGCAGCGATCCGGATCGGGCCATCTGGGTAAGGTCTGTCCCATGACGGAACAACCGGTGCTGGTCTTCGACGGCGACTGCGGTTTCTGCACGACGAGCGTCCGGTTCGCCGAGCGCTGGATCGGCGTCCGGGCCCGTGTCACCCCCTGGCAGTTCGTGGATCTGGCCGCGCTCGGCACCACGCGGGAGCGGGCGGAGCGCGAGGTCCTCTGGATCGGGAACGGCCGGGTGTACGGCGGGGCGCAGGCCGTCGCCAAGCTGCTGATCGCGGCCGGGCCGCCGTGGAGCCCGCTGGGGCTCGCCCTACGGACCCCTCCGCTCCGGTGGGCGGCTCACGTGCTCTACCGGCTCGTCGCGAGTAACCGCCACCGCCTCCCCGGTGGCACCCCCGCCTGCTCCCTGCCGGCGGCCCGGCGATGACCGTCCTGCTCACCGGCTTCGAACCGTTCGACGGCGCCACGGTCAACCCGTCATGGGAGGCGGTCAAGCTCGTGCCCGGGGTGCGGGCCGTACAGCTGCCGTGCGTGTTCGGCGAGGCGCCGGAGCGGCTGCGGGCGGCGGTGGCCGAGCACGACCCGGCGGTGGTCGTCTGCGTGGGGCAGGCCGGGGGGCGCGCCGACGTCACGGTCGAACGGGTGGCCGTCAACCTCAACGACGCGCGCATCCCGGACAACGCCGGACGGCAGCCGATCGACGAGCCGGTGGTGCCGGGCGGCCCCGCCGCCTACTTCGCCACGCTGCCGGTGAAGGCCTGCGTGGCGGCGGCCCGTACGGCCGGGGTGCCGGCGAGCGTGTCGCACAGCGCCGGGACGTTCGTCTGCAACCACCTCTTCTACGGCCTCATGCACCTGATCGCCACCGAGCGGCCCGGAGTCCGCGGCGGCTTCGTGCACGTGCCGTTCGCCCCCTCCCAGGTCCTCGATCAGGCCAAGCCGTCCATGCCGGTCACGATGATCGCCGAGGCGCTGGCCGCCATCGTGACCGCCGCCGTCTCCGTGGAGAGCGATCTGCGCCTGGTCGGCGGCTCCCTGCACTGAGGCTCGAAAGGCCGCTAAAGCGGCACGCCGTACACCACGCGGCGGCCCCTGAACTCGGTCACGCTCCACAGGGTGTTCCTGTCCCGGACGCAGGTGAGGTCTTCGGGTCCCACGGGGTAGGGCCGCTTCTTGACCGTGTCGCCGATCACGACCAGGGTGCCGTTCTTCGTCGAGTCCGCCGCCTGGCTGAGATACCAGACACCGTTGTAGGAGAGGGCGCCCTGAATCTTGGCCTCGGGCAGGCGGTAGGCGTCCAGGGCGGGGGCGACGCCGTTCTCGTCGGCGCGCAGGGAGCCGTCGGGGTTCAGCGGCCAGCGGACGACCCTGCCGGACGCGCCGGGGGTGTCCACGTACTCGCCGGAGATGAGGGTGTCGATGTCCGTGCTGCGGTCGATGGAGGCGAAGGAGAACCGGGCGCCGCCGCCATCCGAGGTCCAGGCCCCGGTCTGCGGCATCACATAGCGGTAGCCGAAGGCGTTGTACGCCCCGCCCTGCCTGCCGATCGTGGTCTTGTCGTCCCCGTTGACCTCGTAGATGTGCCGGGTGTCGAAGACGCGCAGGCCGAGACGGGTGTCGGCGACATAGAGCAGGTCGCCGTACCACGCGACGCCGCCGGCGTGGATGTCGATCGGGGCGATGTCGCCGTCGGGCGTGGCCCGCACGAGCAGGACGTGCCGGTAGCGGAGCGTCGCCGGGTTGAGGAAGGACAGGCGGATCCCCCTCTCGACCCCCGTCTCCGGCTTGTAGTACCAGCTCACGACGAATGTCCCTCCCCCGATCCCCGCGTCGGAGGCGCAGGTCAGGCCCTGGGGATACCACTCGAGGACGGCGTTGTCATCGGCGTCGAAGCAGTACCAGTCCACCGGCCGGGGCCTCATCGTCCCGAACGCCCCGGCCCCGGCGGACCCCCTCCTGGTCGCGACACGGTTCGCCTTGGCCAGCACGGTGTCGAGGGTCACGCGTCTGAGCTGCTTTCCCAGGGCCTGAATCCCGGTCGCGAAATCGTCGTCGTCCCGGCGCAGCTCGAACGGTTCCGCCGGTACGGCCGTCATCGCACTCATGGGGGGTTCTCCTCCGGTCACGCCCAGGTTGGCGGATCAAGGTATGGAGTTCATGAGTATGCCGGTACTTAATCCCTTTTGTGATCATAGAGGCCAGGTGTGCACGGGTTCCCCGGTCAGCGACAGCTTCCGGTAGCGCGCCACCATGGCGGCCCGCGCCGCCGGGTCGCCGCCGAGGCCGCCCAGGGCCTCCCGCTGCCAGATCGCACCGGTACGGCGGAGCCTGGCGCGCTCCCGGATGATGTCCAGCGTCCATTCGGCCTCCGCCGGGTCCACCCCCACCCGCTCCAGCCCGGCCCTGGCGACGTGGAGCAGGTCCGGGACCAGCCGCTCGGCCGGGATCTCTCCCTCCACGCCGGGCCAGGACAGCGGCGCGTCCAGTCCGTGGATCGCGGCGCGGTAGAAGTTGCGGTAGGCCGAGGCGAAGGGGAACTCCTCGACCGGCTCGACGGACATGGCGGCGGTGAGCCCGAGCAGGAACGCGGCGTTGGCCACCATGTCGGCGGCGGTCGGCCCGGCGGGCAGCGCACGCATCTCCACCCGGAGATGGCCCCCGCCCACCGGATCGTAGACCGGCCTGTTCCACCGCCACACCGTGCCCTGATGCAGCCGCAACTCGGCCAGCTTCGGCGCCTCCCCCGTCTCGGCCGGCTCCTTCTCCGAGACCATCGGCAGAACCGGCTCGTAGTCGCGGACGCACGCCTCGAATATCTCCCCGGCGCTCCGCACCCAGCTGGACCCGAAGCCCACCCGCCGGTCCTTGCGGTCGCGCCGCTCCACGTCCCGGTCGTCGGCCGATTCCTCGAACAGCGCGATCCTGGTCTCCTCCCACAACCGCCTGCCCAGGAAGCCGGGCGAGTTGCCGCTGACCGCCAGGACCGGGGCGGCGGCCAGCTGGGCGGCGTTGTAGACGCGGGCGAAGTCGGCGGGAGGCGTGCGGAGATGGACCTGCCAGGAGGTGTTGGCGCTCTCCAGGATGACCCCTTCGACCTCCAGCTCCAGCTCCTCCACACCCTCGATGCGCACCCGGAACGGCTCGGCGCGCACCCGCCGCATGCCCCGCCTCAGCGCCCGATAGCGGCTCTCGTCGCTGAGCGCCTCGTTGGTGAAGTCGAACTCGCTCAGGGAGGGCAGGATCCCGATCGCCACCGCCTGCCCGCCCTGTGTGGCCGCCGCCGCGTCCACCAGGGACATGGTCTCCTTCAACTCCCGCAGCAGAGCGGTGAAGGGCCGCCCGGCGATCGGCAGCGGGGTCAGGTTGACCTCCAGGTTGAACCGGCCGAGCTCCGGCACGAACCGGTCGTCGGCGGCGGCCTGGCGCACCTCGCGACTGTGCGGGAACGGCCTGCCGTCGGGGGTGGTGAGGAACAGCTCCAGTTCGGCGCCGACGGTCGCGGGCCCGACACCGAAACCCGGTCTGGCGAGCAGTTCGCGCAACACGGCGAGCTGCTCTTCCAGCCGCTCGCCGAAACGGGCGAACTCCGCCTCGGAGAATCGGTCCTTGCCGACTTTCTGCCCCATCACAGCATCCGATCAGTTGGTTCTCCTGACCTCCTCCTACTGTCCCAGCCCGCATGTCCTAACCACCACCCGCCCGGTGTGACGGGACACACCGCGCGTCCGGCCGCCCTTCCCACGACGCCTCGCATGTGCGGAGAATGCTCGGGAAAGTCGTCATACCAGACAGTCAGAGGAGTGTGCCGGTGCGAGCGGTGGTCTTCGACGCCTTCGGGTCCGATCTCCAGGTCCGGCAGGTGCCCACTCCGGCGCCGCCGCCCGGCGGGGTGGTGCTCCGGGTGGAGGCGACCGGGTTGTGCCGGAGCGACTGGCACGGCTGGCAGGGCCACGACCCGGACATCCGGGTCCTGCCACATGTTCCCGGACACGAGCTGGCGGGGATCGTCGAGGCCGTCGGGCCGGGCGTCGGCTCGTGGCGGGCCGGCGACCGGGTGATGGTCCCGTTCGTCTGCGCCTGCGGTTCCTGTACGGCATGCGCGGCCGGTGACCAGCAGGTCTGCGAGCGCCAGACCCAGCCGGGATTCACCCACTGGGGCTCCTTCGCCGAGTACGTGGCGATCGAGAACGCGGAGGTGAACCTGGTGGCGCTGCCGGAGGAGATGACCTTCCCCACCGCCGCGAGCCTGGGCTGCCGTTTCGCCACCGCGTTCCGCGCCGTGGTCGCGGTGGGCCGGGTGCGGCCCGGTGAGTGGGTGGCCGTGCACGGCTGCGGCGGCGTCGGCCTGTCCGCCGTGATGATCGCCGCCGCGGCCGGAGCCCGGGTGATCGCCGTGGACGTCTCCCCCCAGGCCCTGGAGCTGGCCAGGCGGTTCGGCGCCGCCGCCTGCGTCACCGGCGCCGCATCGGCCGAGGTCCCCCTCGCCTCTCCTGACGCCCCGGCGCCTGGCGACGCCGCGCCTTCCCTGCCCGCCCCTCATGCCCGAGACCCCCGGAGCGCCGGAGGCGGGCCCGGCGTGGCCGCGGACATCCGGGACCTGACCGGCGGCGGAGCCCATGTCTCGATCGACGCGCTCGGCAGCCCGGGGACGTGCGCGTCGTCGATCGAAAGCCTGCGCCGCCGGGGCCGCCACGTCCAGATCGGCCTGCTCCCCGGCCTCACCGCTCTCCCGATGAACCGGGTGATCGGCTACGAGCTCGAACTCCTCGGCAGCCACGGCATGGCCGCCCACGCCTACCCCGCGATGCTGGAGATGGTCGCCGCCGGGCTTCTCCGCCCGGACCTGCTGATCACCCGCACCATCGGCCTCGACGAGGCGGGGCCCGCGCTGGCCGCGATCGGCTCCGTCCCCGGCGTCACGATGATCCTGCCGTCGAAGCGGTGAGGGCGCGTCGTCCCGGGGCCCGCGCGGGCCCCGCCGGGCATGCCCTTCCGCGGGGCCGGAGGGGACCGCCCGTCCTGAGCGCCCGCGGAATCGCCCCGTCCCCCGCCGTGCGTCACGCCCCGGCCGGATCGGTGTCCTCCAGGGGCACGCGCAGGGTGTTCAGGACCACGGCGAGCATGTCGTAGTGGGCGACGAGCATGACGAGTTCGATCCGGCCGGGCTCGTCGTAGCGGGCACACAGGGCGTCCCACGTTTCATCGGCGACATTTCCTGATTTATACATTTCATCGGCCAGATCCAGGACGAGCCGGTCCTCGGGGTCCCACTCGTGGCCGTGGCCGCGGATCGCCTCGATCTCGGTCTCGGTCAGCCCGGCCTCCCGCGCCAGCCGTACGTGCTGGGCCCACTCGTAGGCGCTCGCGCGGTGATGGGCGGTGCGCAGGATGGCGAGCTCCCGGTCGCGGGCGGGCAGCGTGCCGTACAGCAGCGCGGCGCCGAACCCGATCCACGCCCGGAACAGCGCGGGATGGCGGGCCAGCGTGGTGAAGACGTTGTAGGGGCCGGTTCCCTCCACCACGCGGGCGAGGAACTCGTCCCACTCCTCCGGAGGCAACGGCTCGACTCGGGGATTCACGAATCAGAGGTTACTTACTACGATGATCGTTGTGAACGGTCGCTTGGTAGGTAGACGTGTGCTCGTCGTGGGGGCGGGCACCCGCCCGTCCTCAGATCCGGAACCACCGGTCGGGAACGGACGGGCGATCGCGATCGAGGCCGCGCGGCAGGGCGCGGCCGTCGTCTGCGCCGATCTGGACGAGGGCTCGGCCACCGAGACCGCCGAACTGGTCACCCGCGAGGGAGGGCGAGCCGAGGTGATCACCGTCGACCTCGCCGACGGAGACGCCTGCGAGGCGCTGGCCGGTCGCGCGGGCCCGGTGGACGGCATCGTGCTCAACGCAGCGATCGGCTCCGGACTCGCCCTGGCGGGGACCAGCGCGGCCGACTGGGACAAGGTGTTCTCGGTCAACCTGCGCGGCCACTTCCTGGTCTGCAAAGGCGCGTTCCCGCTGCTC
The DNA here is from genome assembly GCF_042898655.1 of Streptosporangium sp. NPDC000396. NCBI lineage: Bacteria > Bacillati > Actinomycetota > Actinomycetes > Streptosporangiales > Streptosporangiaceae > Streptosporangium > Streptosporangium sp. NPDC000396. The sequence continues at coordinate 98,757 of NZ_JBIAZA010000008.1, forward strand.
GGCCCCGGTGGTTCGATCGTGTTCATCGGCTCGGTGGCAGGGCTGCGCCCCGGCAGCCTGATCCCGGCCTACGACGCCTCCAAGGCGGGGCTGGTCGGCCTGGCCAGGCATGTGGCACTGGAGGGCGCGGGTCGCGGGGTCCGGGCCAACCTCGTCGCCCCCGGCCTGATCGACACCCCGCTCGGGCGGGACGCGGCCAAGCTCTGGGAGCACCGCGACCAGGTGATGATCCCGATGGGCCGCCAGGGCACCGCCTGGGAGGTGGCGAAGGTGACGGCCTTCCTGCTCTCGGACGACGCGAGCTACGTCACCGGCCAGGTCATCGCCGTGGACGGTGGCCTGACCCTCCTGTAGACACGGCTCCGGCGCGCTTTCGGACCGAACCAAACCGAACGGTGCGGTACCGCATTTACCTACCCTGTGAACATGCACGAGATTCCTGTGAGCGCGCGCGAGGTGAAGTCCGGCAGGAGCGCCGGCCGACCGCGGTCGGCGGCGAAGGACGAGGCGATCCTGAGAGCCGCCCTGGACCTGCTGGCGTCCCAGGGATATGTCCGGATGACCTTGGATCAGGTCGCCACCGCGGCGGGCGTGAGCAAGTCCACCATCCACCTGCGATGGAAGACCAAGGCCGATCTGCTGACCGCGGCGCTCGCGGCGGCGCGCATGGTGGACGCCCCGCCCCCGAGTGGCGATGTCCGCGCGGACCTGATCGCGATCCTGCGGGACTTCTCCGCGACGGTGGAGCGCGTGCGGGGCATGGCGCTCATCGGAACCTGCCTGGCCGAGGAGACGCACACTCCGGAGTTGCTCGCCCTCCTGCGTGAGCGCACGGTACTGCCACGGCGGGAACTGCTGCGCGAGGCGCTGGAGCGTGCCCGGGAGGCGGGACGGATCCGCGCCGACGCGGACCTGGAGGCGGCGGTCTCGGCGCTGCTCGGCCCGTTCTACGCCGATTACATGGCCGGCCGGGGCGGCCGGCCGGAGTGGGCCGAGCAGGCCGTGGACCTGGTGCTGGCCGGGCTGCGTCCGGCACAGGCGCCGGCGGGTCACGCGGCGCACCATTGACACGATGCTGACAAAACGCGAAAAAGATGAAGTCAATGGGAATGCGGGATAGGCTCCCCCTGCTTTCAATACCGAACGAATCGGTTTAGTTTTTTCTCAGCGCCGGACGGCCGATCCGCGCCGGCGCTTCCCCTCCCTCCCACCCCGCGGAAGGACCCACCGCATGCGTTACGCAGTCCTCGGCACCGGCATCGTCGGGCAGACCGTGGCCACCAAGCTCGTCTCCCTCGGCCACGAGGTCGTCATCGGCACCCGCGACCCCGAGGCGACCCTCGCCCGCACCGAGCCCAACGGCCACGGCGCCCCGCCGTTCGCCCAGTGGCAGGCGGACAACACCCAGGTGCGCCTCGCGACCTTCGCCGACGCCGCCGCCTTCGGCGAGATCGTCGTCAACGCCACCGCCGGCGCCGTGAGCCTCCAGGCGCTCCAGGCGGCGGGCACGGAGAACCTCAACGGCAAGGTCCTCGTCGACATCTCCAACCCGCTGGACTTCTCCCAGGGCATGCCGCCCTCGCTCAACCCGGTCAACACCGACAGTCTCGGCGAGCAGCTCCAGCGCGCCTTCCCCGAGATCCGCATCGTCAAGGCGCTCAACACCATGAACTGCCAGATCATGGTCGAGCCGTCCCGTGTCGCGGGCGAGCACGACGTCTTCATCTCCGGCGACGACACCGACGCCAAGAAGGCCGTCACCGAGCTGCTGGTCTCCTTCGGCTGGCCCGGGACGAACGTCATCGACCTGGGCGACATCACCACCGCGCGCGGCACCGAGATGCTGCTGCCGATCTGGCTGCGCCTGTGGGGGGCGCTGGGTCACTTCGACTTCAACTTCCACATCCAGGGCGCCCGCGCCTGATCGGCATCCCGCCCGGACGGGACGCGGCCGGCCCCCCTGGAGGCACCCCGGCAGGCGGTGAGCACACGGACCTCCGGTCGCGCCGGACCGGCGGTTCAGCTCAGGCGCCGGACCTTCGGTCCGGCGCCCCGGCGGTTGATCGTCTCGGCGCCGACGAAAGCCAGCGCCGAGGCATGCCGCCTCCGTCACTCGTCGTCGTTAGATCATTCGCGGATGCGTTCCTTCGGCGAAGGACCTCCCACAGGTAGTAAAAGCTGTTCCAGTGGGTGGCCCGCCTGCGCATACTCGGCCATAAGAAGGCAGCCGACGACGTAATTCCAGGGGTTATCTTGGGCGACTCTTAGTAGTCAATCATGTGTGGCAAGTAAGGCTGGCGCGTACTTGCCGCACCAGTATTCAGGAATCTTCAGGCATGTCAGGTGCACTGCCTCGGTACTACCGGCCTGAGCGGGCGGTGGCCGCCACCGGCATTGACGGCCTAGAAAACGCCCGAAACCCTGGGTCTTCTGGTCTGAGGGCATTACTACTCGATGCGTCCAGTCAAAGTGCCCTGATGAAAGTAGACGCGCCAGCCAGTCTCCGTCAGGCGCCACAAGGAACTCCGCCATGCCCGGCGCCCCTGATTGTCAGCAAAGTACGTCAGGTGAACGATCCCCCGAGCCAGCACGGCCCCAGACATCTCGCTGACCTTGACCGGCGACTCCGGACTCACCGTTCCCGCACTCATCACCGTGAGGATCGACTCCGCGTCCCACCAGCGTCCAGAGGCTCCGATTTCGGTGAACTCCGGATCCAGAAGCTCCTGGACAAGGGTCGGAGAAGCACGCACCTCAGGATCGAGAAGCCGCAACTCACCATCGATGGCCGCTTGCACTGCCCGCTCATTCTCGTCCGTCATGCACGGATCCTACGAACGCACGTCGCCCAGGCACAGCGAATATTTAGCTAGGAGTGATCACCAACAGCTCGGGGATTGAGCTTCACAGCGTGGGGCCCGCTTCACGTTCCTGCGGCCAGGCGCGGCAGCCATGGCCAACCTACTTGCCTTACGTGGCTTAACGACCTTCAAACGGCTGACCAGCTAGTTCGCTTGACAACCCCAGATAACCGAGGGATTCCTGCGCCTTATACGCTTCCGGACCAGCCCGGCACCGTTAGATCAAGGACGCGGTGCAGACGTCGTTCGCTGACAGCACGCAGTTGAGGCAGCAGCAGAGTCGTGATTCCGACTTCGGCGGCCGCGCCATCCCATCCGGCCCTGTCACCGACCATGAGAACCTCCTCAGCTGTGAAACCAAGACGTTCCAGCGCCACCGCAAACACTGAAGGGTCAGGCTTGGCGATACCCAACTCATAGGAAAGCACCCAAGTGTGGATGAACTCACTCCACCTCGTTCCCCGGGTGGTGCGACGGTCCGCGAAACAGGGACGTATATCGAAGTGGATGTCACTGACGATTCCGATTCGCACCCCCGCCTCATGGAGGGTGGCCAGGAGGAGTTCAGCATCCTCAGCGAAATGATTCATCGAGGCATCCGACTCCACCGCGTAGAGCGAGTCGGCAAGCGGCTCGTCTAATCCAGCCGCCCTGAACCACTCGTAGTAGGCCGATCGGTGCACTGCCGTGCCGGTATCGATGTATGAAGTGTCCAGTGCCGACCGGTCAGCGGCGCGAAGCGAAGTGAGTACGGCGTCGATCGCCTCTGTGGTCGTCTGACGACCGAGGCGATCAAGGGCAGTTTTAACCCATTGACGGTACAGCGGGGGCATGGCGAGCGTGCCGCGCCAGTCGAGCAGAACTCCCTTGAATCTGGACATCAGGTCACCATTCTGAGTCGATTCGGTGATCAGGGAGTCGGCATGATATCCCTGAGGGCCAAGCTCTATCAATCGGAGCTGGCCTCTTATCGCCAGACGAGTCACGCTCTTACTGGCTGCTCATGTCGGGCCTCCCGGAAGGCTGTCGCGGAGCACCGTGAGCGGAATGAAGGCCGCTTGCGCGCCGAGTTGGTTCGGCGTGAGGCCCGCCGGGGCGGGATAGCGGGCACGTTATTGCGAATATGAAGTAACGGCCATTGAGAGGTTGCCCTGCTTTGCCTGCAGATGGACGGTTTGTAGTCGCAATCCGGAGATAAACGGATTGGCTCCGCTCTCCCTCAGCGAGGATCATGGACGAATGTCGTCGAGTTCCTTGGATCGGGCACGTGAGATGTGGGCGATGTTGGCTCGCGTGCCAGTCACATTTCCCATGCGTGGAGGTGTGAGCGTCGCGCTTTCGCCAGAGTCGTGGTTGTGCCCGCCAGGTTGGGCGGGGATCGTCACGTTGGACGGCGCAATTCTGGCCACTGTGCCTGGCCCTGAGCTGATCGAGCCATTACAAGAGGCTCTGGCCGGCCAGGTCGGAGAGGCCGGCATCGATCTCGCTCAGTTCCCGGCAACCCTGCCAGTCCTCAGTGTGCTGGGACCGGCAACGCTGGCATACCTCGATGACGGGGATTTCGCTGCCGCCCATACCGATGCCCAGGTCGAACGCCTGCCAGCGGGTCACCACGACGTCCGCGCGCTGCTGGCCTCGGTCGAGGAACAGGACGCGGAGGAAAGTGGCCTGGAGGAGATCGCCTCGATGGCCTTCGTCATCCGCAAGGGGCAGGATGTGATCGCCGCCGCTGGATATCGGCCATGGCTGGATATAGCGGCGCACCTGTCAGTCTTGACTGTGGCAGAGCATCGCGGTCGAGGTATGGCTCGCGCGGTGGCCTCGGCGGCGGTCGCGGATGCGTTGGCCAACCGGTTGGTGCCGCAATGGAGGGCGCGTCCGGAGCCATCGCGACGCGTCGCGCGCGCACTCGGCTTCCGGGAACTCGGCTCGCAGATCAGCCTGCAGTTCGGATGGTGATCGATTCATCTTCGTCGCGTCGGGGCTGTCGCGATGCTGTCGGGGAGCTTCCTGCTGCGGGGCGATGGTCCAGACAGCTCAGCTCAGGCGCCGGACCTTCAGTTCGGCACCCCAGCGGTTGATCGCCTTGGCGTCGGCGAAAGCCAGCGCGCGCAGCATGTTGCCTCCGTCGCTCGCCTCGACGTTGCGGCGGAGCCTGCGCCGCAACGACTCGGGCAGCTCTGCCGTACCCGTCTCGACGGTGTCGCCGTAGAAGGGCGCGAAGGCCACCCCGGCAAATCCGGTACGGCGCAGCAAAGTGGGCATCGTCTCGGCCGAGTAGAACATCAGGTGGTTCCTGGTGAACCCATTCCAGCCGCTGCCGAAAGCCTTGAGCTGCAGGGACGCGGCGTTCACCGTGAGGATCAGCAGCACCCCGCCCGGCCCGAGCAGCCGGCGGAACCTCCAGAAGTCGTCAAGCGGCCGGGGCAGATGAGCCAGGACCGACCAGAGAGTGATCACGTCGAACCCGCCCGCGGCGATCTCCGGCACGTCTTCCAGAGCACCGTGGTGGGCCCGGGCGCGGGTGAGCCGCTCATTGGCCTTGGCCACCGAGTCGGGCGACAGGTCCACCCCGACCGCGTCGAACCCGCGTTCCTCGGCCAGTTGCAGGAAGAGACCGGCCCCGCAGCCAAAGTCGAGCAGCCGCCGCTTCCCGCCCTCTTCGAACACCGGGGAGAAGGCGTCCATCGTCAGCCGGTAGCGCCGCTGCCGGTTGGCCGCGTAGTCACCGCTCAAAAATGCACTGTAACCGGTGGCGTACAGGTCTCCGAGCCGTTCGGGCCGGATGTTGGGATTTCGGTAAAGGAAGCCGCACGCCGGGCAGCGCACCACCCGGTAGCTCCACCTGCCTTTGGTGCAGGCCGGGCGGAACATGAGCTGCTGCCGGGTCTCCCCGCACAGGTGGCAGCCGACGAACTCCTCGATCTCACCCAGACGTGTCCGTTTGCGGTAGTCGTGCAACGAGATGACAGGGGCCCGGTGGATCCGCAGCCGCCATTGGACCTCCCTGACGAGCCTCTCCCCGGGACGGACGTAAATCCGCTGTCCCCAGGGCACACGGTCGTAGCGGGAGCCGTACACGACACGGGAGACCATCTGCCTGGCAGAGATCATGGAACATCCCTTGATCAGAGGTTTCTCCCAACGTGACACGACATGGGCGGACACCCAATGACCTTTCCCATCGGATCTATTCAAATCTTGGGAAGGAGCTAGCAAGGGGGACAGAAGCGCATTTTCCACTTCGATGCCGGTGGATCGACCAGTGCCCTCAAACCAGCGTCCAAGCCCCTCAGAAGATGATGAATACGGTGATAGCGTCGCTGGACATGCGTCCAGAAGACCTTGTCCTGCTGCACACCCCTGGCAACGTCACCCTTCACGACGATCTTCTCCTTGTCGACGTCACCCGGCCCGACCTGGAAGCCGACGCCTATCGCGGGAGCCTGTGGCGGCTCCCCGAGGACGGCCCGCCCGTCCGGTTCACCTACGGCGACCACGACAGCGCACCACGCATCTCCCCCGACGGGGCCTGGGTGGCCTTCCTCCGTGCGGGCGCCGGTGAGAAGCCGCAGCTCCACGTGATGCCCACCGGTGGCGGCGAGGCGCGCCCCCTCACCGACCTGCCGCTCGGCGCGGGCGCCCCGGTCTGGGCGCCCGACTCCCGCCGGATCGCGTTCGTCGCCCGGGTCCCCGAAGACGGCCGCTACGGCACCGAGGAGGGCGTGGGATCGGAGGCCGAGGCGCCGCGCCGGATCACCGGGTTCAGCTACCGGCGCGACGGCGTCGGATTCACTCTCGACCGGCGGCCGGCCCTGTTCGTGGTCAACGCCCAGGCGGACATCCCCCAGCCGGTGCGGCTGACCGACGGCCCCTACGACGTCGGCTTCCCCGCCTGGACCCCCGATGGTGAACACGTGCTGGTCTCGGCCAGCCGCGACCTCGACGGCGAGAGCCTGTACACCGACCTGTACGCCGTCCCCGCCGACGGCGGGGCGCCGATCCTCGTGGTGCGCAGCGACGGGTCGGCCGACCACCCCGTCGCGCTCCCCGGCGGGGACGTGCTCTACCTCGGCCCGGCCTACTCCGGCATCCACGTGGTGGGCCGCAACACGGGTCTCTACCGCGCCCCGCTGCGGATCGGCGGCGAGCCGACTGCCGGAACGCGGCTGACCGAGGAGGAGTCGGTGGACGTCGAGTCGATGCCCGTCGTCCCGGTCGAGGACGGCGTGCTGGCCGCGGTGCATGTACGCGGCGCGGTCGAGCTGCGGCTGATTCCCTTCGACGCCCTCGACGCCCCCCTGGAGAAACTCACCGTCGTGCTGGGCGAGAAGGCGAACGTCAAGGCGTTCACCGCGCACGGCGGGCGGATCGTCGCGGTGGTGTCCACCCCGGAGAGCCCGGGCGAGGTGGTCACCCCGGAGGGGACGCTCGCGGACTTCTCCGGGCCGCTGCCCGGAGTCCGCCCGCTCCAGGAGATCACCGCCGTGTCCGCCGACGGCTACCCCGTCCACGGCTGGCTGGCCCTGCCCGAGGGCGAGGGCCCGCACCCGGTCCTGCTGAACGTGCACGGCGGCCCGTTCCATCACTACGGGTGGGGTTTCCTGGACGAGACCCAGGTGTACGCCGCCGCGGGCTACGCGGTGGTCCTGCCCAACCCCCGCGGCTCGAACGGGTACGGCCAGGCCCACGGCCAGGCCGTGATCGGCAAGTTCGGCACCGTGGACGCCGACGACGTGCTCGCCCTGCTGGACGCCGCACTGGCTCGGCCCGAGTGCGACGGCGAGCGGGTGGGCGTGATGGGCGGCTCCTACGGCGGATTCATGACGAGCTGGCTGGCCGCCCACCATGGGAACCGGTTCAAGGCCGCCTGGAGCGAGCGGGCGGTCAACGCCTGGGACTCCTTCACCGGCTCTTCCGACATCGGCTGGTTCTTCGCCGAAGCCTACTGCGGCCCCGACATCGAGGCCCAGCGCGCGATGAGCCCGCTCTATCACGCCGACCGGATCGACATGCCGTTCGCCGTGGTCCACTCCGAGGAGGACTGGCGCTGCCCGGTCGAACAGGCCCAGCGCATGTTCGTCGCCCTGCGCCGCAACGGCACCCCGGCCGAGTTCCTGCTGTTCCCGGGCGAGGGCCACGAGCTGAGCCGGAGCGGCCGTCCCCGGCACCGCCTCCAGCGCTTCGAGGCCGTCCTCGAATGGTGGGCGCGCCACCTGTCCTGAGCTCCGCCGCTCACCCGGCCGGGCGCTCCAGCGGGCGCCCGGCCGGATGGTTCGGGAAGCCTCGGCAGGCGGTTCGAGAAGACCGGGCGGGCGGGTGACCGGGCAGGTCACGCGGGACGGGTCAGGCCATGCAGGTCAACGGCTTGCCGCCGTTGAAGTCGACCATCTCCAGGACCGCGGTGACCACGTCGATCGGCTCCCCCGGAGGCAGGCCGTCCAGCTCGGCGTAGGCGCGGTGCAGGTTGCCGACGATGCGCTCGGGGTCGAGCAGCTCGCCGTACTCACCGAGGTCGGTCTCCCGCGCCGTCTCCAGCGGCGACAGACCGGCCGCCCTGCCGCGCTCCGCGGTGGCCATCACGAACCGCAGGTACCCCTGCACGTGGTCGATGATCTCCGGCCCGCACACCCCGCCGTGCCCCGGCACTATCGTCTGGGCGTTCAGTTCCCTGAGCCTGTCGAGCACCGCGATCGAGCCCCGGACCGAGCCCATCATCACGAACGGCGTCCCGCCGTTGAAGACCAGGTCGCCGGCGAACAGCAGCGACCGCTCGGGGATCCACACGATCGAGTCGTTGGTCGTGTGCGCGGGAACGCCGACGTGCCGGACCTCGCAGCGCAGCCCGTCGGAGTGGACGGTGACCGCGTCCGTGTAGGTGAGGAACGGGGGGCAGGCCTCAAGGTTTCCCCAGTCCACCTCGGTCCAGGCCATCGTGCGATACGCCGGGATCCCCTCGGCGAGGATCATCTCCCGGGTCCGCTCGTGCCCGACGATCGTCGCCTCGGGGAAGACGAAGTTGCCGAAGGTGTGGTCACCGTGATGATGGGTGTTGATCAGCGTCGTGATCGGCCGGTCGGTGACCGATCTGATCGCCTCACGGTAGGCCAGGGTGCGCCGCTCGGTGGAGCAGGAGTCCACGCTGATCACCCCCCGCCGCCCGACCAGGAATCCGGTGTTGTTGATCCACCAGCTCCCGTCGGGCTGGATATAGGCGTAGACGCCGTCGGAGACCTCCTCGACGCGAGCCGGGGGCAGGGAATGGTCGTGACCGGATGAACTCATAGGGGGATTGTCGGTCTTGGCGAGGCCCGGGTCATCAAAGTCGGGAGATTTCGGAGATTTCTTCACCCGGCAGGTGCTCCGGACAGTCGACGCGAAGGTCGGCCGGCGGCAGGGGCTGCTCCAGCAACGCGCAGAAGTGCGGCGCGCCCGGGTCCTGACGGACGTCACGGTGGAAGAACCGGCAGGACACGCAGCTGCGGTCGACGGTGATGACACCGGCCCGATGCATCCCGGCGATGAGGTCGAGCGCCGCCCGCAGCAGCGCCTCCCGCTCCCCTCTGGGCAGTGCGCCCACGGTATCGACCAGCGGATCGTCCCAGCCGTCGAGCCGGGCGGCGAGCCGTTCGCCGTCCGAGGTGAGGACCAGTTCGCGGCGTCGCGCGTCACCGGGAACCGGGGTCCGGGCGACCAGCCCCTTGCGTTCGAGCGCACCGACCGCGTCGCTCATCGTCGGCGCGGTCACCGCGAACTCCTCCGCCAGCGCCCCCACCCGCCGGCGCTCGGCCGGATGGGAGGCGAGGGCGAGCAACGCGTGCAGCTGGACCACGCTCAGCCCGTGCGCCTGGGCGCCGGTCACCGCCAGTGTCCGGACCGCGGTGGTCAGTCGTTCGAGCGCGTCCGCCAGGCGGCGGTCGAGTCGGTCGTCGGATCCATCACCATTCACGCACATCAGCGTAGGCGCGTGCCCACAGCGCGACCTGCAGGACGACGGCCTTGAACCACGCCTGGAACATCTCTTCGACCTCAGTCTCGGAATGCCTCTTCTTCGCCAGGAACGGGTGGATGGTCGCGGTGATCAAGGGGAACGGTCGGCCGTGCCATAGCCGTACCCCTTGATGATCGTCGTCATCGCCCGCCTCTTATAGTTAGGACTCCTATGTTTCTTTCCGTGCCGGAATGCTGAACCGTCCGGGACGGTCGGGTCAAGGAAGGACAAGGTGGAAACGTGGTGAACTGGTCGGTGGTGCAGCATGTCGACTTCGAGGGGCCGGGCAGCATCGCGACCGTCGCGGCCGAGCGGGGCATCGTCCTCGACTTGCGCAGGCCGTACCGGGGTGATCCTCTGCCCGCGGCGGAGGATCTCGACGGGCTGGTCGTGATGGGCGGACCCATGGGCGCGTTCGACGACACCGACCACCCTCATCTGGCCGCCGAGCGGGCGCTGCTCGCCACGGCCGTCGAGCGGGGCATCCCGGTGCTCGGGGTGTGCCTCGGCGCGCAACTCCTCGCCGCCGCACTCGGCGCGCGCATCGTCCAGGGACCCGCCCCCGAGATCGGGCTCGGCACGGTCACGTTGACCGAGGACGGCCGGCGTGACCCGGCCTTCGGACCTGCCGGACGGGTCCTGCCCGTGTTCCACTGGCACGGCGACACCTTCACGCCTCCCCCGGGAACCGTACGACTGGCGGAGAGCAGGGCCTATGCCAACCAGGCGTTCCGGGCCGGGAAGCACGCCTACGGCCTCCAGTTCCATGCCGAACTCGACGCGGGCCTTCGCGCCGCGGTCGAGCCGCACCTGCCGGACGGGACGGCCCTGGACCCTGAACACGCCGTCACCGTCGAACGCGCCGGGCGCGCGCTCCTCGGCCGCCTGCTCGACCGGATGCTGTCGTGAGGTTGCTCGCGGTGCATGTCGGGCGGACCGGCCTCCTCCCCTGGCGAGGACGGCCGGTACCGTCCGCGTTCGTCAAGTCCCCCGTCGAGGGACCGGTCGCGCTCGGCGTCGAAGGCCTGGACGGGGACGAGCAGGGCGACCGGCGCCACCACGGCGGGCCGGACAAGGCCGTGTGCGTTTATCCCGGGGAGCATTATCGCCACATCGAGGACCGGCTCGGCGGACCGCTCGGCCCGGCGGCGTTCGGAGAGAACTTCACCACCGCCGGCCTGGTCGACGACGAAGTGACGATCGGCGCGACCTACCGGATCGGCACCGCGGTCGTGCAAGTGAGCCAGCCTCGGCGGCCATGTTTCAAGCTCACCGCCCGACACGCCATGCGGCCGGGCGCGAAGAGGCTGCCCGTCGACCTGCAGGCGACCGGCCGGACCGGGTTCTACCGGCGCGTGCTCGCTCCGGGCGTGGTGGCCCGCGGGCAGTCGTTCCACCTGCTCGACGCGCCCGGCCGCGGACTCACCGTCGCCGAGGTCAACCGCGTCATGAACGTCGAGCGAGACGACCTCGACGGCATCCGGCGGCTGCTCGCGGCACGCGCCGACCTGCCCGCCCGCTGGGTCGAAACCCTCACCGCCCGGCTCGACGGCCGCTACGAGAACGACTCGGCCAGGCTGGCGGGAGGCTGACCGCCGCCCGGCGGCGGTCAGCCGCCGTCGATCACCCCGTGAACGAGCCGGATGATCGCGGGCGTCGCCTCGTCCAGCGCGCGACCTCTCGCGAGCGTGTCGAAGGTCTCGAAGCTCGTCAGGGTGTACAGCATGTCGACGAGATCGTCCCGCCCGTCAGCCGCGCCGAGGCCGCCGGCCAGGACGCCGGCGGCCCGGTGCCGCATCTCGTCACGGGCCGCGATCACCTGGCCCACCTCGTCGTCGAGAGCGGCCAGCGCGCGAAGCCGTCGCGTGCAGACCCGGTCGGTGGCCCAGAACCCGCCCATCACCCGGACGAACTCCTCTATGGCCTTCCTCGGCTCGGCCAGGGTGAAGACCTCCGCCAGCCGCTCCATGCCGCCTCTCTCGGCGAGATGGTCACACAGCGCCTGCAGCAGGCCGACCTTCGAGCCGAACTGGTAGTAGACCGTGGCCCGCGCGACATCGGCCCTGCGGGCGACGGCGTCGACCGCGAAGGTCCCCGTCTCGGCCAGGAGTTCCCTCGCCGCCTCGACGACACGCCTGCGCGTCTCGTCGACATCGGTCTGACGCCGTCCCATCTGGTAGGACCGTGGAGACATCCGCAGCCACCTCCCGCTCCCGTCCGGCACCTTCCGTGCGGCGATCTCCGTCCGGCGGGCTTCTGCCCGACCGGCCCCTGCCGGGCAGGTGTCTGCCGGGCAGGTTCCTGTCCGGCCGGCTCCTGTCCGGCAGCCGAAGTATGCCCGACGCGGCGCGATGACGCGTCAGGAAGGGCCGGGCGCCGCGGTCAGCGCGGCGAGCAGGGTGAGGAGGGTCACCCGCTGCCCGGCGGGCGTCGGATGCACCCCGTCCTGCCCGAGCAGGTCGTGACGCGCGTCGGCGGAGAAGGCCGCGTGCACGTCCGCCACCGGCTCCTCGCGCTCGCGGATACTCGCGGCGATCGCGGCGATGTCGTCGCCGCGCCAGCTCACCCGCTGGTGACGGAAGGGGGCGAAGGCCTCGATTCGTTCCTCATCGACGGGATGGGGCGTCATCCAGATCCACTGCGCCCCGGGGGCGGAGAGCTCGCGCATGGCGGTCAGGTTGCGCCGCGTCTCGGCGGGGCTGACCAGGGTCGGCCCCTCATGCCCGGCCCGGCGGGCGTCGTTCGCACCGAGCTTGCAAAGGACCCAGGCGGCCCGGCCGCCCGCCGCCGCCCACCGGGACAGCGCCTCCGTGGTGGTCTGGCCGGACACCGCGGTGTTGAGCACCGTGATGCCGTCGGCCTTCCGCCGGAGGTCGAGGAGCTGCCGCAGGATTTCCAGCCATGACAACAGGTCCGCAGTGTCGCTCTCGCCGATGCCGACGATCGTGTCTCCCGGCTTGAAGGGCAGCCGCTCGACCTGCTCGGCGATCGCCTCGTCCTTCAGCAGCTCCACCGCCGTCTCGCGCACTTGGGAGGCGAACTCCTCGCGCACTTGCCGGTATGCCCCGGGCCGCGCGCCGAGCACGGCGGCGAGCCTGGTCTCGTCCGCGTCACGAAGGTAGGGCAGCACCTTCTCCGGCTGCATGTAGCGCATCAGCCGCTCCAGCATCTCGCGCTCTCCTGCGCTCATCACGATCACTCCTTCTGTGGCTTACATTTGTTCATACAGTATGTATGACTGAATGAATTCGCGCACCGAACGAGAGGACGAGCGATGAAGGTTGCTGTCGTGGGAGCGGCGGGCCGTACGGGCGGCCTCCTGGTCGAACAGGCCCTGGAGGAGAACCACGAGGTCACGGCGCTGGTCCGGTCTCCGGGCACGATGGGGACGAAACACCCCCGGCTGCGCGTGGCGCGAGCCGACGTCTTGGATCCCGATGACCTGCGGGAACCTCTGCGAGGACACGATGCCGTGGTCGTCACGCTCGGTGTGAAGGGGCGCGGCAGGACGGCCCTGTTCTCCGAAGGCGCGCGAAACGTGATCCGCGCGGCGGAGGCGGCGTCGGTGCGACGCCTGGTCGTCATGTCCTCCGCCGGACTGTCAACCGGGCATCTGCCACTCGCGCAGCGGCTGGTGTCCGAGTTCGTGGTGGGCCGGATCTATCACCACATCCACCACGACCTGGCCCGGATGGAGGCAGAGGTCGCCGGCTCCGGCCTCGACTGGACGATCGTGCGGGTGCCCATGCTCAAGGAGGGCCCGCGCACCCAGGGCTACCAGGTGTCGGTGGGAGGCCACCTTCCCAAGGCGGGCAGCGCCACCAGGGCGAACATCGCGGACTGGATCATCCGCCACCTGACCGACGCCACCGCCTTCCGGCAGAGAGTCGAGATCGCCGACTCGTGACCTCGGCTTCCGGCATCGGCACCGCCCGACGGCACACGCATGGTCCACCCACCGCCTCACGGCACACACATGATCGTCTTCTGTCGTTGTCCTGATGATCACACCGCGTTCATCGAGCCGGCAGACGGGTGTTCGTATTCTCTGACCCATGCCACCAGAGAGCCGGGAGCGGGGCCTGCAGGTCGACCACGACAGTCTGCGATCCACCGCCATCACCATCCAGAAGGCCGCAGACAGACTTGAGGATCTCGTCCGGCGCACCCTCGCCGCGACCCCAGGCCGGTCCGACGGTGACCGTGGCGCGCCGGGCGCCGAGTTCGACGACGAGTACGACGGCATCCTGCAGCACGCGCCGCAGGCGTACACGGCGCTGATCGGCCACCTGAACGGGATCGCCGACAAGATCACTACGGCCTCCGCCAACCACCGCGCCGGCGAGGCGGCCAGCATCGCCTCCATCCGACGGGGCGCGTGAGCAGGTGGAGCTGTCTGGCATGCTGGCGTCGATGTACGCCCTGGTCAAGGATGCCGCCCCGCTGCCTGACGACGACGCCGCCGAGCGGCTGGCGACAGCCGGGGCCTGGAGCGATCTCGGCGACGACCTGCGCAAAGCCGCCAAGCAGATCGAACCCGCCGCCGAGCACCTCATGACCACCAACCAGGGCGCCGACGTGGACGCCTTCCAGGCCACGTGGCGTGGCAAGGAAGGGCCGGGCCACCGGCTGGCGGCGGGCGCGGCGGCCGCGGACCTGACCGCCGTGGGCACCATGGCCGTCGTGGTGCTGCGGGCCGTCTGGAAGATGCTCGTTCTCTACTACCTCGTGGTGCTCGCCGTGTCGCTGGCCCGCGCTCTGGCTGCCGGTCCCCTGGGCTACTTCCTCTGGGCATCGCGGCTGGTGGGGGTGCGGGTGGCGCTGCGGACCCTGCTGCTGCAGGCGCGCAAGCACATCGGCGAGGTGGTGCTCGGCACCCTGGTCAGGGCCAAGGGGATCCTGACCGACCCACTGCTGTTCCTGCTGCCCCCGGCCTACCCCGCCGGACACGCGATCCGCTACCTCATTTCGTACGGCCTCAAGTCGCCCGACGAGGAGGCGCGCAGGAAGGCCGAGGAAGTGCTCGTCAAGACTCCCGCGGGGCGCGAGGCGCTGGCCTGGGCGCGGGAGCACGGCGTCACCGTTCTCTTTCACAAGGGTGAGATCAGTGACATGGCCAACGGCTACCGGACGGCCGGGGACTTTGACGACACGACGGATGTCCTGAGAATCGGGCTGACCGATGAGCGGTCGCCGCAGGAACTGGCCGAGACCTTCGTGCACGAGGTCAACCACGCCCGCAACCAGAACACCCCTGATCCCCTCCGGATGGGACGGCAGGAATTCATCGAGGCGTCGCTCGACGAAGAGGTCGAAGGCGATGTCAAGGCGCACGAGTTCGCCCAGCAGCTGGCCGAGAGCGAGCGCGGGGACGTCACCGTGATCGACGACTACCGGTCGGCCTACGACCGCGCGATCGACGCGGAGTGGTACGCCCGTCTCCAGTCCGGGCAGCCACAGATGACCAGCGAGGAGAAGCATCGTATCGGGGACCAGGCGGCCCGCGCCGCGCTCCGTGAGAAGTTCATCACGGCGGGATACCAGGAGAGGTACGGCAAGGCGTGGGACTGGCGCTGGCTGGGCGCCGTGAACCCCGACCAGTGGTGAGCCGCGGCCGGCGATCGTGGACCGGGCTCGGTGGCCGGTGATGTTCCCACGGATATCGGCGGCCGGGACGTCGGCCTTGCGGCAGAGCGTCAGGATGACGGTGTCGTCGATGGAAGAGGTGGAGACTCGACGGTCGCGGAAGGCGAACAGCGGGCGCACGTGTTCGCCGGTGCGGCGGTCGGCGAATGTCGGCGGGCCGGGCGGAGGACCTGCCAGGCGTCGGAGGAGACCCGATCACCCGGAGCCGGCTTCCACGTGACTTCCCACCCGCTGAAACGGCAGATGTACGGCCGGGCCGGCTTCATCCGCTCCAGCGGAGAATCCCGCTCTCGTGGACCGCGCAGCGACTCACGTCACCACGGGATTCGTGCCGAAGCCCGGTCGACGGCGTATCTCGATCCCGCCTGTCATCGGGTGGTCAGAGTTGAGCGGGTGGGTTCTCGCAGCAGGAGCCGGAAGAAGGCGTCGCGCAGATCGTCGCGGCGGTGGCCGTCGAAGAGTTCTTCGAGGCTGACGTCGCCGACCATGGTGACCATCATCCGGGCGACCGGTTCGGGCGGGTCCCAGCCGATGGCGGCAAGGTCGTCGACGACCAGGGCGGCGGTGCGGTCGTTGCGGGCGCGCATTTCGTCGAACAGATCGGCGTCGGTGCGGGCCTGCACCAGCATGGCCCGGGTGGCACGGGTTTCCAGGCACATGTCGAGGTGGAAGGTGATGCCCTGGATCAGCCGTCGCCGCCCGGGGGGCAGGTGGCCCACCGCGGCGGCCAGCCGCCGTTCGGCTTCGTCGTGATAGAGGCGGTGCAACGCACGCAGGAAGTCTCTGCGGTCGGTGAAGTGCTGGTAGAAGTTCCCCTTGGACATTCCGGCCGCCTCGACCACGGCGTTGACCGACATCCCGGTCAATCCGCGCTCCTGGGCGACGTGGAGTCCCGCACGCAGCAGCGCTTCACGTCCTGGGCCTGCGGGCCGCGCCATGAGCAACATCCTTCCCGATACAGCCGTGCTGTGATCTCGGCCACACATCCTTGACGGTGAATCCGTTCCCGATCAGTGTATGGCCGATCTGATATGACCGACTGGTCGGTCAAAGATGGGAGCCGTCGTATGACATCGATACCCACGCGGGTCGGCACCTTCGCCGCCACGGTGCTCCTGGCCGTGACCGCGACCGCGGCCGGCGGTCTCGCACCGGCCGCGCACGCCGACACCACCCCGTACGAAATGGCCCGGATGGTGCCGGCCGGAGCGGGCTATCAAAGCGCCCTGCGGGCCGAGATCAACCACTGGACCACAGGCAGGATCGCGGCGGCCGCCCTCAACGACGACACCGGCAACGCCATCGGGCGAGGCTCGGACGCCGTTCCCCCCGCCGACGGATGGAACGACCTGGCCGCGCCCTGGAAGGGACAGGGCTTGATCACCGGAACCGCCGGGAAACTGCTGCTGCGGGTCAACGACGCCGCCACCGGCCAGTTCGACCACCTGGCAGCCTGCACCGCCACCGTGGTGCAGAGCGCCAACCGCAGCGTCGCGGTCACCGCCGGGCACTGCTTTCGAGAGCAACTGGCCAGCAACTTGAACGGGCCGAATCACATCGCGGTCAACGCCGTGTTCGTTCCCGGCTTCGACGGCACACATCTGACCCGCATCCCCGCCAACCTCACCGATCCACAAGCCATCAACGACTACGTCCGGAACACGCCGCTGCCCGGCCCGGACATCGCCCCCTACGGCGTGTGGGGCGTCACCCGGGTATGGCTCACGAACACCTGGTCGCGGAACAAGAACAACTTCAGCGGCAACGACATGGCCGCGTTTCTGGTCGACAACCCCGATGCCACCGCTCCGATCCAGGACATCACCGGCGGGCAGGCAATCGCGTTCGACCACCCACGCGGCCAGTTCATGACCGCGTTCGGCTACCCCACCTTCAACCGGACCTCGTCCGCCGGGTCGGCGCAGTGGTACGCCCCGCAGTACGACGGCAACAACCTGCCGCTGTTCGGCAAGCCCGGAGCCAACGGCGTCCCCGCCGGCCAGGTGCGCGCCTACGACGGCCGGGCCCTGATCGTCTCCCGCGGCACCACCACCCCCGACACCGGCGGCAACTTCGACGACATCATGCCCACGGCCCAGGCCCAGGGCTCCAGCGGCGGACCCTGGTTCGACACCTTCGACCCGGCCACCGGCACAGGCACCCTCATCGGCGTCGTCTCTCACTTCGTTTCCAGCAGTTCCGGCGGCTTCGGCCTCGATCAGATCTGGAACCCCGCCCGGCCCTACATGGCCGGCACCCACTTCGCCGACCAAGAACGAGCGGTCTATCAGATCGCCGCCGCCGCCACTCCGCGCGCATAGCCGCCCGCTCCTCACGACCGCACGGAGGTCGTCGCCGGTCGAGGAAAAACCGCAGGACGGCGGCACCCTGACCGTGCCGATTCACAGATGGTCTCCCGATTAGGGTGGATGCGGGTCATGAAGATCGGGAGGTTTCACAATGGAATATGTGCGTTTGGGGTCCACGGGCATGAAGGTGTCGAGGGTGTGCCTCGGCATGATGAGCTACGGAGACCCCGCCAAGTGGAGCGGGTGGGTCCTCGACGAGGCCGCCTCGGAGCCGATCGTGCGTCGAGCCGCCGATGCGGGAGTGACGTTCTTCGACACCGCCGACGTCTACTCCGCCGGCAGCAGCGAAGAGGTCACCGGCCGCCTGCTCCGCAAGATCTTCCCCAGCCGGGACGACTACGTGCTGGCCACCAAGGTCTTCTTCCCGATGGGTGACGCCGTCAACGACCGCGGCCTGTCGCGCAAGCACATCCACTCCGCGATCGACGACTCGCTGCGCCGCCTGGGCACCGACTACGTCGACCTGTACCAGATCCACCGCTGGGACTCCGAGACCCCGATCGAGGAGACCATGGAGGCCCTGCACGACGTGGTGCGTGCCGGAAAGGCGCGTTACATCGGGGCCTCCAGCATGTATGCCTGGCAGTTCGCCAAGGCCCAGCACACAGCCGAGATCAACGGCTGGACAAAGTTCGTGTCCATGCAGAATCATCACAACCTGCTCTACCGCGAGGAGGAGCGGGAGATGAACCCGCTCTGCGCCGACCAGGGCGTGGGCCTGATCCCGTGGAGCCCGCTGGCCCGAGGACTGCTCGCCCGCGCCGGATCCGACGAGGCCACCACCCGCGCCGAAACCGACGCGCGCATCGGCGCCCTCTACACCGACGCGGACAACAACCGGCAGATCCTCGACCGTGTCGCCCAGGTCGCCGGGGAACGCCAGGTCCCCCCGGCCCAGGTGGCTTTGTCCTGGCTGCTCCACCAGCCGGGCGTCACCGCCCCCGTCGTCGGCGCGACCAAGGACAAGCACGTGGACGACGCCGTCGCCGCGGTGGACCTGGCCCTGACGGACGGGGAACTCGCCTTCCTCGCCGAGCCGTACCGCCCGCGGGCCGTCGCCTACTGATCGCGGCCGGTACGGCCTGCCGTACGGGGGCCTTGATCCACTGCTGGAGACAACCCAAGCCAAACGGGGCGTTATGGGATACTCCGCTTCGTGGATTTTCTGGTACTTGGCCCTCTGGCGGTTACGCACAACGGGCAGTCCACCGCCCCCACCGCCGCCATGGACCGTGCCTTCCTCGGTGAGCTGCTCGCCCATCCCGGCCAGCCGGTCTCCGCCGAACACCTCGCCGACGTCCTCTGGCAAGGCCGTTCACCCGCCGATCCGGCCAACGCCGTCCAGGTCCGGGCCTCCCGGCTGCGGACGCTGCTCCGCTCCATCGCGGATCCCGCCGAGACCGGGGCGGTTCTGCTCACCCGTCCCGGGGGATACGAGCTGAACCTCGACAGCGCGGGCACGGATATCGCGCGCCTGCAGGAGGCCCTCTCCCTGGCCGATGCCGCCGAGACACCGGCGGCGGCCATGGCCGCGCTGGAGCAGGGGCTGGCACTGTGGCGGGGGGAACCGTTCGCCGACGTGCCGCAGACTCCCTGCGTCCTGCGGCAGGTGGCGCACTCGCAGGAGCTGCGGCTGTCGGCGATGGAGGCGTACGCGGACCTGTGCCTCACCCAGAAGAGGCTTCCGGCCACCATGGTCGCCGATCTGGCCGACCTCGCGGCGCACAACCCCCTGCGGGAGCCCCTCCACTATCGGTTGATGAAGATCTTGCACGTGACCGGCAGGTCCGCCGAGGCCCTGACGGTGTACGAACGGCTCCGCAGGACCCTCGCCGAGGAACTCGGCACCGACCCGCAGCCCGAGCTGCGCCGCCTGCACCAGGAGATCCTGGCCGAACACGGCGTCGACGCCGCCGAGCGCGCGGCCTTCGTCCCGGACCTCTCCGACCTCTCCGAGTCTTTGGTGTCCGTGACGCCGTCCCGGCCTCAGCCTCTCGCGACCGCGGACCTCGGCTCCGCGCCGGTGCCCGCCTCGGGCTCCGAGCCGACGGCCGCCGGTTCTCAGGACGTCCTTCTCTCCGACCTCTCCGAGGGGACGATTCCGGACCGGCCGACCGGCGTCCGGCGGGACGTCGCCGGGGACGACCTCGCGGAAGCCGAGCAGGACGCGGGGAACGCAGCGCGGGACACGGTCGCGCGGGACACGGTCGCGCGGGACACGGTCGCGCGGGACACGGTCGCGCGGGACACGGTCGCGCGGGACACGGCGAAGGCCGGACAGGACGCCGACGCGGAACCGCACACGGTGGGAAGCCCGCAGGACACGGCCTGGGTGGAGACTCGGCACACCGTGAAGGACGAGCGGAACACAGCCGAGGCGGAACCAGAAGCGGCGAAGGACGGACCGGGCACGGCCGGGGCGGAGACTCGGCACACCGTGAAGGGCGGGCCGGAGGGTGAGCAGGGCGCCCGGCCTGACCGTCGTGCGCCGCTTGCTCTTCCCGCTCCTCGCACCCCGCTCGGCCGCCGTCTCCTCAACGTCGCCGCCATGGCCGCGCTCGCCTGCCTGACCGGTCTCGTGGCGTACTGGCTGTCCTGGCATCCGGCCGGCAGCCCCTCCCCCGCCGTCTCCTCCCCCACCGTCTCCCAGCGCCCCATCCCCGGAGACAGCTCGCGGCTGGACGCGGACGTCACCTTCCCCGACGGCAGCCAGGTCAAGACGGGCGAGAAGTTCGTCAAGACCTGGAAGCTCACGAACACCGGCACCGTCCCGTGGCAGGACCGCTATCTGAGCCGCCAGGGGCCCGGGGACGGCCGCGACGTGTGCCTGTCGCCTCGGAGGGTGCCGATCCCCGACACCGGCCCGGGCCAGTCGGTGCTGTTGAGCGTTCCCGTGGAGGCACCCGCGAAGCCCGGAGCGTGCAAGGTCTACTGGAAGATGGTCGACGCGCAGGGGAACCCCTATATGCCCCACCTGCATGGAATCTTCTTCGACGTGAAGGTGGTCCGTTAGTGGGCGACGATCCCTGATTCCCCTCTGGGCCGTCTGACCTGTGGCTTTATGATCCCTGTCCGGGAGCCGGGCGATCGTTCAGGGGTTGCGCGCCGAGCCGTACAGGGACAGTGCAGGGCTGACGGCCAGGATGCTTGCCGGTGGTGGCGAACCGCGCCGCCCTCAACCGGAAGGTCCGCGAATGGGTAGAAGACTCGCCGAGGTCGCCACGATCAGTGCGCTCCTCCTGCCGATGCTGGCCGGCTTCAGCGGGTCGGCGCAGGCCGAGACCAACCCCGCCTGCTCCCGCGTGACGCAGATCGGATCCACCGGCTACGTCGACGTGGGCGGCCAGGAGTTCGCTTCGGTGAAGCAGTTCAAGGGGTGCGGCAAGAACTGGGCCTACCTCTTCGTCTGGGCGTCCTACCGAAGGAGCCACGGCTCGTGGAACGCGTGTGTCTCGATCGCCACGAAGAACTCCTCGGGCGGCAGGACGATGAGGGACGTACGCTGCGACAACGGCCGGTTCACCGAGCTGTGGTCGTCCGGTGCCGACACGCTGCGGGTGTGCACGGTGGCCCTGGGGTGGAAGGGCAACGGCCCCTTCCCCTATCGCGGTGAGCCGACCGCCAGGACCAGCGAGCGCTGCTGAGCTCGCCTCGCCCGGGGCGTACGGGGGCACGCCCCGGGCGGTTCCGGTGGAGCCGTCACGAATCGCCGGGCAGCTCGAACTGCACGCATGTCATCCCGCGCAGATCCAGCCACACCCGCCCCGGCCCCCGCACCAGCCGGAACAGGACGGCCTCGCAGCCGGGGCAGCGGCCCACCAGGCCGGGGGCGCGGGTGTAGAGGCGCGCCTCGGCCACGACGAAGGTCCGCGAGCAGGTCGAGCACAGACCCGTGGCTGCGGTCAGATCAACGGCGAACACCTCCCGCAAAGCTCCTCCGGCGGCGTTCCCGTCGAGGTGGTTCTCGGTCATCGTCATCCTCCACTGGGGCCGAAACGTTCGGTGCGGATGCGGGCCGGGTCGTGGCCGGCGGCGACGAGCAGCCCGGCGGCGGCCTCGACGAAGCCGGTCGGCCCGCACACGAAGCAGGTCGGCCCCGTCTCCGGCGCCCAGGCGGCCGTGGCGAGCAGACCGGCGTCGACGCGTCCGGCGGGGCGTTTCCAGCCCTCCGGCACCCGGCGGGTGTAGGTGTAGGTGACGTTCAGGCCCGATCCGTTCCTCGACGAGTCGCGCAGTTCGTCGCGGTACAGCGTCGCCTCGGGATCACGCACCGAGTACAGGAGCCGGAACGGTGCCGGGCCGGGAACCGCCGCCCGGGTGCGGATCATCGCCATGAGCGGGACGATGCCGGAGCCTCCCGCGATCAGCTGCACCGGTTCCGGTGCCTCGGGCCGCCACACGAACCAGCCGCCGATCGGACCGCGCATCTCCAGCGGGTCTCCCACGGCGAGCACCTGCGTGAGGTACGGGGAGACCTCTCCGTCGGGCAGCCGTTCGACGGTCAGCTCCAGACGGTCTCCGTCCGGCGCCGAGGCGATGGAGTACGACCGCTGGGTGGAGTAGCCGTCGGGCGCGGTGAGCCGCACGTCGACGTGCTGGCCCGCCAGGTGACCGGGCCAGCCGGGCACGTCCAGGGCGATCGTGCGGGCGGTCGGGGTCTCGTCGCGGACGTCCGCCACCGTGGCGACCTTCCAGGTCAGTCGCCCCAGTACCGTTGCTCTCGCCATGGGTCCCCGTAGTTGTGGTAGCCGACGCTCTCCCAGAATCCGGGCCGGTCCTCGTTGAGGAGCCGGATGCCGCTCACCCACTTGGCGCTCTTCCACAGATACAGGTGCGGCACGAGCAGCCGGGCGGGCCCGCCGTGCTCGGGGGCGAGGTCCTCACCCTCGTAACGGATGGCGATCCACGCCTGCCCGTCGAGCAGGTCTTCCACGGGCAGGTTCGTGGTGTAACCGCCGTAGGAGTGCACCAGGGCGTAATCCGCCGAGGTCTCCACCTCGGCGAGCAGGGTGTCCAGCGAGACGCCTTCCCAGGCGGTGCCGAGCTTGGACCACTTGGTGACGCAGTGCAGGTCGACCGTGATCTGTTCGACGGGAAGGCAGTTGAGCTCCGCCCAGTCCCATCGGTGCGGATGGCCGGTCTCGGTGGTGACGGTGAGGTGCCAGTCGTCCATGGGGATCTGGGGCGTGGGCCCAGCCGAGAGCACGGGAAAGTCCTCGGTGAGATACTGCCCGGGCGGCAGGTCCGGGGTGCCGCCGCGACGGCGGCCGGAGAACCCCGGCGAGACGATGCCGGTCATGTCTACCTCCCATCTCTGGCAGGTCAAGACAGCCGCGACATGTCACCCGATCGGATCACGAAGACAGCGGATCGCGACCACAAGACAAATCCCATCACACCCGCTCGCGCTGCTCCTCGCCGGGCGGCCGAAAGACGTCACGGGGACGGCCGAGAGGCGTCATGAGGGTCGGCGAAGCGGGTGCCCGGGCGGGGCCCCCTGCGGGCGGGGACCGGCCGGGCGCCCGGCTCGCTCAGCTCAGCACGGCGTCCAGGAGCAGGGACCCGGCGCCCAGCAACGCCGCGTCCGGACCCGAACGCGTGGCGGCGATCTCCAGATCTCGGGTGGCCAGGGGCAGGCAGCGTTCGTAGACGGCGGCGCGGATCGACGAGATCAGCAGCTCGGCCGTGGACAGGCTGCCGCCGACCACGATGGCGTCGGGGTTGAGGAAGTTCACCAGGACGGTGAGCACCTCGCCGATGAGGCGGCCGGCGTTCCTGATCAGGGCGGTGGCCTCGGGCACGCCGTCCTCGACGAGGGCGACGAGGTCGGCGGGCCGCCATACGACGATGCCCTGTTCGGCCAGGGCGCTCATCAGCGCGGCTCCGCTCGCGTAGGCCTCCAGGCAGTCGGGGTGGCCGCAGGAGCACATGACGGAGGAGTCGGTCCGGACCCGGACGTGGCTGATGTCGCCGGCCGCGCCACGGCCCCGGTGCAGGCGGCCGTCGACGATCACACCGCACCCTATGCCGCTGCCGACCTTCAGCACCATGAGGTTGTCGAGGCCGGGCCAGGAGCGGGCCTCGCCGACGGCCATGAGGTTGGCGTCGTTCTCGACGAGCACCGGCAGGTCGTAGCGCGCGCCGAGATACTCGGCGATGGGGAAGTTGTTCCAGCCGGGCAGGCGCGAGGGGGACACCACGCGACCGCTGGCGGGGTCCACGGGGCCGGGAATGCCGGTGCCGACCCCGCGCAGGGGGACGCCGGGCGGGCCGTGGGCCGCCAGGAGCTCCTCGAACGAGTCGGCCATCCAGTCCAGGGTCGCCTCGGGGCCCAGCGTGATGTCGCAGGGGCGCTCCTCGACGACCAGCGGGGTGCCGCTGAGGTCGAGCAGGCCGAGACGGGCGTGGTGCGTCCCGAGGTCGGCCACGGCGAGCAGCCCCGCGGTGGGGCTGACCCGCAGCCGCCGTGGCCGCCGGCCGCCGCGCGAGGTGCCCGGCCCTTCCTCGACGAGCAGCCCGGCGTCGATCAACTCCTCGACGCGCAGGGAGACACTCGACGCGGCCAGGCCGGAGAGGCGGGCCAGTTCGGCGCGCGACTCGGCATGGCTGGTGGCGACGAGGCGTAAGAGATCACCTTGAGCCCCCCGTATGGGCAGCCTCTCTTTGCCTGACATGGAGAGAGGAATACCACGCCTGCACTTGCTACGGCAATCTGTTGACTTAGCCCAGAATCATCCCTTACGTTCCGTTTTATCTTCGATTTCGAAGGAAGATGGCAATGATTAAGGTCCAAGGGCTGAACAAATGGTTCGGCGACCACCACGTGCTGCGCGATATCGATCTTGATGTGGAGCAGGGCGAGGTCGTCGTGGTGATCGGCCCTTCCGGGTCCGGGAAGTCCACGCTGTGCCGCTGTCTCAACCGGCTGGAGACCGCGGGTTCGGGCGACGTCCTCATCGACGGTGTCCCCGCCCCCGTGGAGGGCCGGGAGCTGGCCCGGCTCCGGGCCGACGTCGGCATGGTCTTCCAGTCGTTCAACCTCTTCCAGCACATGAGCGTGCTGGAGAACGTCATGCTCGCGCCGATGAAGGTGCGCGGCGTCAGCCGTACCGAGGCGGAGAGGACCGGGCGGAAGCTGCTGGCACGCGTCGGCATCGCCGAGCAGGCCGACAAGCTGCCCGCGCAGCTTTCGGGCGGGCAGCAGCAGCGGGCCGCCATCGCCCGCGCGCTCGCCATGCGCCCCAAGGTGATGCTCTTCGACGAGCCCACCTCGGCCCTCGACCCCGAGATGGTCGGCGAGGTCCTGGACGTGATGGCCCAGCTCGCCGCCGACGGCATGACCATGCTCGTCGTCACCCACGAGATGGGCTTCGCCCGCAGAGCCGCCGACCGCGTGGTGTTCATGGACGGCGGCCAGATCGTCGAGACGGCCGCGCCGGACGTCTTCTTCCACGCTCCCGAGACGGACCGGGCCAGGGACTTCCTGGCCAAGGTACTCACTCACTGATCGCAAAGGATGGTGGGCCCGATGGTGTCCATGAAGCGGGTGGCCGCTGTCGCCGCCGTGTCGATGATCGGCCTGTCGGCCTGTGCGGGCACGGATTCCGGCAGTTCGGCCGTGCCGGGCGGGACCGGCAGCCCGGCGGTGCCGGGCGAGGCCAAGGGCGGTGATCTGCTGGCCAAGGCGCCGGTGGCCGCCGCCGCCGACATCCTGCCCGGCTCCACGATGGAAAAGATCAAGCAGCGAGGCGAGCTGATCGTCGGCGGGTCGCTCGACGCGCCGCTGCTGTCGCAGCAGAACCCGGTCACCGGCCAGGTCGAGGGGTTCGACGCGGACATGGGCAAGGCGCTCGCCAAGTACATCATCGGCGAGCCCAAGGTGAAGATCGTCAACTCGGCGTCGGAGACCCGTGAGGCGCTGCTGAGCAACGGCACCGTGGACGTCGTCTTCCAGACCTACACGATCACCCCCGAGCGGGCCAAGCAGGTCGCCTTCGCCGGGCCGTACTACTCCTCGGGCCTGACCATCGCGGTCAAGAAGGGCACCTCGGGGATCGCCAAGCCGGAGGACCTGAACGGCAAGACCGTCATCGCCGGGGCGAACACCCCGGCCATCCCGGCGATCAAGAAGGTCGCCCCGCAGGCGCAGATCGTGACCTTCGGCAGTGACCCCGAGTGCATGCAGGCGCTCAAGCAGGACCGCGGCGTCGCCTACGTCCAGGACGAGACCCTCCTTGTCGCCAACGCCCAGAAGGACCCGTCGGTCCAGATCGTCGGCCAGCCGTTCACGACCGATCCGTACGGCATCGGCCTCAAGCACGGCGACGACCAGTTCAAGAAGTTCGTCAACGACTGGCTGAAGAAGACCCAGGCCGACGGCCTCTGGCAGCAGATCTGGAAGAACTCCCTCGGCACGGTCGTGCAGGGTGAGGCTCCCACCCCGCCGCAGATCGGATCGGTGCCGGGTTCCTGATGTCCGCGATCCTCGATCATCTGCCGGAGTTCTGGCAGGGGCTGATCGTGACCCTCCAGCTGACCGCGGCGTCGTTCGCCGGCGCCGCGGTCGTGGGGCTCGTGATCACCGCCATGCGGGTCAGCCCGGTCGGCGTCCTGCGCGGGATCGGCACGGTCTACGTGGAGACCCTCCAGAACCTGCCTCTCCTCGTGCTGCTGGTGCTCGCCGTCTTCGGCCTGCCGGAGATCGGAATCAAGGCCGACCTGCTGGTGACCGCCATCGTGGTCATCGCGCTCTACGAGGCCGCCTACATCGCCGAGGCGCTGCGCTCCGGCGTCAACGCGGTCTCCGCCGGGCAGGGCGAGGCGGCCCGCGCGCTCGGGCTGACCTTCGGCCAGTCCCTGCGCCACGTGGTCCTGCC
The DNA here is from genome assembly GCF_042898655.1 of Streptosporangium sp. NPDC000396. NCBI lineage: Bacteria > Bacillati > Actinomycetota > Actinomycetes > Streptosporangiales > Streptosporangiaceae > Streptosporangium > Streptosporangium sp. NPDC000396. The sequence goes on from NZ_JBIAZA010000008.1 coordinate 125,500, forward strand.
GCAGGCGCTGCGCACGGTGATCCAGCCGATGGGCAACGTCTTCATCGCGCTGACGATGAACACCTCGCTCGCGGCCGCGGTGGGCGTGGTCGATCTGACCGCCGCCGCCAACCGGGTGAACCTCACGGAGGCCCAGCCCATCCCGATCTTCGTCGGGGCGGGCCTGGCCTACGCGCTGATCGCCGCCTGCGCCGGTTTCGTCACCGGGCGGCTCGAACGACGGCTGGTGGTGGTCCGTTGAGCAACCTGCTCTTCGACGAGCCCGGCCCGCGTGCCCGCCGCAGGATCCGGATCGCGACCGTGGTGGGGGCGGCCGCGGTGCTGGGTCTGCTGGCGCTGGCCGTACGCCAGTTCGCCGCCAACGGCCAGCTCGACGCCGTCCGCTGGCAGCCGTACGCGACCTGGCCGATGTGGCGCTACCTGCTCAACGGGCTGTGGTCCACCGCCCTGGCGGCGGTCGTGTCGGCCGCGCTCGCGATGGCGGCCGGGCTGGCGCTGGCCCTGGGACGGCTGTCGCGGCGCCGGTGGGTGCGGATGCCCGCCGCCGCGTACGTGGAGGTCGTCCGGACCGTCCCGGCGCTGCTGCTGGTCTACATCGTGCTGTTCGCGCTGCCCCGCTACGGGCTGGATCTGCCGCTGTTCTGGAAGCTCGTGGTGCCGCTGGCGGTCTCGAACGCGGCGGCGTTCGCGGAGATCTTCCGCGCCGGGATCCTGTCCGTCGAGCGCGGCCAGAGCGAGGCGGGCCTCGCGGTCGGGCTCACCTACGGCCAGACCATGCGCCTGATCGTGCTGCCGCAGGCGGCCCGGCGCGTGCTGCCCTCGATCGTCAGCCAGTCGGTCGGCCTGCTGAAGGACACCTCGCTCGGCTTCGTCGTCAGCTACGCCGAGCTCCTCTACAGCGGCAAGATCCTGGCGACCTACAACGGCCTGCTCATCCAGACCTATGTCGTCGTCGCGCTGATCTACCTGGCGGTCAACGCGTCGCTGTCCAAACTCGCCCGCGTCCTCGAAGCCCGCACTCCCCAGTCCGGCCGGCCGCGAAGAAGGCTCGCCCGTGCCTGAACTCGCCCCGGTCGCCGAGAGCGCGCCCGTCACGGGGACGGCCGGGTCCGTGACTGTTCCGGTGCCGGACGGGGGCATCCCGGTCGGCCAAATCCATGCTTTGGGGGAAAAATGAGTCTTAAATATGAAATCTGCATTGACAGTACGGCAGGCGCGCTGGCGGCCGAGCAGGCGGGGGCGCATCGCGTCGAGCTGTGCGCGGCGCTTTTCGACGGCGGCCTCACCCCCACCCTCGGCACCGTCGAGACGACCCTCGCGGCGGTCTCCTCGATCCGCGTCCATGTGATCGTCCGCCCTCGGGGCGGTGACTTCATCTACGACGACTACGAGATCGCCGCCATGGAACGCGACGTGGCGGCCGTCCGTGACGCGGGGGCGCAGGGGGTGGTGGTCGGGGCCCTGACACCGTCGGGCCAGGTGGACGTCGAGGTGACCAAGCGGCTCATCGACACGGCCGAAGGGCTCTCGGTCACCTTCCACCGGGCCTTCGACATGACCGCGGACCCGTTCGCCGCCCTGGACACGCTCACCTCGCTGGGCGTCGACCGGGTGCTCACCTCCGGCCAGGACACCACCGCGCTCGAAGGCGCGCCGCTGATCGCCTCACTGGTCGAGCGGGCGGGGGATCAGCTGATCGTCATGCCCGGCGGAGGCATCACGCCTCGCAACGTGAACCGCGTCGCCGAGGCCACGAGGGCCAAGGAGATCCACTTCGCCGCGCTGGTGGACGCGCCCAGCCCCGCGATCCACCGCAACCCCTATCCGTTCATGGGCGGCGAGCTGCGCCGGCCCGAATACGCCCGCCTGGTCACCTCCCCCGGCCTGGTCTCCGAGGTGATCTCCGCCTCCGGAATCTGAGGGGTCGCGAGGCCTGCCGGGCTCACACCCCGGTGGGCACGGTCTCCAGTTCTCCGCGGCCCTCCCGTTCCAGGTGCAGTGGCTGGAGCGGGGAGGTCCTGGCGAGCCAGCAAAGGGCGTCGTAGCGATCGCCCATCTTGCTCGGCACGTAGTTGCGCCGCTCCCGCGTCGGGTCGTACACCACGCCGATGGCACGGTGCCCTCGCCAGGTCGCCAGCCAGCGGGCGCCCGGCCGGTCCGCGAAGACGAACAGGGAGCGGTCCAGATCTCCGCCGGGGCCGGACAGCAGCCCCTCGACGGTGTCCGGCGGCGGGGAGGGGACCGGCATGACCTCCGAGGTCGCCCCCCAGCGCGGGCTCGCGACCACCTCGCCGCGGGCGGTGGCGAAGCCGACCAGCACGACGCCGTCCGGGCCGTGCCGCTCCCTGGCGAGCTGCCCGAGACTCACCATCCCGCCCCGCGCCATGGTGGTGGCCCTCGCGTCGCCGATGTGGGTGTTGTGGGCCCATACGACCGCCCTCGCGTCCGCACCGTGGAAATGCAGCAGCCGATCCAGGGTGTCGGCCATGTGGGTGTCGCGGACGTTCCACGACTCCGCCCCGCCGCTGACCATGGATCGGTAGTAGCGGTCCGCGGCCGCCGCCACCTCGGCGTTCTGCCAGACGTTCAGGCTCTCGGCCGGGTCCGCGGAGTCGGCGGGGACCGCCTGCCGTACCCGGGCCAGCAGCATGACCACCTCCCGCTCGCACCCCTCCGGCACCAGCCGGACGCTCCGGGCGTACGCCTGCGGGTCCTCGTGGCAGGGCTCGAAGCAGCGGTAGGCATCAAGCGCGGTCTCCACATAGTCCGGGTGATACTCGTGCAGGTAGAGGAGGATGGACCGCAGAGACTCCCACAGGCTGTAGACGTCCAGGCCGTAGAAACCCACCCGCCTGCCGTACGGCAGGCCCGCGTTGTGCCCCCGCAGCCACCGGCAGAAATGCGCGGTCTCGACGTTGGCCCACATCCAGGTCGGCCAGCGGCGGTAGGAGTCCAGTGCCTGCCACGGGTCCTGCGGCGAGTCGTCCGCCAGCGTGACCGAGCGGTTGACCCGCCAGCAGTCCGGCCAGTCCCCCTCCACCGCCACGAAGGAGAAACCGCGCTCCTCGATCAACCGGCGGGTCAACGCCGCCCGCCAGGTGTAGAACTCGTGGGTTCCATGACTCGCCTCACCCAGCAGCACGCACCGGGCGTCGCCGATGCGATCCGTCAGCGGGCCGAGGTCGGCCACCTCCTCCAGGGGAAGCGCCATCTCCCGGACCTCGTCCGTCTCTTCCATCGCGTATCCGTTCCAGCAGAAGATCCGGCCTCGGCCTCCCGCCCGTGGCCGGAGGCCATGGCAGCCGCGATGCGCATCGCCGGCGTGATCCCGCCGTGCTCGAAACCCCGAAGACCGGGAGGTGCCCTCTATCCGACCCGTTCCCCGTTCGCGCGGGTTGATGCGGCGGCCTGCCTCCAGGCGGGCGGCACGGGATTCTCGCCGCGAACACCGGGATTCGCCAAGCGGAAGTCGTAAAGTCGGCTGATGGATCCTCGTGACCGCGCGGTCGAGCTGTTTCATCGGGTTGCGGCGTCGGTGCCCGCCTACGGCGCTTTTCTCAGGGATCAGGGGGTGGATGCCACACAGGTCAAGACATTTCAGGATTTCGTACGGCTACCGCTGACCACCAAGGACAACTACACCCGCCGTTATCCCCTCCCCGAGCTGTGCCGGGACGGCGTGATCGGTGACATGATCGCGGTGTCGTCGGGCTCGACCGGCACGCCGTCGTTCTGGCCACGGTCGGCGGCCGACGAGCAGGTGATCGCCGAACGGTTCGAGCAGGTCTTCCGGGACGCGTTCCAGGCGGCGGAGCGCCGGACCCTCGCCGTCGTCTGCTTCGCGCTCGGCACCTGGGTCGGCGGCCTGTTCACCCTCGGCTGCTGCCGCCATCTCGCCGCGAAGGGCTATCCGATCACCGCCGTCGCCCCCGGGAGCGACAAACGCGAGATCCTCCGGGTGATCCCGGAGCTGGCACCGCACTTCGACCAGGTCGTGCTGCTCGGCTACCCGCCGTTCCTCAAGGACGTCATCGACACCGGCCTCGCCCAGGGCCTACCGTGGGCCGACTACTCGATCAAGCTGGTCACCGCCGGAGAGGTGTTCAGCGAGGAGTGGCGCACCCTGGTCGCCGAGCGCGCGGGGATGACCGACCCGGCACGCGACACCGCCTCTCTCTACGGCACCGCCGACGCCGGAGTGCTCGGCAACGAGACCCCGTTGTCCGTCGAGATCCGCCGCTTCCTCGCCGCGCATCCCGAGAAGGCCAGGCAGCTGTTCGGCGAGTCACGTCTGCCGAGCCTCGTCCAGTATGACCCGCGGGTGCGCTTCTTCGAGGAGCAGAACGGCACCCTGCTGTTCACCGGCGACAACGGCATCCCGCTCATCCGCTACCACATCGCCGACGAAGGAGGCCTCGTCCCCCACGACCGCATGATCGCCTTCCTCCGGCGGCACGGCTTCCACCCCACCGTCGAGGACCCCCGCCTGCCCTTCGCCTATGTCTTCGGCCGCAGCCACTTCACCGTCTCCTACTACGGCGCCAACGTCTATCCGGAGAACATCGCGGTCGGCCTGGAACAGCCGGAGGTCAGCGCCATGGTGACCGGCAAGTTCGTGCTCGAGGTGGTGGAGGACGCCCGGCGGGACCGGCAGCTGACCGTGACGGTCGAGCTGGCGCCTGGCCTGCGCCACTCCGAGGAGACGGCCCGGATCGTCGGTGACTCGATCCTGGCCCAGCTGCTCCGCCTCAACAGTGAGTTCGCCAACTACGTTCCCCCGGAGAGGCGGCCACCGGTCATCCGCCTGCGCGAGGCGGGCGACCCCGAGTATTTCCCGCCCGGCGCCAAGCACCGTTACACGAGGAAACCGGCCGGTGTCCCTTCCGCCCCGCCGGGCGTCTGAGGACATACGGACCTCGGTCCGGCCGGCCGGGGCGACCCGGGAAAACGTCGGTGCGATCTTCTAGGCTGGGCCTATGGCACGAGCTAATGACGCTGTGGCGGCCGCCCTTGAGGAATACGCCGAGCTGTTCGCGATGACGGGTGGCGACGCGTTCAGGGTGCGGAGTTACCAGAAGGCGGCCAAGGCGATCGCGGGGTTCCCCGAAGACATCGCGACCACCGCCGTGCGGAGCGTCCCGGGAGTGGGCGAGGCGATCGCCAAGAAGGTCGAGGAGCACCTCGCGAGGGGCAGCTTCCGGCAGCTCGACGACCTGCGCGCGAAGGTTCCCGAGGGGGTGCGGAGGCTGACCCGGGTCCCCTCGCTCGGGCCGAAGAAGGCCGTCTTCCTCTTCCAGGAGCTCGGCATCGACTCCCCCGAGGCGCTCGCCGAGGCCATCGGGCAGGGGCGGCTCAAGGGCCTGAAGGGCTTCGGCGCCAAGACCGAGGAGAACCTGCTCAAAGGCATCGAGCAGCTTGAGCAGGCCAGCACCAGGGTGCACATCGGCGTGGCCATGGACCTGGCAGAGCGGATCATCGCCTCCCTGCCCGCCGAGCGGATCGCCTATGCCGGATCGCTGCGCCGGATGAAGGACACCATCGGCGACATCGACATCCTCGCGGTCGGCCCCGAGTCCCTGATGGACGACTTCAAGGGCCAGCCATATGTCGCGGAGGTCATCGCCTCGGGCGAGAAGAAGACCTCGGTCCGCACCACCCAGGGCATCCAGGTGGACCTGCGCGTGGTCCCGGCCGAGTCGTGGGGCGCCGCGATGCAATATTTCACCGGTTCCAAAGAGCACAACGTGCACCTGCGCGAGATCACGGTGAAGAAGGGCTGGAAGCTCTCCGAATACGGGCTGTTCGAGGGCGATCGGGTGATCGCGGCCGAGCGCGAGGAGGACATCTACCAGGCGCTCGGCATGCCGTGGATCCCGCCGACGCTGCGCGAGGACGGCGGGGAGATCACCGCCGCGCTCAAGGGCGAGCTGCCCGTGCTGATCACCCTGGACGACCTCCGGGGCGACCTGCACACCCACACCGATCTGACCGACGGCATCGCCTCGCTGGAAGACATGGTCGCGGCGGCTCACGCCCGCGGCCACTCCTACTACGCGGTGACCGACCACGCCCCCGACCTGGCGATGCACCGGATGACCCTGGACAAGGCCCTGGAACAGCGCGAGCGGATCCGGCGGCTCCAGGAGAGATATCCAGACATGCGGCTGCTGCACGGCACCGAGCTCAACATCGCCCCCGACGGCTCGGTCGACTGGCCGGCCGAGGTGCTGGCGGGCTTCGACGTGTGCGTGGCGAGCGTGCACTCGCACTTCACCCAGTCGCGCGAGGAGATGACCCGGAGGTTCATCTCCGCCTGCGAGAATCCGCACGTGCACGTCATCGGCCATCCCACCACCCGCCAGATCGGCAAGCGCCCTCCGGTGGACGCCGACTGGGACGCGGTGTTCCGCGCCGCGGCGCGCACCGGCACCGCGCTGGAGATCGACTCCTTCCCCGACCGCTCCGACCTCCCCTCCGACCTGGTACGGCTGGCGCGCCACCACGGCGTGAAGTTCTCCATCGACAGCGACGCCCACGCCGTGCCCCACCTGGCCAACCAGCGCTTCGGCATCGGCATCGCCCAGCGCGCCTGGCTCACCGCCGACGACGTGATCAACGCCTGGCCGCTGGAGCGGCTGCTAACCTTCCTGGGTCACTGACCGCCACAAAACCATTACCCCCTTCGTAAATTACATGGTTTTTTGGTAGGAAATATATGTAGTGGAAGGGGAGGTGCCCGTGCCGTACGAGGACCACAGCAGCGAGGGCGTCCGCCAGCGCGCCCGTGCCGGTCGGCGCGATCGGGGCAACCGCGACCGGCTCCGGCTGGCCGCCGTCGACGGGGAGACGCTCACCGGGGAGACGGCCGCCGGGGAGGGCTGCCCAGGGATCGTCAAGCCACTGCCGCCGGAGCTGTTCATCCCGCACGAGACCAACGCCGAGATGCGCTGGGAGGCGATGCGCGACGTCGGTTACCACGTGCCCAACGAACGGTTCTTCGTACGCAACCACACCTCGACCCCGATCATCGACGCGGCGACCTGGCACCTCCGGCTGCACGGTTCGGGGCTGCGCAACCCCCGGAGCTTCGGTTACGAGGAGCTGCTCGCGCTGCCGTCGGTGACACGAGACGTCGCGATCGAGTGCGCCGGCAACGGCCGGAGCTTCTTCGCCACCCAGCAGGACCAGGAGATCACCGGCACCCCGTGGCGGCTCGGCGGCATCGGGGTGGCCCGCTGGCGCGGGGCGCCGCTGGCCGCGGTGCTGGAGCTGGCGGGCCTCACCCCGGACGCCGTCGACGTCATGCCGCGCGGACTCGACGCCGACTACGTCGCCGACGGGGTCGACTACGGCCGGGTGCGCCGCCCCATTCCGGTGTCCAAGGCGCTCAAGGACGTGATCCTCGCCTATGAGATGAACGACGCGCCGCTCCCGCCCGACCACGGCTACCCGATGCGACTGGTCGTCCCCTCCTGGATCGGCCTGGCCTCGATCAAATGGGTCGGCGACATCGAGGTCTCCACCTCCCCGCTGGCCTCACCGTGGAACACCGAGTTCTACCGGATGTTCGGCGAGGCCTACCCGCCGGGAGGCAGCGCCCCGCTGTCCGTCCAGGGGATCAGGAGCGCCTTCGAGCTGCCCTGGGAGGCCACGCTGGCGGTCGGGCGCCCACACGTGCTGCACGGGCGCTCATGGTCGGGCAACGGGCGCGTCGCCGGGGTGGAGGTCAGCTTCGACGAGGGCGCCACCTGGCACCACACCCAGCTGCTCGGCCCCCACGTCGTCCCGGCCTGGACCCGCTGGCACATCACCTGGAGCCCTCAGGAGGTCGGCCCGCACACCCTGCTGGCCCGGGCCACCGACGAGACCGGCGCGGTCCAGCCGCCGCGGACCACGCACAACGAGTTCGGCTACCTCTTCGACGCCGCCGTCCGCCACCCCGTAAAAGTCGTGAAGGGTTAACCGAAACCGCGGCGAACCCGTAGACCATATCGACCAACCGGCATTCGCGTACGCATACGCATACACGATTCTTACCTCTTGGAAACGGTGTCGAATATTTTCCCTGTACGGCGCACGTACCAGGCGATCAGGAACGATGCCATACCAAAAAGCGCGGCCAGAGCGCTGGATTTCATCTGAAAGACTCGCAAGGCCGCCCCACAGAAATGAGGTGGAAACGAACCAGAACGATGATTGGCCATACCCGCTGTCTGATTTCCTTCAGGAGGAATTGATCAATGCGCCAGCTGACCGCACTCGACGCGCAGTTCCTCAACGCCGAATCGGCGACCACCGCCGCCCACCTCGCCGGGGTGGCGATCCTCGCCTCGGCCTGCGCTCCCACGGGTGCCGTCACGCGGGAGGCCCTGATCGGGCTGCTCCGCGAGCGGTTGCATCTCGCCCCGGCACTGAACCTGCGCCTCGCCGGCGTGCCGTTCGGCCTCGACCACCCCTACTGGACGGAGGTTCCCGACCTCGACGTCGCCGACCATGTCTACGAGGTGACCCTCCCCCTGCCCGGCGACGAGGCCCAGCTCGCCGAGGAGATCACCCGGATCCACGAGCGGCACCTGGACCGGACCCGCCCGCTCTGGGAGATGCATCTCATCCAGGGCCTGACCGGCGGCCGGGCCGCCCTCTACGCCAAGGTCCACCACTGCGCCATCGACGGGGTGTCGGGCGCGGAGGTCCTGGCCGCCCTGCTGGACCTCACACCCGAGCCTCGCACGGTCGAGCCCCCCGCCTCCTCGCGGGCGACCACCGCCCCGGGACCGGCCGCGATGATCGCCACGGCCGTGACCCGGTCGGTGACCCACCCCGCCAGGGCGCTGCGCTCGCTGGGCAGGGTGGTGACCGACCTCGACGTGATCCCGGTGGCCGAGGCACTGCCGGGAGCCCGGATGGTGGCCGCCGCGACCCGGATGATCTCCGGGAGCCCGCGGGAGCTTCCGGCGCCGCCTTCGCTGTCCGCCCCGCGCACGCCGCTCAACGGCCCGATCAGCGCCGAGCGGCGGTTCTCCTACGGTTCGATCCCCCTCGCGGACGTCAAGCGGGTCGCCAAGTCCTTCGGGCTCAGCGTCAACGACGTGGTCATGACGCTGTGCGCCTCGGCGCTGCGCTCCTGGCTGCGTGAGCGTGACGCGTTGCCGGACCAGCCGCTGATCGCCGCCGTCCCGGTCGCGGTCCGTACGGCGAGCGCCCAGGACGTGGTCGGCAACCAGATCTCCGCCATGGTCGCCCCGATGCCGACCGACCTGGCCTGCCCCCTCGAACGGCTGCGGACCATGGGAGAGACGATGCGCACGGCCAAGCGGCGCTTCGCGGGCTCTCCCGCCACCTGGATGAGCGAGCTGTCGTCGATGCTGCCCGCGACCGTCACCTCGCTCGCGACCCCCGCCGTGTTCCGGCTGGCCTCGAAGATGCCGCCGCCGATCAACCTGATCATCTCGAACGTGCCGGGGCCGCAGGTGCCGCTGTACTTGTGCGGGGCACGGGTGCTCGGCTACTACCCGATGTCGGTGCTGACCGACGTGAGCGGCGGGCTCAACATCACCTGCTTCTCCTACGACGGCTCGCTGAACTTCGGCATCCTCTCCTGCCCCGAGCAGGTGGCGGACGTGTGGCGGCTGATGGGCCACCTGCAGGAGGCGATGGACGAGCTGATGGAGCTGGCCGTCCCCCGCCCGTCCAGGGAGATGGTCCCCGCCTGAAGGCCCGCCGCTCTCACCCCAGGGCGTGGGCGATCAGCTTGGCGACCGCGTCGGGGTCGATGTGGTGGCCGGTGAGCTGGCAGAGGTTCTCCTGGTAGAGCAGCACCGCGGCGAAGGTGACCGCGGCCACCTCCAGCCGGGCGGCGTCGCCGCGTGCCGTGGGCAGCGCCAGCTCCAGCGCGAACCGGGCCCGCCGGATGATCTCGCCGTTCAGGCGGCCGAGCCGGTCGCGGACCGAACCGTGCGTGTCGGCCTCACGGAACAGGATGCGGCGCATCGCCGGGGAGGCCCTGAGCGGCAGGCACCGGGCCAGCCGCGACAGGGTCCCCGCGGCGTCGCCTGGGACCGCCTCCACGTCGGGGACCTCTTCCACGAGCGTGCGCTCGTCGATCAGTGCGACCAGAACGTCGATCTTCTTGGGGAAGTAGTGGAAGACGAGCCCCTTGGGCACGCCGGCCAGCCGGGCGATCTCCGCCGTGGGCGTCGCCTCGTAGCCGCCCCCGGCGAACAGCTCTTCCGCGGCGTCGAGGATGCGCGTGCGCGTGCCGGGATCCGAGATGTCGCGCGCGCGTCTTGACTCACCGGAACGCTTCCTGAGGCTGGCCACAGCCTGACCATAGCCTCGGGCCAGGCCGGATTTCCATGCCGCCGGAGAGACAGCGCCGTATGCCCGCCGTACGGGGAAAGTCACGGCGCGTGCCTGTTTCGCGCCTATTTCGCCCCGATGGAGTCGAGCAGCATCGGCAGCGCGCGGCGGAGCTCGGCGTTCCAGTAGGTCATGGTGTGGCGGCCGCTGTAGAAGTGGGTCCGGGCGGGGACGCCGAGCTCCTTGAGCCGACCGGCGAAAGCCCTGGCCGCCTTGTAAGCGAGCTCCTCGGTGATGTCGCCGAAGATCTCGCCCTGTTTCCTCCGGCCGTCACCGGCGGCCACGTAGAGGCGGACCCCGCGGAGCTCTCCGGCCAGGTCGTAGGGGTTGTGCGCCCGCCAGACCTCGCGGTCGCCGCGCGGGTCACCCCAGATGCGCTTCCAGTCGGTGCCGGGGCAGCCCGCGGTGGTGCCGAGGATGACCGCCAGGTCGACTCCGGGCATGAGGATGTGCACCGCGCCGCTGAAAGAGGCCGCGGCCCGGAAGTTCCCGGTGGCGGCGTAGAGCATCGCGCCCTGGCCGCCCATCGAGTATCCGGCGACGGCCCGCTCCGTACCGGCGGCGTACCGGCGCTCCAGCAGGGGCAGCAGTTCCTTCAGGTGGTAACTCGCCCATCGGGGCGGGCCACCGTCGCCGCCGTTGTACCAGTCGGAGTAGCTGCCACACCTGCCGCCGTCGGGCATCACGACGATGACCTGGACGTTCTCGGTCAGCTCCTCGATGTCCGACTTCGACCACCCCTGGTAGTCGTCCAGGCCACCGTGGAGCAGCCAGAGCGTGGGCCACCTCCTGCCGGAATCGGCGGACCATCCCTTGGGCAACAGCAGCCGGACCTTGGTGAGGCCGTCGATGGCCGTGGAGCGGAGCGTCAGCTCCATCCGGCGTTCGCCGAGCCGCCGCTCCTCGACCACCTCGACCCCGCCGGGGGTCTTCACCAGCCGCCCCGGGCTGGGGGATGATCCGGGCGGTTCGGCCACCGGATGGTGCCGGTTGGCGACGAGGGCGATCGTGGCGGCCGCGACCAGCACGACCAGCCCGCCCGCGATCACCGTACCGATGAGGAGTCCGCGTAACCGTGAGCCGGGCGCCATGAAGCCTCCGTCAATCCTTATTGACGTTACACATAATAACTCCCCCCGCGATCAATACCGATGCCTCCGGAACGCACGACACGCGGGAAATTGATCACGCGGGAAATTAGGGTGATAACCGTGAGCATTTTTGAGCTGAACCTTTTCCCGCTCTGCCTGGGCGGTAACGTATTCGGCTGGACCGCGGACCGCGACACGTCTTTCGCCGTCCTGGACGCCTACGCCGAGGCGGGCGGCAACTTCATCGACACCGCCGACGTGTACTCCCAGTGGGCTCCGGGGAACACCGGCGGGGAGTCGGAGACGATCATCGGCGAGTGGATGGCCTCCCGCGGCAACCGCGACCAGATCGTGGTGGCCACCAAGGTCGGCATGCTGAACAGCCGTCCCGGGCTGTCGGCGGCGAACATCCGCGCGGCCGTCGAAGACTCGCTGCAGCGGCTGCGGACCGACCGCATCGACCTGTACTGGGCGCACGTCGACGACGACGGGACGCCGCTGGAGGAGACTCTGGGCACCTTCGACTCCCTGATCCGCGAGGGCAAGGTGCGCGGCATCGGCGCCTCGAACTACGACCCCGAGCGGCTGGCCGAGGCACTGGCGGTCTCCGACCGGAACGGCCTGGCCCGCTACGAGGCGCTACAGCAGCCGTACAACCTGATGGAGCGCGGCTACGAGGGGGCGCTGCGCGAGGTGGTGGCCGCCGGAGGGCTGACCAGCACGCCGTACTACGGGCTGGCCCGCGGCTTCCTGACCGGCAAATACCAGCCCGGGGTCGAGGTGGACAGCCCCCGCGCGGGCCGGGCCTCGGCGTACCTGGAGACCGAGCGCGGCCCGCGGGTGCTGGAGGCCCTGGAGAAGGTGGCCGCCGACCACCAGGTCGCCCCGGCCACCGTCGCGCTCGCCTGGCTGGCCGCCCAGCCCACGGTGGCCGCGCCGATCGCCAGCGCCCGCAACGTCGAGCAGCTCCGGACACTGCTGGCGATCACCGGCCTGAACCTGTCCGAGGACGAGCTGAAGACACTGGACGAGGCGTCCCGCTAGCGTCCCGGCCGTGGCTCCTCACCCCCGCCTCTCGCGCGTGGCTTCCCGCACGGTGAAGGGGCCCGGCCGCACCGCGGCCGGGCCCCTTCGAACCCCGGGCTCCCCTGAACACCGGTCCTGTTGAACGCCGGGCCCCTTGAACGGGGTCAGTGCTGGACGGCCTGCTCCGCGCCAAGGCCGGTGAGCGAGCGAACCTCGATCTCGGCGTACTTCGCCTCGTTGTGCTCCTTGCTGAGCCGGGTCCCGATGTAGCCGGCCAGGAAACCGAGCGGGATCGAGACGATGCCCGGGTTGCTCAGCGGGAACCAGGCGAAGTGCGCGTCCGGGAACAGCGAGGTGGCACTGCCCGACACGACCGGCGAGAAGATCACCAGGACGAGGGCGGAGACGAGCCCGCCGTAGATGGCCGAGACCGCGCCCGCGGTGTTGAACCTCCTCCAGAACAGGCTGTAGAGGATCGCCGGCAGGTTGCCGGAGGCGGCCACCGCGAAGGCCAGCGCGACCAGGAAGGCCACGTTCTGCCCCTGCGCGAGGATGCCGAGCCCGATGGCGACCGCGCCGATGACGAAGGCGGAGATCCTGGCGACCAGGACCTCCTCCCCATCGGTCACGTTGCCCCGCTTGAACACGTGGGCGTACAGGTCGTGGGCGAAGCTCGACGAGGAGGCCAGCGTCAGCCCCGCGACGACCGCCAGGATCGTGGCGAAGGCGACCGCCGCGATGACGGCCAGCAGGATCGTGCCGCCCACCTCTCCGAAGATGTTCCTGCCGATCGCCTCGGCGAGCATCGGCGCCGCGGTGTTGCCCGCCTTGTCCTGCACCACGATCGCCTTGCCGCCGACCAGCGCCGCCGCGCCGAAGCCGAGCACGAGGGTGAGCAGGTAGAAGGTGCCGATGATGCCGATGCCCCAGAGAACCGACTTGCGGGCCTCCTTCGCGGTGGGAACGGTGTAGAAGCGGATGAGGATGTGCGGCAGGCCCGCAGTGCCGAGCACGAGCGCCAGGCCCAGGCTGATCAGGTCGATCTTCCCGGCGATTCCCTGCGCTTCGGTGCCGTACTTCCCGCCCGGGATGAGGAACTGGCCGCCCTTGCCGCTCTGCGCGGCGGCGTCGCCGAGCAGCCCCGAGAGGTTGAAGCCGTACTTGCCGAGCACCAGCAGGGTGACCAGTGCCGCGCCGCTCATCAGCAGCACGGCCTTGACGATCTGGACCCAGGTGGTGCCCTTCATGCCGCCGACCACCACATAAACGATCATCAGCAGGCCGACGCCGACGATCGTCAGCGCCTTGCCCGTCGGCGAGGTGACGCCGAGCAGCAGGCCGACCAGCGCGCCCGCGCCGACCATCTGGGCCAGCAGATAGAAGATCGACACGGTGATGGTGGAGACGCCCGCCGCGGTGCGGACCGGGCGCGGGCTCATCCGGAAGGCCAGCACGTCGGCCATGGTGAACTTGCCGGAGTTGCGCATCAGCTCGGCGACCAGCAGGAGCGCCACCAGCCAGGCGACCAGGAAACCGATCGAGTACAGGAAGCCGTCATAACCCGACAGCGCGATGATCCCGGCGATGCCCAAGAAGCTCGCGGCCGACATGTAGTCGCCGCCGATGGCCAGGCCGTTCTGCACACCGCTGAAGGAGCGGCCGCCGGCGTAGAAGTCGGTGGCGTCCTTGGTGTTGCGGCTGGCCCAGAAGGTGATGCCCAGCGTTCCCGCGACGAAGATCAGGAACAGGATCGTCGAAAGCGTCTGGTGGCTCATGCGTTCCTGCTCTCGGCTTCGTGGCGGATCTCGTCGGCGATCGGGTCGAGTTTCTTCTCCGCGTGCCGGGAGTAGGCCCAGGCGATCCAGAACGTGGACACGAACTGGAGCAAGCCGAGGATCAGCGCCACGTTGATGTTGCCCAGCACCTTGACGCTCATGAGATCACGCGCCCAGCCGGACAGGATCACGTAAAGCAGGTACCACGTCAGGAAAGCCGCCGTCATCGGGAACGTCCAGGCGCGGAACCTTCGCTTCAGCTCTTGGAACTGCTCGCTGCCCTGCGCCTGTTCATAGACCGACGAGTCGTGCTCTTTGGTGGTCATGCGAAGACCTCCCACGAATGTGATCTGGATCACGAATAACGTAGGAGGGGACGGTACCCCGCGAGGAGGCCCGGAGGCGGACTCTTCGCTCAGCTTGCTCCGCGTCGCGTTCAGCTGGTGAGGGCTTGCGGTGAAAGGTCCGTCTCGTGCGGCGAGCGGTTCCCGTCGAGGGTTCACCGGCCGAAGACCGCCTCCCTCGCCCTTCTCTCCCGGACGCCGATGCTTCGCGAGACGCTTCGGGACAGGCGCTTCAGGACAGGCATGGCGAAGTCAGTCGGCCTCCACCGGGACCCGTCCCCGGAGCGCGTGTGCCCCGGCACCGCAGACGGTCAGCCCGACCACGGCCAGCAGAACGCGATAGTCGACGAGCGACACCAGCGCCGCGCCCGCGACCAGGGACAGCAGTTGGGTCGCGCCGGAGGCGGCCTCGAAGGCGGTGGAGACCCGGCCGACGAGGTGGCCGGGGCTGCGGCGCTGCACGAGGGTCGTCCTGGCCACGCCCGCGAGGGTCAGACCGGCACCCGCGATCGTCATCGCGCCCAGCATGACCGCCACCGCGGGGATCATCCACAGGATGACCGCCGCGCCGTACAGGGCGATGCCCGCGCCGATCGCGAACAGCTCGCTGCGGCGCGCGATCACCGTGGAACCGTACACTCCCCCGATGATCGCGCCCACGCCCATCGCGGTGGAGGTGAACGCGGTGAACTCCGGGGTCCGGCGAAGGCCGTGCTCGATGACCGCGAAGATCAGTGACTCGGTCGCCCCCGCCAGTGTGAACATCAGGCAGAAGGTCACCGTCGCGCGGCGCAGGAACGGATCCGCGACCATGTGCCGGGCCCCGGCCGAGAACTCCTCACGCCAGCGGCCGCGGGGCACGGCCGGGACGGCGGGCGGTTCGGGAAGGGCCGCGAAGGCCGCCGCGGCGACCAGAAACGTGATCGCGTCGAGCAGGACGGCCGCGCCGATGCCGCAGTTCGTGTAGACGGCCACGCCCAGCAGCGGCCCGACCAGGCGCAGTCCCTGCCGGGCCGTCTGGAGGGCGCCGTTGGCCTCGGCGAGGAGCCCCTCCGGCAGGACGCTCTTCAGCAGCCCGTTGAGCGCCCCGAAGATCGCCGCGTAGGAGCAGCCCATCGCCGCCGACACCGGGTAGACGAACCAGAAGGTCTCCCGGCCGGTCACCGCGACCAGCGGGGTGAGCGCCGCCCCGGACAGCACGCACGTGGCGATCAGGAACTTCCGGCGGTCGACGCGGTCGATCACGTAGCCGAACAGCGGTGAGAAGCACAGCGGCAGGGTGAAGAAGAACAGGGTCAGCCCGGCGGCGCCGTCCGAGCCGGTGAGCCTCTTGGCCAGGATCGCCGGGATGAGCAGCAGCGACGCGTCGCCCAGGAGGCTGACGACCATCCCGAAGTAGATGAGCCGGAACTGACGTCCGCGCAGGACTTCCCGCATTACCGCTGGCTGGCAAGCCGCCGTACGGCCCGGCCCGTGGGAAACACCGGAACGGCGCTGTGGACCATGGCGAACGTTTCGAGGCCGGGGACGATCACGGTCAGCACCGGGCACCTGTCCTGTGCGGGGTTCCAGCGGAAGAAGTAGGCGGCGAATCCTGCCCGCTCCAGCGTCCCCAGGATCACGGCGATCTGCTCGTCGACGCTTCCCGGTTCCCCACCGGGGAGCCTGGCGTCGAACGCGATGCGGTCGATCAGCGGGGCCGGGTCGAGCCGGGCGCAGCGTTCGAGCAGCGGCCACCGCCGCAGGCTCTCCAGTCTGCGCGCCAGGGTCAGGTCCACGCCGAGTGACATGTTGAACGAGGACTGGACCACCTCGGTGAGCGCGCGCTCCACCGCGTACTCGGCGTCGAGGGAGGCGCCGGAGCCGATCACCCCCGGGTAGGGCCCGGCGCGCGAGGCGAGCGCGCAGTAGGCGGGGATGCCCAGGTCGGAGGTGATGTCGATGACGAGCGGGGGCGCGCCGAGACGAGCCTCCGCCTCGTCGTGGAGGCGGCGCAGGTCGGGCGGGAGAAGGCCGGGGTCGAGCGCGGAGAGCCTCGGCTCGCCGTCGAGGTACCAGTCCAGGAGGGCGTGCGACAGCGCGTCCCGCTCGACGACCTCCAGCAGGCCGTGCAGGAGGGCCTCCGGCTCGGTGACCCCGGCGGCCGTGCCGCTGTCGTAGGCGTAACGGAGATACGGCGTGTAGCGCAGGTCGTCGCCGGGGATCGGGTGGCTGCGGCAGGACGGCGACCGGGCGAACGCCGGGTACCAGAGCGCGGACCGCCCACGGGTGAGGGGTTCGGCCCGCAGGCAGGCGAGGCCGGCGTCCGGGTAGTCGCGGGCGAGCCGATGGATCATCTCCTCCTCGCGCAGTTCCGGCTGAGCCACCACGGTCGCGACGGGAAGCACCCGCACGCGCCGGTGGTCCCGGGCGAGCGCGGCCTGGCCCTCCTCGTGCTGGAAGTGCTGCCACGCCTCGAACAGCGCGCTCACCGTGCTCTGCGCGCCGGCTCCCTTGCCGAGGGACGCGGCGACCACGCGCCCATCCGGGTCCCGGACGGTGCAGCGGTGCACGGGGAACTCCGGTGAGCCTGTGGAGACGAAGTCTGCCGAGAGACCGTGGTCGGCGAGCACCGACTCGATGACGGACAGCGCATCGGCGAGGTCGGCGCCACGCTCCCGCTGCGCGCGCGCCACCACTGTCAGAGCACGTCCGGTGCGAACCGCACGGTGAAGAACTGGTCGAGCAAAACCGTCTCGGCGAGCGTGAACGAGAAGCTGTCCTCCAGCTGTAAGCCGTCCGGCTTCAGCAGCGACTGGCCGTTGGAATTGCTGTTGCCCATCGCGTTCACTCCCTCACCAAGATAATCGGAATATCAACGCATTACTGATCATTTCGACACATGTCATGGTTCAAGTCAAGAGGACCGGGGCCGCCAGTCCCCGCGATCGAGGTCGAGGGTCTCGGGAGTGTGCAGGCGGACCATGATGCGGGCCACACCGGCCGGGATGCGGCCCGGGGTGAGCAGCGAGACCACGACCATGACGGCGAAGGCGATCGGCACCGTCCAGGCGGCGGGCTGGGCCAGCAGCGCCCCCGGCAGGCCCGTGTAGGGCCCTCCGGCGATCGTCAGCAGGACCGCGCCGCAGGCCAGGCCACCACCGACGAGCAGCCCGGCCATCGCGCCGGTGGAGGTCAGGCGCCACCACCAGATGCCCAGAACCAGCAGCGGGCAGAAGGAGGACGCCGCCACCGCGAAGGCCAGCCCCACGACGTCGGCGACCGGCAGCGAGCGGGCCGACGTGGCCAGGCCCAGCGGCACGACCACGGCCACGAGGGTCGCGGCCCGGAACGAGCGCACCCCGCCCTTGAGGATGTCCTGCCCGATGACACCCGCGACCGAGACCGTCAGGCCCGAGGAGGTGGACAGGAACGCCGCGAACGCCCCGGCCGTCACCAGCGCGGTCAGCAGGTCCCCCGCCACTCCCCCGATCAGCCTCCCGGGCAGCGTCAGCACGACCGCGTCGCTGCCCCTCAGCTCCGGCACGTAGATCCGGCCCAGCGCGCCGTAGACGGCCGGCAGCAGATAGAAGGCACCCAGCAGCGACAGGACGACCAGCGTCGTACGGCGCGCGGCCCGGCCGTCGGGGTTGGTGTAGAAGCGGACCAGCACGTGCGGCAACCCCATGGTGCCCAGGAACGTCGCCAGGATCAGCGAGTAGGTCGAGTAGAGGCCGTACTCCTTGCCGCTGGACAGCGGCAGGGCCCAGGTGGCCGCGTCCTGCGCGCTCAGCCCGGGTGCGCCGTCCGCCCGCCAGGCCAGCAGCAGGAACACCAGCGGCACCGCCAGCGCGGTGAGCTTGAGCCAGTACTGGAAGGCCTGCACGAACGTGATCGACCGCATGCCGCCGGATATCACGTTGACCACGACCACGGCCGCCACCAGCAACCCCCCGGCCCAGTCGGGCGCGCCGGTGATGGCCCGCAGCACCAGACCGGCGCTCTGGAACTGCGGCATCAGATACAGCCAGCCGATCATCACGACCAGCACGCCGGCCATCCGGCGCACGGCCATCGACTCCAGCCGCGCCTCGGCGAAGTCGGGCAGCGTGTAGGCGCCCGAGCGGCGCAGCGGCGCCGAGACCAGGACGAGCAGCACCAGGTAGCCGCCGGTCCAGCCGACCGGCAGCCACAGCATGTCGGCCCCGTAGGTGAGGATCAGCCCGGCGATGCCCAGGAAGCTCGCCGCCGACAGATACTCCCCGCCGATGGCGGAGGCGTTCCACAGCGGGGAGACCGTGCGGGAGGCGACGTAGAAATCGGAGGTGGTGCGCGACAGCCGGACGCCGAACGTCCCGATCAGCACCGCCGCCAGCACCACCAGGACGACCGAGGTCACGCCATAGGCGGTGCTCACGGCGCCCGGTCCACCAGCTCGGCGAAGTGACGCTCATTGCGTTCGGCCTGCCGTACGTAGAGCCAGGCGCCGACCACGAACGCGGGGTAGATCAGACCGGCCAGCACCACCCACGGGAGGGGGATCCCGAGCAGCCGGACCGCCCTCAGCTCCGGCACGAGCAGGAACAGCAGCGGCAGACCGCCCGCCACGCAGCCCAGCACCGTGCAGACGAACACGGCCAGCCGGAACTGGGTGCGGACCAGCGAGCGCATGTAGACCTCGCCCAGCCGGGTCTGCTCATCGATCTCCCGGGTCACCGGGTAGCGGGGATGGCGGGCGGCCCTGGTACGAGGACTGGTCACCACCTCCCGGCGCGGCCGATCCATCTCCTTCCACGGCCGCTCCACCACCCGGATGAGCCGGTCCGCCTCCTTGCGCGGCCGTTCCACCGCCCGGGTGAACCGGTCGGCCATCCGCCGTCGCGGTTCCGCCTCCTCGCCGCTGCGGGGTTCCTGGCTCATTCCGGCCGTCCCTTGCGTGCCCGGCGGACCAGCAGGTCGCGTAACTCGCGGGTGTGACGGCGGCTGACGGGGATCTCCGTCTCCCCGATGCGGACCACGCAGCGGCCCGAGTCGATGTGCAGCTCGTCGATGTGCCTGACGGCGACCAGATGACTGCGATGCACCCGGACGAACCCCGCCGACGACCAGCGTTCCTCCAGCGTGGCCAGCGGGATGCGAACCAGGTGGCTGCCGCCCGCCGTGTGCAGGCGCGCGTAGTCGCCCTGCGCCTCCACGTAGCGGACCTCGGTGCTGGACACGAACCGGGTGACGCCGCCCAGCTCGACCGGGATGGTTCCGGGATCGGTACGGCCGGCACCGTCGCCGTCCGGCAGCTCGGCCGCGACGCACACCCGCCGGATGGCCTCGGCCAGCCGCTCCGGCCGGACCGGTTTGAGCAGGTAGTCTTCGGCCTTGATCTCGAAGGCGTCCACCGCGTGTTCCTCGTAGGCGGTCACGAACACCACCCTCGGCGGGTTGGCGAACTGCGACAGCAGCCTGCCGAGCACCACCCCGTCCAGGCCGCGCATACGAATGTCGAGGAAGACCGCGTCGATCGGCCGCCCCTCGGCGATCGCCCGGTCCAGGGCCCGCAGCGCGGCGGCCCCGTCCCTGGCCAGGGAGACCTCACCGATGCGAGGGTCGTCCCGCAACAGGTAGGCCAGGTCCTCCAGCGCGGGCAGCTCGTCATCCACCGCCAGGACACGCAGGCCGGTCACGGTCACTCCTCCAGGTCATTCACGAGGGAATCCCTAGAGGGTGATGAATCAGACATCACGTGTCAACAGTTCTGGACCCGCCAAGTGTGTTGAGCAGCGCCCGGTAGCGCCACAGCACCAGGCAGAGCGGCACCATGAGCGCCAGCATCACGCAACCGCTGATCACGAAGACGGTGCGCAGCCCGAACGCCCCGGCCAGCAGACCGCCCCCCAGCGCTCCCACCGGGATCAACCCCCACAGCAGAGTACGGATCACTCCCAGGACACGGCCGAACAGATGGGCGGGGATCAGCGTCTGACGGACCGACATGATCAGGACGTTCCACACGAGAAGCGATCCGCCGACGAGCGTGGAGACGATCGCGAGCATCGCCGTGGAAGGGAAGAGCCCGGCGAGCGTGAAGCCCGCCCCGGAAACGGTCATCGCGACGGCCATCACGGCGGCACGCGGCCACCGGCGCACCAGCACGGGCGCGACCAGGCCGCCTGCCACCCCTCCGGCCCCGGAGGCGAGAGCGAACCAGCCGAAGGCCGCGGCGGGCAGCCGCAGCACGTCCACGACGAACAACACCAGCACGGCCATCGCGGCCTGGTTCATCCCCGCCGAGAGCGTGCCGATCAGCGTGATGCCTCGCAACGCCTTGTGGTTCCAGAGCCAGCGCACCCCTTCGCCGATCTCCCGGCGCAGGTTCGCGGGCCGGTCGGAGACCGCTTCGGCGCGGTAGCGGCCCGGGAGGAGAAACAGAAGCACTCCCGCGAGCAGGAAGCCCACCGAGTTCGCCATGAACGGGATCGCCGCCGCGACCACGAACAGCGCGCTGCCCACCGGGGCGCCGAGAAAGCCGTCGGTGACGACGGCCGCCGCCTCGACCCGGCCGTTGGCCTTCTCCAGCTGGTCTCGCCGGACCACGGCGGGCAGCAGGGAGTGGACCGCGTTGTCGTAGATCGTCTCGATGGCGCCGAGCGCGAACGCGGCCACGAAGAGCATCCACATGGCGGCCTGGCCGGTCAGCACCGCCGCCGCCAGCAGGCCGACCACCACGGCCCTGGTGAACTCCGCCACGACCATCGCCTTGCGGCGGTCCAGCCGGTCCACCAGCGCGCCGCTGACGATCGCGAACAACACCCAGGGCAGGAAGGTGAGCGACGACAACGCGGCGACGAGCACCGGATCCCGGGTCAGGGTCACCGCCAGCAGCGGCAGCGCGACCCGCCCGATGCCGTCACCCAGGTTGGACACGGTGCTGGAGGCGAACAACGACCAGAACCGCCGCCCCAGCCCTCCGGAGGCCGCCGGGCCGGGGGAACCGGCCGCGCCCTCCCCCGGCGAGGCCGTCCGGGCGGAAACCGGCGCGGACCCGGAAGCGGAGTGTGCACCCTCCCCCGGAAGCGGGTCGGCGGTCTCCACCGGCATCAGGTCGGCGGTCTCTCCCAGCACGGAGCCGGTGGTCTCCACCGGCACGGGGTCGGTGGTCTCCACCGGATCGGCGGGAGTGGCGGTCATGCTTCCTCCAGGTGAGGGGCCGGTTCTTCGGGAGCGCGCAGGGGAAACGCGTTGATCTGCACCTCGACCGCTTCCGCGCCCTCGCCGGGGGCGAGGTCCAGATATCTGTCGAGGACCGCCCGCAGCTCCCCGACCATGGCCGCGAGCTGCTCAGCATTGAGCCGGAAGTGCGTCATCGAGTCTTGTGACGCGTCCATCCACCGCTGCCCGAAGGACTCCGCCTCGGCCAGCCAGCGGTGGAACCGCTCCGCCCGGCCCTGCTCCAGTTCGCGCAGAACCACCTCGGCGGCACCCCTGGTCTCGGCGTCGCGCAGAAAGGAGAAGCCCCGCATGGTGAGGAGCTGGGGGACGAACCGCCACCACCGCTCCCGGCCGCCGCCGGAATGCTCGGGATCGTCCTCGATCAGCCCGTGCTTGGCGAGCTCCCTGAGGTGGTAGCTCGTCACCCCCGTCGACTCGCCGAGCCTGCGGCCGAGCTGGGCCGAGGTCGCCGGGCCGTACAGGGACAGCTGACTGAGCATGGCGATGCGCAGGGGATGCGCCAGCGCCTTCAGCAGCGGGGCGTCCACCTGCCGCGAGGATCTTGGCGGCATGAGTGCAGAGTAAATTATGCATAGAATCCTCTGCAATACCTCCCCGGGTTCTCACCGGCCGGAGGAACAGACCCCGCGACGCCTCGGCCGGCCGCCGGGCGCACCGGAGCCCGCGCGGGCCCGGCAGGCGATCCGGAACCCCGCAGCTCAGTGGGCGGAGACGCCGGGGTGATACTTCGGCAGGCGGACGCTGACCCTGGTGCCCGCGCCCTTCCCGGTCTCGGCGACCAGCCCGTACTCGTCTCCGTAGACCTGGCGCAGCCGCTCGTCCACGTTGGCCAGGCCCACTCCCCCCGTCCCGGACCGCTCATCGGCGTCACCGGCCAGGATGCGGCGCAGGCGCTCCGGGTCCATGCCGACGCCGTCGTCCTCCACGCTGATCCGGCACTCGGCGCCCGCGTCCTCGGCGATGATCGAGATACGGCCGATGCCGGGCTTGCTCTCCAGACCGTGCCGGACCGCGTTCTCCACCAGGGGCTGCAGGCACAGGAACGGCACGGCCACCGCGAGCACCTCCGGGGCGATCCGCAACGTGACCTGGAGCTGGTCTCCGAAGCGGGCGCGCTCCAGAGTGAGGTAGCGGTCGATGGAACGCAGTTCCTCGGCCAGCGTGGTGAACTCGCCGTGCCGCCGGAAGGAGTAGCGGGTGAAGTCGGCGAAATCCAGCAGCAGCTCGCGGGACCGGTCGGGGTCGGAGCGGACGAAGCTCGCGATGGTCGTCAGCGAGTTGTAGATGAAGTGCGGGGAGATCTGCGCGCGCAGCGCCCGCACCTCGGCCTCCATCAGCCGCGTCCGGGAGCGGTCCAGCTCGGCCAGCTCCAGCTGGGAGTCCACCCAGCTCGCCACCTCGTGGGTCGCCCGGACCAGCCCGGCCGAGGCGTGACCGCCGTAGGCGGCCAGCGAGCCGACCACCCGGCCGTCGGTGGTGAGCGGCACCACGACCGCGAACCTGATCGGACACTCAGGGGTCTCGCACGAGACGACCTCCGGGCCGAGAACCCGGGTACGGCCGCCGGCGAGAGTCTTGGCGGCGTGCGCGAACGCGTCACGGGCATGATGGTCGCCCTCACCGTCGTAGACCAGCAGCCGCTCCCCGTCGGTGATCGCCAGCGCCGGGGAGCCGAGCAGCTCGCGCAGGTGCCGGGAGGCCTTCTGTGTGCCGGCCTCGGTCAGCCCGGCACGCAACGGCGGCGCCGCGAGCGACGCGGTGTGCAGGGTCTCGAACGTCGCCCGCTCGGCCGGGCTACTGCCCAGCTCCCGCCTGCCGCGCAGCACCCGCCACAACACCAGGGCCGGGACACCGACCAGGGCGGCGACCAGGAGCACCGCGACGACGAGTTCCACGCTCGGACCCTATCCGGCCAGGTTCATGATCGTCCCTCCGAGAAGGCAAGCCGTTCGGATCGGCGGATGAGGTCGCTGACCAGCCCGACACATTCACAACGTAGATCAATACCGCGATGTCCGTCTTCAACGGCGGGCGCAACGACGGAGTCCACCCATCATCCGCGTCCCCAACCTCACGGGTCAGCACACCTAGTCGGCGCGGGAGAGTGTGAGCGGATCGTGCTCACCCTGTCCGACGGTGAGTGTTTCCCCGTCGTCGGACAGGGTGAGGGTCCCGCTGCTCTTGCCGAAGCCGCAGTCCACGATGAACTTGTAGACGTCGTCGGCGGGTTTGACGGTGCCCGTGCAGGCGTTACCGTCTGCGCTGGTGGTGATCGCGCCGTCCCCGGTGATCTCAACCGCCACCGGAGAGTCGTCGGCGTCCACCTCCTCCCATGCGCCCTCCAGCGCGCCCAGCCCGCTCCCACAGGCGGTGAGCAGAAGTGCGGCGCAGAGCAGGCCGACCATCGCGCTCAGTTTGGTGGACATGTATCTGACTCCTTCGTTCGAAGATCGCTGATGTCTTTCGTTGGTGGCGAGATCGGGGCTGGTGACGGGAATCCGCGCGGGCAGTGGTGGCCGGTCGGCCGTATCGGCTCCCGGCCCGTCACGAGCCGGTCGGCGAGGTGGTCTTGGGGTGCACCACGATGGGCACGCTGGACCTGACGACGCCCGAGCCCTTGATGATCCGACCGTCGTGCAGCTTCCAGATCTCGAACTGGTAGGTGCCCGGCGCGACGTCGGTCCACTTGTGGTACTGCCAGGCGTTGCAGGCGAACTGCACGGCCTCGCGGCTGGGCCGTACGGCCACCCAGTAAACGGTCGTCCCCTGGGGACAGCTCTTGTACGACCAGAACTCGACATCCCCCGCGGTCGTCTGCGTCCACCACGGAGAGAAGATCCGGAACGCCATCCGGTCGATCCGAACCGGGAACCCGTACCCCTTGACCACCTGCGGCGCCCCGGACGCCGGCACGGCCAGCAGCGCCGCCGCCGGACCCGTCCCATGGGGAGAAGGGGTGCTCCCCGGAGCCGCGGGCCCGTTCCCGCCCGCGTTCCCCGGGGAGGGGGCCGGCGGGTACACGAGGAACAGCACGGAGATCACGACGGCGACGGGCATCACCGCCAGAGGCTTCTTCCACCACGGACGGGCGGTGCCGGGTGGGCGGGTGGTGGAGGCCCGGACGGCCGAGTCCGGCGGAGCGGCAGTCCCGCGTGGCCCTCCGGGGCCGTCCAGGACAAGACCGCGCGAAGGCGACTCACGGAGGTCGAGGCGGACATCGGCGGTCGACAGGCCGGGGTTGTCGTGGAGGAACCGGGACAGCAGGGCGGCGGCCGTGGGACGGGCTGCGGGGTCCTTGGCGAGGCAGTCGCGAAGAAGCGGAAGCAGTCGGGAGGGGACACCGGTCAGGTCGGGTTCGGCGGTCAGGACGGCGTGCATGAGCGCCGGCACGGTGGCGCCGGGGAACGCCTGCCGTCCCGTGCTCGCGAAGATCATGGTGAGCGCCCAGCTGAACAGGTCGGTGGCCGGGGTCGGCTCGCGTTGCTCGAACTGCTCGGGCGACATGTATGCCGGGGTGCCCATGGCGTTGTGGGTGAGCAGATGGCCGGTGGCGCTGGCGATCCCGAAGTCGATCACGACGGGGCCTTCGGGGCCCATGATGACGTTGGACGGCTTGAAGTCGCGATGGACGACGCCGGCGCGGTGGATGGCCACGAGGGCCGCCAGGGTGGCGACGGCCAGGCGGTCGAGGCCGCCGCCGGTGCGCGGGCCGTCGGTCCTGACGAGCGAGTGCAGGGAGGGGCCGGGGACGTACTCACTGACGAGGTAGGGCCGGCCGCCGTCCACGCCGGTGCGCAGCACCCTGGCCGTGCAGAACGGCGCCACCCGGCGCGCGGCGGCGGCTTCGCGTTCGAAGCGCCGCAGCGCGTCGGGGTCCCCGGTCATCGAGTCGAGCAGCACCTTGATGGCCACCCGCCCGCCGTCCGACCCCAGGCCAAGGTGGACGACGGCCTGGCCGCCCGAGCCGAGCGTGCCGGCCACCACGTACTCGCCGTACTTCTCAGTCACTGTCCTTGTCCTTACGTGGCCGCGCGACGGGGGGTGGAGGCCGGGCTCAGCCCGGGCAGGAGATCGCGCTGTTCGCCTCCCCGGCGAACTGCCTGCCGCTCGAGTCGGTGAACACCACGCGCCCCCAGGCCCGGATGCACTGGCTGCCGGCGATGAGGGTGGCCCCGTCGGTCCGGTAGAAGCCCCGCTTCACGTAGTTCTCGGCGTTCGGCCGGTGGTGGTAGCCGCCGCCGTCGAGGTGGTCCTGGTAGTCACGGCACTCGGCGACGGTGCGCCCGCAGACCCAGATCGAGACCGACATGAACTTGGCGTAGCTTTCGGCCGCGAGGCTGGTGTTGGTGAAGGCGCACACGCGACTGCCGTTGCGATAGACGTGCAAGAACGCGCCCTTCATCGCCGCGCTCCCACTCCTGGCCGTGATCTGGGTGCGGTCGATGCGCTCGCCGCCGCAGGGCAGGCCCTGGGTCGTGGCCTGGGCGGCGGGGGTGTGGACGGCAGACCCGGCCAGGGCGAGCCCCGTGGTCAGAGCCGCCGTCGCGGCCAGGCGTGCAAGAGCAGACATCGTGGACATGAGGGTCCTTCCTGAGGGGGAGCGGATGAGATGATGGCGATCATGGATGGTGATCGTCCCGGACCGATGCTGCCCTAGGCGATAAGCCTTCGACACCCCCTGCAAGCTGCGGAAACAAAGCAGCAACAACCGCAACAACTGCACAGCGACAGAGGAGCAACCCATGGCGCGAGGTGGACGCAAGGATCACCCCATCGATCGGGAAGAGGGTCCGGTCGCGGAGTTCGTCGACGACCTGCGGCGGTTACGCGGCACGCTGACTCTGGAGGAGCTGGGGCGCCGGATGCGCTACCACCCCAGCACGCTCTCACGGCGGCTCACGCCGAAGGAGTTGCCCTCACGGGAGTTCGTGGACTCCTACGTGCGGGCCTGCGAGCACGATCCGGAGCCGTGGCTCGAACGCTGGCGGGAACTCGGCAGGCAGCCCGCCGGGACTCAGCCGGACGCGCCCGCCGTGGCGCCGCCGCCGACGGTCGCCCCCTGGTGGAAGCGGCCCCGTTACCTGGCTCCCGCCGCTGTCATGATCGCCGCCCTGCTGCTCGCCTACTCGCTGTTCACGCCGTCGGAAGGTGGGACGGGTCCGACGGCGGCGCTGCTGGCCGTGCCGGCGTCCGGGGCGCCGCAGGTGGTCAAGGGGTACGGGTTCCCGGTTCGGATCGACCGGATGGCGTTCCGGATCTTCTCTCCGTGGTGGACGCAGACGACCGCGGGGGATGTCGAGTTCTGGTCGTACAAGAGCTGTCCCCAGGGGACGACCGTTTACTGGGTGGCCGTACGGCCCAGCCGCGAGGCCGTGCAGTTCGCCTGCAACGCCTGGCAGTACCACAAGTGGACCGACGTCGCGCCGGGCACCTACCAGCTCGAGACCTGGAAGCTGCACGACGGTCAGGCCATCAAGGGCTCGGGCATCGTCAGGTCCAGCGTGCCCATCGTGGTGCACCCCAAGGAGACGCCGAGCCCCACTCCCAGCGCGACGTGACAGGACCAGCCGCCACGGCCTCCCGCCCTCCGTCTCGGTCCGGCGATGATCGCCGACCCCGCTTCGGGTGTGACCGGGCCTATGGCATCAGCCCCAGCCGTCGGGCGGCCACCACCGTCTCGTGCCGGCTGTGCGTGCCGAGCTTGCGCATCGCCCCGCGCAGGTAGCTCTTGACGGCCTCCGGCAGCAGCCCCAGGCGCCTGGCGATCTCGGCATTGCCGCGGCCGAACCCGACCCAGGTCGGCACGTCGAGGTCAAGATCGTGCACCCGGAGACCGGGCTGACCGTGCCGCGGGGCGAGCCGGGCGAGCTGTGCGCCCGTGGCTACTCGGTGATGCTCGGCTACTGGAACGAATCCGGCAAGACTGCCGAGGCCATCGACGCCGCCCGGTGTATGCACACCGGCGACCTGGCGGTCATGGACGGCGACGGCTACGTCGCCGGTTTGACCACTGCTTTTGAGGAGCGCAGCACTAGGGAGTCAGGGCGCCCAGGGCGGCTTCCACGGCGGCGGCCTTGACCTCCTCGAACGGGAGGGTGGCGTGCTCCACCGCACAGTCCGACATGCCGCCGAGCGCCACGGTCGCGCGGATCTGCGCGGTGAGCGAGGGGCTGGGGCCGAGCAGGAGCGCGGTCAGCCGCTTGCGCCACTCCCACATCCGGTCCATCAGGTTGAGCTCGACCAGCGCGGCGGGCGCGTGCAGGACCACCACGATCACCTCGCGGTGCCGCCAGATGAGGTCGAAGTAGTCTTCGAGCAGCTGCCGCCCGTCCCCGGGCTCACGCCCGGCCACGAACGCCTCCAGGTCGTCCATGAGCGGCTGAATGATGCTCCTGACCAGGTCGTCTCTCGACTCGAAGTGGTAGTAGAGGGCCGGTTTGGTGATGCCGAGCCGATCGGCGATCTGCTTCAGGCTGGTGTTCTGCATGCCCTGCTCCAGGAAGAGCTCACGTGCCACCGCCTGGATGCGCGTCTTGGTGTCCGAAGCTCTCGCCATGAGGCAAGGATACCGCTTACCTATCGTTAAGTAAGTCCTTGCACCCGGCGGCGAACCGTGCTTACCTATCGTTAGGTAAATAATTTACCTTCCGTTAAGTAAGGAGAGATCCATGCGGATCCTCATCTCCGGCGCCAGCGTCGCCGGTCCCGTCCTGGCCTACTGGCTCAACAGGCACGGCTTCGCCGTCACCGTGGTCGAGCGGGCCCCGGCGCTGCGCAAGGCGGGCGGGCACGCGGTCGACCTGTTCCGCCCGGCCATGGACATCATCGACAAGATGGGCCTGATCAAGCCGGTCCAGGCCAAGAGGACCGGCACCGAGTGGATCACGTTCCGCTCCGAGAACAACGACCGCCTGCACAAGCTGGAGGTCGGCAAGCTGATAAGCGCCGTGTCCGACCGGCACGTCGAGATCATGCGGGACGACCTGGGCGAGATCCTCTACGAGGCCACCCTGCCCGACGTGGAATACCTCTTCGGCGACTCCATCACCGCCATGGAAGAGACCGCCGACGGCATCGACGTCGCCTTCGAGGAGCGGCCCGCCCGCAGGTTCGACCTGGTGATCGGGGCCGACGGGCTGCACTCCAACGTCCGGCGCCTGACCTTCGGCCCGGAGTCACGCTTCTCCACCTGGATCGGGGCCTACCTGGCGGTCATGTCGATACCCAACTACCTGGGCCTGCGCGACCGCATGGACGGGATCACGGGCGTGGACAAGATGGTGGGCGTGTACGGCGGGGCGCACATGGACGACGCCCGCGCGGTCTTCATGTTCCGCCCCGCCGCCGAGCTCGACTACCACCACCGGGACGTCGACCGGCAGAAGGAACTGCTGCGCCGGCACTTCGCCGGGCTGGGCTGGGAGGTGCCCCGCCTCCTGGGCGAGGAACTGGACCGCGCGTCGACGTTCTACTTCGACTCGATCACCCAGCTGCGCATGGACACCTGGTCCCGGGGTCGGGTGAGCCTGGTCGGCGACGCCGGCTACTGCCCGGGCCCCGCGGTCGGCGGCAGCACCAGCCTGGCCGTGGTGGGCGCCTACGTCCTGGCCGGCGAGCTGGCCGAGGCCCACGGCGACCACACGCGGGCGTTCCCGGCCTACGAGCGGGAGATCGGCGACTACGTACGGCGCAGCCGTACCTTCGCCGTCGGCGCCGCCAAACGACTCATCCCCAGCACCCACCTGGGCCTGTGGGGCCTGATCCAGGGAACACGGCTGATCAACCACGCCCCCACCCCGATCACCCGTGCCCTGACCGGCCTCGGCGCCAGAGGCCTGCGACTGCACGACGAGATCGCGCTGAAGAACTACCCGCAGGAGCCCGTCACAAGGACAGACGCCACCAGGTGATTGCGGCATGCGAGTGGCCCGGTCCCCGGCGTCACCACAGGTATCTCCCCCACGTCCCACCACCTCCAGGCAATCATCATGACCGCGAGAGGCTTCTGGTCGCCGCCTCATGGGCTCAACCCGGTTCGAGGGCCGTACGGATGCGCGCGGCGTAGGACTCGGCCTCGGCGGAGTCGGCGTATTTGGTGCGGGGCCAGAAGAAGCCACGCAAGCCGTCTTTGCGGTGGCGGGGGACGACGTGAACGTGGAGGTGCGGGACGCTCTGGCTGATCCGGTTGTTCATCGCCACGAACGTGCCGTCCGCCTCCAGGCCCCGCTCGACGGCGGCGGCAAGCGCCTGGACCCGCTCGAAGAACGGGCCGACCGCCGGCGGCGGGAGGTCCGGCAGCGTCTCGACGTGCGTCGTGGGCGCCACGAGGACGTGTCCCTTGAAGACCGGCCGCATGTCCAGGAAAGCCGTGGCCACCTCGTCGGAGGACACCACGTGGCCTGGCTGCTCCCCTGCCGCGATGGCGCAGAACGGGCACCTTCCATCCGTCATCGGATCAGGATAGAAGGCGCCGGGCGGCGCGGATGATCGCCTCGTCGACCATGCGGCCGCGGGCGTCGGTGACGACTCCGGTCTCGGCGCCCTCGAAGCGGGCGATCAGGTCACGGGCCTGGGCGATCTCCTCCTCGGCGGGTGTGAAGACCTCGTTGACCACGGGCACCTGGGCCGGGTGGACGCAGGTCCGGCCGCGGAAGCCCAGACGCTTCAGGGCGACGGTGGAGGCGCGCAGGGCGTCGAGGTCGCGGAAGTCGGTACTGATCGGGGCGAGGGGCGGGGCGAGCCGGGCGGCGGCGGAGGCGAGGACGACCTGGGAGCGGGCCCAGAGGAGTTCACGCTCGTCCGGGCCGGGTTCGACACCCAGTTCGGCGCGCAGATCGGCCTCGCCGATCTGCAGGCGGAGAACGCGGGGCGCTCGGGCGATCTCCGGGGCCGCCAGGACCGCCCCGGCGCTCTCCAGCAGCGGGCAGACGGCGATCGCGCCGGCGGGCAGTCCCTCGGCGGCCTCCGCCTCGGCGAGCACGCCGTCCACGGCCTCCAGTTCGGCGGCCGACTCGGTCTTGGCCACGCAGACCCCGCGCACCCCGGGTACGGCCACGGCCCGCAGGTCCTCATGGCCTGGTTCGCCCGGATTCACCCGGACGTAGATCTCCGGACCGCCAGGTTCCACCCCCCGTAACCACTCGGCCACAGCCGTTCGGGCCGCGTCCTTGTGCGCGGGCAGGACCGCGTCCTCCAGATCGACGATCAGGGCGTCCGCGCCCCGGTCGAGTGCTTTGGCGAGCTTGCCGGGCTGATCACCCGGGACGTACAGCGCGGATCGGATCATCAGCCGACTTTAGCGGTGCCGGCCGGCCCGCCTCGACGGCACCGCCTCCAACCGGCCGATCCCGGCCATCCCGGCCATCCCGGCCGTGTCGGTGGTCACCAGCCGACCTTGGCCGTGCCGGCGATCAGGGCTCTGGCGATGACCAGCCGCTGGATGTCGTTCGTGCCTTCACCGATCGCCATCAGGGGCGCGTCGCGGTAGAGGCGTTCGAGGACGAACTCCTGGGAGTAGCCGTAGCCGCCGTGGATCCGCATCGCTTCCGTGGTGGTCCGCAGGGCGACCTCCGACGCGAAGTACTTGGCCATCGCGGCCTCGGAGTTCACCGCACCGGCCTGCGAGCGGGTCGCCGCCCAGTAGGTGAGCAGCCTGGCCGCCTGGATATCGGTGGCCATGTCGGCGAGCTTGAGCTGGATCGCCTGGAAGTCGGCGATGGGCCGGCCGAAGGCGTGGCGTTCGCGCGAGTAGTTCAGCGCGGCGTCGTAGGCGCACTGAGAGACGCCGACCGCGCGGGCGGCGATGTTGATCCGGCCGAGTTCCAGGGCCGACAGCGCCTGCTGCATTCCCCGCCCTTCGACCCCGCCGAGCAGCCGCGACGCCGGAACGCGAACGTCCTGCAGGACGATCTCGCAGGTCTCGGTGCCCTTGTAGCCGAGTTTGGGCAGGTCCCGGCTGACGGTGTAGCCGGGTGTCCCGGCTTCGATCAGGATCAGGGACATGCCGCGGTGCGCGGGCTCGGTGACGGAGGTCTTGACCAGGACGGGCATCGGATCGGCGTGCCGGGCGTTGGTGATCCACGTCTTGGTGCCGTTGATCACGTAGTGGTCGCCGTCGCGGACCGCCCGGGCCTGGATGCCCTGCAGGTCGGTGCCGGCGGCGGGCTCGGTCAGCGCGATGCCGGTACGGCGGGCGCCGGTGGCCAGGTCCGGGAGGTAGGCCTCCTTCTGCTCCTCGGTTCCATGGGCGGCGATCATCCAGGTGGCCA
Organism: Streptosporangium sp. NPDC000396; assembly: GCF_042898655.1. NCBI lineage: Bacteria > Bacillati > Actinomycetota > Actinomycetes > Streptosporangiales > Streptosporangiaceae > Streptosporangium > Streptosporangium sp. NPDC000396. Next base: position 157,566 of record NZ_JBIAZA010000008.1, read on the forward strand.
GCGAGTGCGAGCCGAGCACCCCGGCCACCCCCATCCATCCGCGCGCGATCTCCTCGAAGACCAGCGCGAACGACACCCGGTCCAGCGCCAGCCCGCCGTACTCCTCGGGGACCGTCATCCCGAACAGCCCCATCTCCTTGAACCGCTCGACGATCTCGGTGGGGTATCGGCCCGCCCGCTCCCACTCCGAGGCGACGGGCACGATCTCCTTGTCGACGAACTCCCTCAGGGTCCGGCGGAACAGCTGCTGTTCGTCGCTCAGCTCGAAGTCCATGGCGAGATCCTCACATCGTCAGCGGGCCGGTCTTGGCCTGCGGGAAATATCCCTTGTCGTGCGGGGCGTCGCGCCGGTAGACCATCACCGAGCGGCGCCAGGACATGACCTCGTCGCCGTCCTGGTTGAGGCCGCGCGTGCGGCAGGTGACGATCCCGGCGTAGGGCCGCGACTTCGACTCCCGCTTGTCCAGCACGATCGACTCGGCGTAGAGGGTGTCGCCCAGGAACACCGGATGGGTCAGCTTGATCTCGTCCCAGCCGAGATTCATCAACGCGGTCTGGCTGACGTCGATCACCGAGATGCCCAGGACGATGGCCACGGTCAGGCCCGAGTTGACGATGACCTTCCCGACCGGGGCACGCTCGGCGAAGTGGGCGTTGAAGTGGTTCTGGTTGGTGTTCATCGTCAGCAGGGTGAACCACGTGTTGTCGGCCTCGCTGATCGTGCGGCCGAGCGGGTGCTGGTAGACGTCGCCGACGGCGAAGTCCTCGTAGTACCGGCCGAGGCCGGGTTCGTGCACGGTCACGGTCTCCCCCTGAACGACGAGATCTTGACGCTAATGGTCTGATGTTTTGATGGTCAATGGCTTGCTTGGTCGTTCCCGGCCGGTACCCGGGCCGGCCGGGAACGCCTGACAGGCGGTCACATCGAGTGAACGTATGCCCGCCCGTGTCCGCGGAAACCGTGGCGAGACCTCGGCGACATACTGGATCGACATCCCCTAGATCCCGAGGAGAAGCCCGGTGAGCCAGGTTGCCTACGACGAGTGGCGCGCGACCGCCGTCGACCCCGCTTTCAGCGAGTGGCTGCGGTCGAGCTGCGAGCCCGAGTGGACCGCGGTGGTGACCCATCCGTTCGCCGCGTCGATAACCCGGGGCGAGGTGTCCGACGGCGACATGCGCCGCTACCTGATCCAGGACTTCCAGTTCGTCGACTCCTTCACCGCGTTGCTCGGCGCGGCGGTGGCCAGCGCGGACAGCTTCGAGTCACGGGTGCCGTTCGGCCGGTTCCTGGGCGAGACCGCCACGACCGAGGAGAAAACCTACTTCCACCGCGCGCTGGCCGCCCTCGGCGCCACCCGGGCCGACATGACCCGCCCGCCGCTGGAGCCGGTGACGGCCGACTTCCGCGCCCTGATGGACGAGGCCAGGACCAGCCTGGACTATCCGCTCATCCTCGCGGTGCTGTGCGTCGCGGAGTGGAGCTACCTGGGCTGGGCGAGCCTCGCCGAGGAGCCGCTGCCGGAGAACTTCGTCCACCGCGAGTGGATCGACCTGCACGAGGGACCGGTGTTCCGGGCCTGGGTGAGGTTCCTGCGCGGCGAGCTCGACCGTCTCGGCCCGGAGCTCACCGAGGACGGGCAGCTGCGCGTTCTCGACTTCTTCCGCCGTGCCGTACGGCTGGAGCTGCGTTTCTTCGACATGGCCACCGGGGTCTAGAACCATCGCCCCTTGCGGCCCGGTCCGAGGCGGTCTTGTGGATCAGGTGCCCGATGCCGCCGCACAGGCCCGCTTGATGTAGTCGATCATCTCCGTGCCGGGGCCGCCTCCCTGGCGGATCTCCTGGTCGTGGTCGTCTCGCATGCGGTAAAGCGAGTCACGCAGTCCGGGATCTCCGCCGTCGAACATCTCGACCAGCCGCGTCCAGCGCCGCGCCAGTTCCTGGACCCGAGGGTCGGACGGATCGGTGTTCGCGTCCATTCTGGCCTGGACCTCCGCTATGAGTTTCGGCCATTCCGCCATCGCGTCGTTCATGGGCCGGTCACCGATGATGTCTCGCCGCCTGGCGAGGGAGGCGAGCTGTTCGTCGGAGAAGTAGCCGCTGAACGCCTGTTCCGTGGTGTTGACCTGCTCGATCAGGTCGAGCAGGTCGGGGGCTCCCGGAACCCCTTTCTCCTCGGCGGACCAGACCAGGAGCGACAGCCGGGAGCGCAGGGCGCGCATGGCGGCCATCTGCCGGTCGATGTGCGCCACGTGGTCGTGGAGCAGCCCGACGATGTCGGGCTCCCCATGAAGCAGCAGGGCGATCGACTCCAGCGGCATCCTGACACTGCGCAGGGTGATCACCGCGTAGAGCCTGCGCACGTCGTGCTCGTTGTAGATCCGGTGCCCGGACGGCGTCCGCGCCGACGGCCGTAACAACCCGATCCGGTCGTAGTGGTGCAGCGTCCGCACGGTCAGGCCGGTCAGGCCGGCCAGCTGCCCGATCTTCCATGTCGTGCCGGTCTCGGCCATCGCCCCTCCTCAGCCTCGTGGGGTCTCGTCTGCCTGCGCGACGGCAGGGTTGAACCTGACGTTTGGTCAGGTTTTAGCATCCGATCATGTCCACGGCAACGACTCTGATCAACATCCGCGTCTTCGACGGCACCCGGGTCACGACCGCGACCGCCGCCCGGTTCACCGGCCCTCTGATCACCCAGCTTGGCGACCGCGCCATCGCCGAGCCTGGTGACGTGCTGGTCGACGGCCATGGGGGCATGCTGCTCCCCGGGCTCATCGACGCCCATACCCACCTGCTGTCAGGAGCGCTGCACCAGGCACTGGCCTTCGGCGTCACCACCGAGCTGGACATGTTCAGCAAGCCGGAGCTGGCGCGCCGGCTCAGGCAACAGGCCGGTGTCCGTTCCGACATGGCGGACCTGCGCTCGGCCGGGATCGGCGCGACCGCACCGGGCGGCCACCCTTCGATGATGTACGGCGACTTTCCCTACGCCACCGGCCCCGAGCAGGCCGAGGAGTTCGTGCTGGCGCGGATCGCCGACAGCTCGGACTACCTCAAGATCTTCTACGACCGCGGTGTCAAAACGCCCATCCCGGTCCCCCAGCTGAGCAGGCAGACCTTGGACGCGCTGGTCAAGGCGGGACGCGCGCACGGCCTCACCGTCGTGGTGCACGCCAACTCGGCCGAGGCGGCCTCCGACGCGGTGGACGCGGGCGCCCACGGGCTGCAGCATGTTCCGGCCGACGGCGTGTTCGACGACGAGTTCGTGGAGCGGGTGGTTGAGCGGGGGGTGACCGTCACCCCCACGCTCGTCACCATCGAAGCCGCCCTCCGTCGGCAGAGCGGCGGGCTGCTGCTCGCCGATCCGGACCTCGGCCCGTTCCTCGGGGAGTTCTGGCGACGGCACCTCCTGCCCGCGCCGAACGGCTGGCTGGGCGAGGGCGGGCCGGACTACGACCTCGCGCTGGCGAACACGGCCAAGCTGATCGAGGCCGGCGTGGTGCTGCTCGCCGGGACCGACGTGCCGAGTCCCGGCACCGTGCACGGGGCGAGCCTGCACCACGAGCTGGAACTGCTGGTGGAGGCGGGGCTGCCGGCCGAGCAGGCGCTTCGCGCCGCGACGTCCGGGCCGGCCGCCGCGTACGGGTTGACCGACCGCGGCACCGTCGAGGTCGGCAAGCGCGCCGATCTCCTCCTGGTCGACGGTGACCCCACGGCCGACATCACGCACACCCGCAAGATCGTAAGGATCTGGCGGGGCGGGGTGGAGCACGACCGCACCGGATTCACCGGCAGCTCGGTGGAGCAGGTGCTGATCGACGCGTTGCGCGCGCGAGTTCAGCGCGTGATGGACGCGGTCAGGGAGTTCGTTCCAGCCGAGGCGTACAGGGCGATGAAGCAGCAAAGCGTGACCGGCTAGCCTCTCGCTCCTCAAATGCCCCCGCCCGGCCGTACGGCAGGCCTCGGGCGGGCGGAAAGGAGGGGGTCCGCCGCCCGCCCGAGAGGCGGTCAGATTACCTCGACGACCCTGATCTTGGCTCGTTCACCGGCACCGACACTCGGGAGGAGATCCCCGTAAGGATCTGCCGCACTCCGCCTCGGCCGCGAGGTCAGAGCGTCCGGCAACCGGCCCGGCCGAAGCCCGGAGGTGGGTTGATCACGGTATGACACCGTTTTCCGCCTCACCTCTTCTTCCTGCCGCGCCCGAGGATTACGAGCCCACCGCGCCCGAGGACTCCGGACCTGCCACGCCCGAAAACCCCGTGCCTGCCGTGCCCGAGGATCCCGGACCTGCCACGGTTCAGGATCCCGGACCTGCCGCACCTCGGTCCCCCGGACCTGTCGCGCCTCAGGACGCGGAACACGACGACGGCGAGCGCGGTCATCGCCGCGATGACCGTGGCGGGGCGCTTTCCCGCCTCGTGCGTGACCCTTCCCGCCATGTCCTTGAGCTCGACGGGGGCCTCCCTGACCCGCCCCACGACCCCGGTGGCGGTGGTGACCCCCATCCGGCGGAGGTCCTCGCCCATGTGCGCGGCGGCCTCCTGGACGCGGCCCTTCACGTCGGTCTTGTGGACCAGGGCCTCGACGGTGTCTCCGAGCTCACGGCGATCATTCTCGATGTCCCGCCGCACGGACTCCTCGCTCGTCTCGCCGGCCTCCGTCTCATCGGCCTCCGTCTCGCCGGTGACGCTCTGGGCGGCGGCGGTCCTGCCGGCGGCCTCCTCGCCGGCGGCGGTCTCCTCCGCCGGCCGGGACGTCTCGTCCCGGCCGGACGGCGGACCTCCGAGGTCCATGGGAGACCTCCCGCTGTGGCCGGACGCCGGAATCTCGGCCTCTTCGGCGGACGCGCCGAGGGGTGCGTTCGGGGGGATGTTCAGCGAGCCGCTCTCGTCCGGCGTGATGGGCTCGTCGACCCCCTTCCGGCGGGACCCGGTGGTCCCGGCCTCGGGGCGGGCGGGTGTTCCCGGATCGGTCTCAGTCATCGGTGTGCCCTCTCCTTCACCACATCGAGGTCGCGCCTGATGCTCTCCACGACCCGCTCGGGAGCCGGCGGGGCCACCTCGACCACCTGGCGCTTGCCCAGGAGGCCGAGAACGGCGGCCACGATCAGCAGCACCACGCCGACGACCGCCGCGGCGCCCCAGGCGGGCATCACCCGGGCGAGAAGCAGGATCGCGGCGGCCACCAGCGAGCCTCCGCCGAACAGGGCCATGACGCCCGCCCCGCCGAACAGTCCCGCGCCGATTCCGGCGTGCCTGCCCTTCTCGGCGAGTTCCAGCTTGGCCAGGCGAAGCTCGTCCCTGACGAGACGCGAGACCTCCTCCGCCATCTGCCGGATGAGCTCGGCCGTGGACATGGCGTCCTTGGGGTTGCCGGTCATGGCATGCCTCCCCCACGAGAAAGCTCCCTATGAGAAAGGCGCCTACCCTCTTCTGCCTCGGCGAATCTCAGGCCGGTGTGGGTGGTTCACCTGTTCGGCCGGAAGATGACCACCAGCACTCGCAGGGCCAGGATCGCGCTGATCACCAGCAGGTTGTAGCCGATGAGCTGGTACAGGCCCATGCCGCCGGGAACCTCCGGGCTGTTCTCCGTGCCGAGCAGCAGCACGGACATGAGGCCCGTGGTGGCCGCCAGCACGGTGAGCAGCACCTGGTGGAGCAACCCGGTGACGTGCCGCCGGTCGCGCTCGTCGGAGAACAGGCGCACGTTCACGCTGAACCGGCCGTGTTCGGCGGCACTGGCGATCCGCTCCACCCGGCGGGGCAGGCGGCGCAGCATGGGCAGCAGGCTGAGCGCCTCCTGCGTGACCGCCTCCCGGATCCGGTCGGGACCGCCCTGCTCGCTGATGTAGCGGACCGAGAAGGCGCGCGCCTCGGCGACGATGTCGAACCCCGGAGCCAGCCGGGCGAGTGTGCCCTCGATCGTCGCCAGCGCCCGGAACACCGCGGCCACCTCGGGTGGAACGGACAGGCCGTGCGCGGAGACGATCTGGAACAGCCGACCGAACATCTGCATGTCCGGCGCGACGCCGGTGACCAGGTGGCGGGCCATGAAACGGCCGAGCTCGCGCTCCAGCTCCCGCTCGTCGATCTCGTCGGGCCGCGACACGACCTCCAGCAGCGCGTCGCTCACCCCGAGCGGGTCCCCCCGGTCCAGCGCGCCGAGCAGGCGCTGCAGGGCCTCGCGCAGCAGGCCGTCGAGCCGTCCCACCGAGCCGTAGTCGAGCAGCGCCAGCCGCCCGTCGGCGAGCAGCATGATGTTGCCCGGATGGGGATCGGCGTGGAACACCCCGTGCAGCATGATCTGGCGGAGCAACGTGTCGAAGAGGGTCCCGGCGAGTTCCTGCCGGTCCAGCCCGTCGAGTACGGCGGAGCGGAACGGGGTGCCCTCCAGCCGTTCCATGACGAGCACCCGCCGCCCCGACAGCAGCGGGTACGGCACCGGCACGTGGACCGGCTCGCCCGCGGAGGCGGCGGCCACGGCGGCCATGTTGGAGGTCTCGACCCGGAAGTCGAGTTCCTCCCGCAACGCCTCGGCGAACCCCGTGGACAGGTCCACCACACCGAACGCGCGGCCCCATCGGGTACGCCGCTCCAGCGTCCGGGCGAGGCGGGCGACGATGTCGAGGTCCTGCTCGACCACGGTGGCGATCCCGGGGCGCTGGACCTTGACCACCACCTTCTCGCCCGTCTTCAGCCGGGCGCGGTAGACCTGCGCGATCGAGGCCGCGGCGAGCGGTTCCCGTTCGAACTCCGCGAACGTCTCCTCCACCGGCCCGCCGAGCTCGGCCACCAGCACCGGCTCGATCTCGGCCCACGGCGCCGAGGTCACCCTGTCCTGCAGCAGCCGCAGCTCCTCCACGAACTCCGCCGGAAGAAGGTCCTCACGGGTGGACAGGATCTGGCCGAGTTTGACGAAGGTGACCCCGCCGTCGTCGAGGGCCTCGCGCAGCGACCTGGCCAGCCGGGCCCGGCTGGAGGGCGCGCCGAGATCGGGGTCCCGGCCGCGCAGGTAGGGGCCGAGGCCGTGCCGTACGAGGATCCGGGTGATCTGAAGGTAGCGCCGTGAGCGGGCGATGCGGCCGCGCAGCCCTCTGACCAGCTCCAGCGGCCCCGGCAGCGATCCCGGCGGCACCAGCGTCTCGGCGATCACCAGGAACACCAGCCCACCGAGCAGCGTGCAGATCACGGCGAGGATGAGAGACCACACGGACGTGACGCTGGCATCGTTCGGGCTCACCAGGCTCTTCGTGAGCGGCCCGCCGATCATGAACACCAGCATTCCGGCCAGTAGCGTGCGCACGACACCGAACCGCAGGTCGAGCAGCCGCCGCGCGACCAGCGCGAATCCGAACATCACCACCAGAACGGTGATGATGATGATTCCGGTCATCAGGAGATCCACGTTTGTCCCGCCCGTTTTGCCCGTAAAGGTGACGGCGGACAGACTAGATCATGCGTGCGAGAGTGTGTGGAGATGGACCTCGACGGTCTCGTTCTCCTCGTCCCACGACGGCTCACGGAGAAGCCTGGTCAGCGCGAACCCGCCCTTCTGCGCGACCCTGCAGGAAGCGGCGTTCTCCGCGGCGTGCCGCAGGTCCAGCCTCGACAGTTCCATGCAGGCGAGCGCCCATCGCCCGACCGCACCCAGCGCGTGGCCGGCCACGCCCCGGCCCCGGGCCTCGGGCAGGACCCAGTACCCCACCTCGCCGACCCCGTCGGCGACGGTCCTGACCCTGATGTTGCCCAGCACCTCGCCGGTGGTCGCGTCCGCGATCGCGAACGAGGGCGACGAGCCGTCGGCCCATCCCTCGACCCGGTCGGCGATCCACTCCTTCTCGTCGGGCTCCGCGGGGGCGCCGGGCGGCGCCCACCGCCGGATCTCCGGGTCGCGCAGCGCCCGCGCCACCACATCGGCGTCGCTCAGGCGCCACGGCCGGAGATGGAGCGTGCCCGCGGTGATCTCCATGGGTTCCACATCGGCCGAGCCTATCCCGCCGTCGCTCCGCGGCCGGACCGGACCGGCTCGGCTCGGCTCGCAGGCGACCCCCACCGGCGCCGCGAGGTGCCGGGACGGTCGTTCTCCCGCGACCGGGACACATCATGATCGTAGGTATCCTTGGCCTGATCGAATGGCGAAAAAGCAGGGAATACGCGCGAAAATAAGACCCTTGTCCTAAGGCAGGACATGGCGAGAAGGGCGGCGCGCTAGAGATGGCACAGATCGTCGGCGGCGGACGTCCGGTCAACGACGCCGAGCGCCGGGTCATCGCGCATCTGAGAGACAACGCCCCCGACGACTGGCTGCTGCTGCACAACATCGAGGTGCCGCGCGATGACGACACCTTCGAGGTCGATGTGATCGTCCTGACCGGCCACTCGCTCTGCGTCATCGACGTCAAGGGCACGCGCGGCCGGATCGAGGTCGCCGGGACGCGCTGGTTTCCGGCCCGGCGGGAGGCGTTCGGCTCTCCGGTCGCCAAGCTCCGCGGCAACGGTCGCGCGCTCAAGGGCCTGCTCACCCAGAAGCGCCGTGAACTGGAGCGGGTCTACGTCGACAGCGTGGTCGTGCTGACCGGACCCGACGCGGAGCTGGTCGACCCGGCCGGCCGTGACTCGCGGCACGTCACCGGCCTGTCCGGCCTGGTGGGCATGCTGAGCGACGTCTCCCGGGTAAGGCGCGGTTACACTCCGGACGCCGGGCCGTACCGCACCGCGATCATCGAGGCCCTGAACGGCAGCGTGCGGCGGTCCACCACGCCGCCGCGGTTCGGCAACTGGGAGGTGGAGGAACAGCTCGGCGGGGACAACCGGGTCACCGAGTATCGCGCGATCAACGCGACCGTCCCGGGGAGCGAAACGGTCCTGCTGCGGGTGTACCGTGCCGATCCGCTGGCCGAGGAGGAGCCGCGCGCGGCCGAGCGGCGGCTGATCACCAACGCCTACCGGTCCCTCACCAGGATCCCCCCGCACCCGTGCGTCGTGCGTTCCCGCGACTTCTTCGCCATCGACGACGAAAGCCGGTTCGTGCTGGTCCTGGACGACGTGCACGGGCAGGCGCTGCACCTGCACCTCACCGGCTCCCGGCGGGCGCTGCCCGTCGGCTCCAGGCTGGACATGGTGGAGGACATGCTGCTGGGTCTCGCCCATGTCCATGCCAACAACGTCATCCACCGGGCGCTCAGCCCCGCCTGCGTGCTCGTGACGGAGGGCGGCCGGGCGATGCTGACCGGATTCGACTACGCCAAGCCCGGACCTCGCGCGCACACCGTGGCCGGCGAGCTCCCCAACGTCCTCGACATCCATTACGTGGCGCCCGAGTGCCAGGCCGCGCCCGAGCGGATGACCGCCGCGTCCGACGTGTACGCGGCCGGGATGATCGCCTTCCAGCTGCTGACCGGCGAACTGCCGCCCGCGGGCCCGGACGCCGAGACCGTCACGGGCGACGTTCCCGCGGAGGTCATGGACGTGCTGCGGCGCATGCGTGACCACACGCCCGGCAAGCGCCCGGACGCCGCCGAGGCTCTCAGCGACCTGCGGCGCGCACGCCAGGGGCTCTCCCCGGAACGGGAGCCCCTGCTGCTCGACAGGCTCCGCGGCAGATGGCGGCGCATGTCCGGGCGGTAGACGTAGGCGAAGCGAAGGCGAACCGCGGGCCCGCCGGTGTGAAAGGCGGTGAGGCTGCCGAGGACCGGGGCGTCCGCCGTCCTCAGTCGTAGTAACGCGCCTCGATCACGTTGCCGTCCGGATCCGTGAAGTAGAACGTCTGCGGCGCGATGCCGCGGGCCCCGAACGACTTCTCCATCGTGATCGGTATCTCGTTGCCGTTGTCCTCCAGGCGTCGCCGCAGGGCGTCGTAGTCGTCACGGCCCATCGCCAGGCAGATGTGGTTGACCGGGTGCCCGGCCGTGCCCTCGGCACCCGGCTGGGCGTTCACGGACGCCGCCGACGAGCGCGCGACCAGGTCGATGATCGAGTCCGCCGAGACCCTCACGCTGGGGAACGGCGCCCTGCCCGCGCGGAACTCCTCGACCCGTTCCCCGGCGAGGCCGACGACCGCGGTGTAGAAGTCCACCGACCGGAGCTGGTCGTCTACCCAGATCACGACGTGGTCCATTCGTGCCTGCATGGTCGGCCTCTTGTTTCGCTGTGGGACCTGCGGTGGCGGCTCCGGTGGCCGGGCGCCGTGCCCGCCGGGCGTCCCCGGCGGGCACGGCGTGCGAGTCCCCTAGTGCCGGGACCCGCCGACGTGGAAACGGTTCATGAGCCGGCGCACCTTTGGCTGGTTCCGCAGGTCGCGCCCCATCGCCTTCATCTTTTCGACGTTCCTGCGCCCCTGGGGGCTGTCCAGGTAGTGCCGGATTCGGTCGACCAGAGATGCCATACGTCCTCCAACCCTTCTGGAGGGACGCCTACCCCGGGGAACCAGATCCAATCAGGAGCCGCCCGGGAGCCTCAGGAGTCGACGAAGTGGTCCGGGACCATCACGCGCAAACCGTTGGGGACGGTCCTGATGGTGATGGGGGTCATCAGGCGGACCTCTCCGTCGACGTCGGCGGCCATCGGGGGGTCCGTCTCCAGGTGCATCTCCCGCCCGACCACGAAGGGACCGCCCGCCAGGCTGCTCCAGCGGCCGGTGGCGGCCCGGATCAGGGTCTCCACCACCAGCCTCAGGCGCTTGCCGGAACCGAGCTGGTAGGCGACCAGCCGGCCGTTGTCGATGCTGATGTCCTTGGCCACCTGCCAGCCGCCGTGGAACCGCCCGTTGGCGATGTTGAGCTGGTGGGTGAGCAGCTCGTGACGCTGGCCGTCCACCGTGATGACGGCGCGGAACGGCTGGTGGCGAGGGAGGATCGTCAGGGCGGTGAGCGGGTAGGCCGGGCGGCCGAGGATGCGCTTGAGCCAGGGCTTCACCTTTCCGGCCACCTCGACGGAGACGCCGAAGCTGGCCAGGTTGGCGAACTCCCGGTCGCCCGCGACGCCCAAGTCGATGTCGGCGACCTTGCCGGTGCGGAACACCCGGATCGCGCCCTGCAGGTCGAGCGGCAGGCCGAGGCTCCGGGCGAAGTTGTTGGTGGTCCCCAGGGGCAGCACGCCGAGGGCGACGTCGCGGTGGGCGACGTGCTTGACGGCGGCGCTGAGCGTGCCGTCGCCGCCACCCACCACCAGCAGGTCGGGCTTGGCCTCCAGGACCGCCTCCAGCGTGGCGCGCAGGCGCTTGGGGTCGTCCAGGGGGACCAGGCGGATCGGTTCGAAGCCCTCGGCCCGGAGCGTGCGGACCACCTCCGGGTAGAGGCGGCGGCCACGGCGCGAACGCGTGTTGACCACCACGCAGATCCGGTGCCCGGTCCTGACGGCCTCGGTGTGCTCGGCCTTGCTGCGAAGCTCTCCCACGCTGCCCCTCTTCGATCGGATGGCCCCGGATAAATCGTAGGGCCCCGCCGTCGGTGACGGCGGGGCCCGGTGACCGGCCGGCCGGGATTACTGCTTGGGCGGGGTCACCTGGACGATCGCGCCGAGGTTACCCGGAAGCGGGGTGAGCAACCGGAACTTCACGCCCAGGGCCTTGCCCTCGTCGCCGGGGTTGCCCGTGCCGAGGACGTGGCCGCCGCCCATGTCGGTGCCGTACAGCTCGGTGGCCGGGGTGCCGTCGACGTTGACGACCCGGGTGCTGTAGGGCTGGTCACCCTTCGACGGGACGACCACCGAGGCGTCGAAGTCGCGGTAGCCGAGCTTCCCGTCCCGGACCTCCATGCCGGGGTACCAGGTCTTGGCGTCGGTGAACTCCGGAACGCCCGCCTGCGCCTTGAGCTTGGTGCAGTACTCGGTCAGCTTCTCGGCCCTGAAGGGACCGAGCTTGCAGCTCCTCGCCGTCGATGGCGTCAACGGTCCGGTCCGCGTCAGGCAGCGTGACTCACTGCCCAGCCCGCCTCACCGCGCAAGGCGATGTTGCGGGCCGCGTTGACGTCGGCGTGCTCAGCGAAGCCACACGACGTGCAGGTAAACGTTTCCTGGTCGGGCCGGTTGCCGGAGTCCACATGATGACACCTGGAGCACTCCTGCGAGGAGTACGCCGGATCCACATGGATTACCGCGACCCCGGCCCGGGCCGCCTTGTAGGCGAGGAAGGCTCCCAACTGGTGGAAGCTCCAGCTGTGCAGGGTGACCCGCTGGGGCTTGCGAAGCCGTACCCGGTCACGGATCCCGCCCAGGTCCTCCAGGGCGATCCCGCGGCCGGTGCGTTCTGCCTCGGTCACGATCTGCTTGGCGATCACATGGTTGACATTCGCGGCGAACCGGGCCTCCTTGCGGCGGCGCCGTTTCAGCAGCCGCCTGGCGGATTTGGTGGCCTTGGCCTGCAAGCGGCGGCGCAGCTCACGATTGCGGTGACGGACCGCCTTCAGGCCCCTACCGCTGTAGCGGACTGCGTCACTGGTGGTGGCGATGTTGGCGATCCCCAGGTCAACGCCGAGGAAGCCGTCCGGGACGGCGACCGGGACATCCGCCACCTCGACCGTGGCATACAGGTACCAGCAGCCGTCCCGCCAGATCAGGTCAGACTCACCCTTGCGGTGCTTGGCCAGCAGGGCCAGCTGCTGGGCCGAGCCGGTGAACGCGAGGCCGCGCAGCCGCCCGGCGGTCGTCCAGATCGACACCGTCCGGTGCCCGTGCTGCCAGGACAGGCACCGGTCGTCGTACGGCTGGGCCGCGCGGGGGCGGAAGGAGATGGGTTTGCTTTCCGCTTTGACTCGCCGCGCCGATCCCGGCTTGCCGAGGCGTCCGGCGGCCAGGTTGGTGTGCAGGGTGCGGTAGGCGTCGGCGACCTTTTTGATCACGTGCTGGGCGGCCTGCGCGGCCAGTCCGAAGGCGGCCTTGATCTGCTCGTAGGTATGTTTGCGCAGGTCGAAGTTGCGGAAACACCGCTGCTGGTAGGCGATCCGTGACACGAGGTCGGCAGCCTGGTTGGCGGCGCGCAGGGTGGCCTCCAGTGCCGCCGCCTGTTCGGGCGTCGGCAGGAGCTTCACCTGCACCACCAGCCTCACAGTCGACCATGCTGCCATGAGGCCCATGTCGCCGTGAGGGAAACCGAATCCCAATATCCGGCGGGGTCGCAGCGTGGTCTGCTGCCCGCCCATGGGGTCTTCACGCTCTCGGTATCGGCGCAAGGTGTTCACCGACCAGATAAGGAAGCGATTCTCCCGGGCGTGAACGACCGGGAGAATCGCTAGAAAGGCTGAAGTCCGGCACCCAGAAGCTGTTGTTGTCCTTGTGCGGCAGTGACGCCGGGTCGGGAATCTTGTTGCGCAGCGGGCCGTTGAGCAGCGTGCCCGGCGGCTCGGTGACGCACTCGGCGGGGTCCTCGCTGTCCACGCTCGCGGGACGCCTGAAGCCGGAGAAGTCGTCGTCGGCCTTGTCGTTGAACTCCACCAGCAGCGTGAGCAGCTTGGCCGTCCTGACGGTCTTCGCCTTCTTGAACAGGAAGTCCGCCGGGTTGAGACCGGTCCTGATCGCCTCGGCCTCGCGGGCCGCCAACACTCGTGCGGCGGCGGGGTTGCCGACGGAGAACTTCTGGTCGATCTTCCCGGACTCGCTGGTCATCCTGCGGGCCCCTCCGCGTCTGCTGGACCCTCTGCTGATCAACGCTTACCCTCCCTGCCCGGGTTCGCCGGGCGCGGACGTCCCCGGCGCGCCGAATGCACGCGCCGAGCGGGACGTTAGACGAGAAGGTAAAGCGGAAGTAAAGCCGCCAAATGATGTTGTGAAACCGTAACTCATCACCATTTGTCAGAAGATAGTGATGATTTTTGCTGTGATCGTCATGAACATCGTTCCGCACCAGGTCAGCACGGGGCGATATGCGACGGCGCCCGGCGAATGCCGGGCGCCGTGGGAGGCCGTACGGAGGGCTCAGTCAGATCTCCTCGTGGGGGGCGGTCGGGTCGAGCTGGCGCGGCTGGGCTTCCACCCTGGGGTGGTGCAGGTCGAAGGCCGGGCGCTCGGACCGGATCCGCGGCAGCGAGGTGAAGTTGTGCCGCGGCGGCGGGCAGGAGGTCGCCCACTCCAGGGAGTTGCCGAAGCCCCACGGGTCGTCCGCGGTCACCCTCGGCGCGTGACGGGCGGTCCACCAGATGTTGTACAGGAACGGCAGCGTGGAGACGCCGAGCAGGAAGGCACCGATCGAGGAGACGACGTTCAGGTCGGTGAAGCCGTCGATCGGACTGTAGTCGGCGTAGCGGCGCGGGAAGCCCTGCGCGCCGAGCCAGTGCTGCACCAGGAAGGTGGTGTGGAAGCCGATGAACAGCAACCAGAAATGGATCTTGCCGAGGGTGTCGTTCAGCATCTTGCCGGTCATCTTCGGCCACCAGAAGTAGAAGCCGGCGAACATCGCGAAGACCACGGTGCCGAAGACGACGTAGTGGAAGTGGGCCACCACGAAGTAGGAGTCGGTCACCTGGAAGTCCAGCGGCGGTGAGGCCAGGATGACACCGGTCAGACCGCCGAGCAGGAAGGTGACCAGGAAGCCGATCGAGAACAGCATCGGCGACGCCAGGGACAGATGCCCCCGCCACATGGTGCCGACCCAGTTGAAGAACTTCACCCCGGTCGGGACCGCGATCAGGAAGGTCATGAACGAGAAGAACGGCAGCAGCACCTGGCCGGTCGGGAACATGTGGTGGGCCCACACGGTGACCGACAGGCCGGCGATGGCGATGGTGGCGCTGACCAGCCCGATGTAGCCGAACAGCGGCTTGCGGCTGAAGACCGGCAGGATCTCGGTCACGATGCCGAAGAACGGCAGCGCGATGATGTACACCTCGGGATGGCCGAAGAACCAGAACAGGTGCTGCCAGAGCATCGCCCCGCCGGTGGCCGGGTCGAAGGCGTGCGCGCCGAGCTTGCGGTCGGCCAGCAGGGCCAGCAGGGCGGCGGCCAGCACGGGGAACGCGATGAGCACGAGCACACCGGTCAGCAGCACGTTCCAGGTGAAGATCGGCATGCGGAACATCGTCATGCCGGGCGCGCGCATGCAGACGATCGTGGTCATGAAGTTGACCGAGCCGAGGATCGTGCCCAGACCGGCCATGGCCAGGCCGGTGATCCACAGGTCGCCTCCGGGCTGCGGGGAGAAGTTCCCACGGGACAGCGGGGTGTAGGCGAACCAGCCGAAGTCGGCCGCGCCTCCGTTGGTGGTGAACCCGATGAGCGTGATGATCCCGCCGAACAGGAAGAGCCAGTAGCTGACCATGTTCAGACGCGGGAACGCCACGTCCGGCGCGCCGATCTGCAGCGGCATGACCACGTTGGCGAAGCCGGCGAACAGCGGCGTGGCGAACAGCAGCAGCATGATCGTGCCGTGCATGGTGAACAGCTGGTTGAACTGCTCCCGGCTGACGACCTGGAGCCCGGGAGAGAGGAGCTCCGCCCGGATGATCAGCGCCATGACGCCGCCGATCAGGAAGAAGGCGAACGACGTGATCAGATAGAGATATCCGATGATCTTGTGGTCGGTCGTGGACAGCCACGACACGAGCTTCGATCCCTTGGCGCTAGGCGCAAGCGCGGGTCGCTGCTGGACAGTCGTCACAGCTGGCTCCCTCCCGTCGGGCAACAGCCGGGATACGGCGAGGCCCCTCCTGCCCATCCCCCATCAACCACTTGCCCGTCTTCCACGAGGCGGACACTACTCGCAGGCAATTACAATCTTGTCCAGTTAACTTGATATGTCGATTTTCAGCAATAACCCAGACATATGGGACATGCAATGGCGGTGCAATCAAAAGCCTTACAGTTCCTTTGTGACCGCTATCGCTGAGCTTGCCGCCGCACTCGCACCGGGGAAGGTCCTGACGGACCCCGATGTGACCGATTCCTACGCACGGGACCGGACCTTCCTGGAGCCGGGTAAGCCGCTGGCCGTCGTGCTGGCCGAGACCCGGGACGACGTGGTCGCCGTTCTCCGGTGGGCGACCGGGCACCGGGTGCCGGTGGTGCCCCGCGGGGCCGGGACGGGACTGGCGGGCGGGGCGACGGCTGTCGACGGCTGCGTCGTCCTGGCACTGCACAAGATGAAGGCGATCAGGGAGCTCTCCCCCGCCGACGAGATCGCCGTCGTGGAACCCGGTGTCATCACCGCGGACCTGGACCGTGCGGCCCGCGAGCACGGGCTGATGTACGCGCCCGACCCCTCCTCCTACGAGATCTCCACGATCGGCGGCAACCTGGCCACCAACGCGGGCGGGCTGCGGTGCGTGAAGTACGGCGTGACCCGTGACTCGGCGCTGGGTCTTGAGGTCGTCCTGGCGGACGGACGGATCCTGAACACCGGCAGGCGCACGATGAAGGGCGTCACGGGCTACGACCTGACCGGGTTGTTCGTCGGGTCGGAAGGGACGCTCGGCGTGATCACGGCGGCCACCGTACGGCTGCGCCGGGCGCCCTCGGTCTACCCGGCGACGATCGCGGCCGAGTTCACCTCCCTCAGGGACGCCGCCGCCGCGGTCGCGGCGATCATCGCGGCCGGATGCCAGCCGTCGTTGCTGGAGATGCTCGACCGGGCCACGCTCAAGGCCCTCGACGACTGGAAGAACATCGGGCTGGAGGCGTCCACCCAGGCGATGCTGATCGCGCAGGCGGACGGGGCGGACGGCCCGGCGGTCTCCGAACGCATGTCGGAGCTGTGCACCGCGAACGGCGCCTCCTTCGTGGCGGTGTCGTCATCCCAGCAGGAGGCCGAGGAGCTGATCGGGATCCGGCGGATGGGCTTCCAGGCCGTGGAAAGGCTCGGGAAGTGCCTGGTGGAGGACGTGTGCGTGCCGCGGTCCGCGCTGCCGTACATGATCGAGAAGATCGAGGCCATCGCGGTCCGGCACGAGGTGACGATCACCACGGCCGCCCACGCGGGCGACGGCAACCTGCACCCCGTCTTCATCTTCGACCAGGACCTGGCCGAACCGCCGCCGAACGTGTGGGCGGCGGCCGACGAGGTCTTCCGGGAGGCCCTGGAGATGGGGGGCACGCTCACCGGCGAGCACGGGGTCGGCCTGCTGAAACGCCGGTGGCTCTCGATGGAGGCCGGGCCGGTCTCCGCGGAGGTCCACCTCGGGATCAAGCAGCTCTTCGACCCGCTCGGCATCCTCAATCCCGGCAAGGCCGTCTGAGCCCCGAGCTGCTGATATCCGCCTCTCAAATAGAGTCGGTTTTCGGCAGATCGTCCGTATCTTCTCCCACACTGGTAGCGTTCTGCACCACGCAACCCAATTGAAGGCTTTTGTCGGAGGGTCATCGTGGTGCAACCACTCACGGGGGAGGATCCTCAGCGGCTGGGCCCGTTCGAGCTGACCGGCCGGCTCGGGGAGGGCGGCCAAGGGGTCGTCTACCTCGGGCAGGGACTGGCGGGCGAGCAGGTCGCCGTCAAACTCCTCCATCATGGACTGGCGGCGGACGCCGAGGCCCGGGCGCGGTTCCTGCGGGAGGTGGCGGTCGCCCAACGGGTGGCCCGGTTCTGCACCGCGCCGGTGCTCCACGCCGACCTTGTGGGTAGCCAGCCGTACATCGTCAGCGAGTACGTGCCGGGCCCGTCCCTGCGCCAACTGGTCGACAAGGAGGGCCCGCGGCGCGGTGCCGCGCTTGACCGTCTCGCCATCAGCACGGCCACCGCCCTGTCGGCGATCCACCGCGCGGGAATCCTGCACCGGGACTTCAAGCCCGCCAACGTGCTGATGGGTCCCGAGGGCCCGGTGGTGATCGACTTCGGCATCGCCAGGGCACTGGACTCCCCCGGGACGACCGCGACGGGGACGGCGATGGGGACGCCGTCCTACCTCTCCCCCGAGCAGCTCAACGGGGGCGAGGTGACGCCCGCGGCCGACGTGTTCGCCTGGGGCGTCACGATGGTCTTCGCCGCGACCGGGACACCCGCGTTCGGCCAGGACTCCATCGCCGTGGTGATGAACCGGATCCTGACGGTGGAGCCGGACCTGCGCGGGCTGGAGGGGCAGCTGCGCGAACTGGTGGCCGCGTCCCTGTCCAAGGATCCGTCGCAGCGACCCACCGCCGAGGAACTCGTCGGCCATCTGATGGGCTCGACGATCCCTTCTCCGGCCCGGCGCGAGGTCCCCGCGTCCGCCGCCGCGCCAGGGCCCAACCCGGCACAGCCGGGCCCCTCACAGGCCGCACCGCCCCAGCCCGGCCCCTCGCAGCCTGGCGCCTCACGGTCCGGCGCCCCACAGCCTGGTGCCTCACGGTCCAAGCCGAAGGCGCGGCGGCCGGTCGGCCTCCTGCTCGCGGGGGTGGCGGCCGTGGTCGCGCTCGGCGCGGCCGCGGGGGCCGTGGTGATCCTCAACGGGGACGGGAAGGCCTCCGCGATGCAGACCACGACGACGGAGCCCTCCCCCGTCCAGAAGGCCGAGGAGCCGGATCCGACGCTCACCCCCGACGTCCCGCCCTCGGAGTGGGAATCTCCCGAGCCGGAGAAGAGCCCCTCACCCACCACCAAGATCCACATTCGCGTCACGCGCGATCCGATCCCCGGGACGACCACCGGTCCGGTCCACCGGCCGACCGCCGAGCCGACCCACCGGCCGACCAAGAAGGCGGGCGGGGATTCGGGAGACCCGACCTCTGACCCCGATGACGAGGTGGGGCCGGAGACGCCGGTAACGGTCGAACCGTCGTCCGTCTCCACTCCCCCCGCGAAGCCGACGACCAAGCCAACAGCCAAGCCGACGACCAAGCCGACGGCGACGGCGACGGCGAAGCCCAGTCCCAAACCGACGAAACTGAACCCCTACACCGCGACCGGCGTCTGCGGCGCGGGTTACCAGGTGATCGACTCCCACGCCCTCGGCAACGCCGCGACCGTCTACCTGCTCTACAGCTCCGCCGCGGGCAAGAACTGCGTCGTCACCATCTCCAAGTACGAGATCCCCGCAGGGATCAAGATGAACGCGACGCTCCAGGTGCAGGGCGGCGCGTCGGCGAGCAATCCGGGTGTTTTCAAGAACTACGCGGGCCCGGTGCGGCTCCCCGCCGCCAAGAAGTGCATCGTCTGGGGAGGCCTGCACGGCGGGCTGTACTGGTACAGCGGCATGAGCCACTGCGGCTGATCTCTCCTTACCGGACTTCAGGGAGTCTCCTCTCACGGTTTCCGTGACGAGGAGGCTCCCTGAGTCGTTTCCGCCTCTGGCAGTCGCCCTGCCGATCCGCTAACTTAATTGACGTGATCGTCAAGTCTGAGACGCTGACCAGCCGCGGCAGGCGGACGCGAGCCGCGCTCGTCCAGGCCGGGCGGGAGGCGTTCGAGGAGCATGGTTTCGACGCCGTGCGCGTCGACGACGTCTGTGCCCGGGCCGGGGTCTCGCACGGCACCTTCTACACCTACTTCGGCTCCCGGGAGGACCTGTTCCGCGAGGTGGCCGGCACGGTGGTGGGCGAGATGTTCACCGCCAGCGTGGTCGGGCCCGCCGTCCCCGACGAGCCCTACGCCCGGATCGAGGCGGCGAACCGGCTCTACCTGCGCGCCTGGGCGTCGAACTCCCGGCTGGTGCGGATGCTGGAGCAGGCCGCGACCACCGACGACAGCTTCCGCGGGCTCCTGCTGGAGCTGCGCGAGGTCTTCGTGCGGCGAGGCGCGGAGGGGCTGCGCCGCCTGCAGGAGCAGGGCCTGGCCGACCCGGCGCTGGACCCCCGGCTGACCGCCGTGATGCTGGGCGGGATGGTGGAGCACTTCGCCCGCGTCTGGCTCGACCTCGGCGAGCAGGCCGACGAGCACGACGCCGTCACCCTGCTCACCACGTTCTGGGCCCGAGCCATCGGCCTGACGCCAGCGTCAACAAAGGGAGACGTTTCATGAGCCGGCTGGACACCTCCGGAGACGACTATCTGGCGCGGCGCGAGGCGATGCTGGCCAAGCTGTCCGAGCTCGACGCCGAGCAGGCCAAGGCGGTGGCGGGCGGCGGCGAGAAATACGTCGAACGGCACCGCCGGCGGGGCAAGCTCCTGGCCCGGGAACGGATCGAGCTGCTGATCGACCCCGACTCGGCCTTCCTGGAGCTCTCGCCGCTGGCGGGCTGGGGCAGCGACTTCCCCGTCGGGGCGAGCGTGGTCACCGGGATCGGGGTGATCGAAGGCGTCGAGTGCGTGGTCGTCGCCAACGACCCGACGGTGCGGGGCGGCTCGTCCAACCCCTGGACCCTGCGCAAGACGCTCCGGGCCGCCGACATCGCCTTCCAGAACCGGCTGCCGCTGGTCAACCTGGTGGAGTCCGGCGGGGCCGACCTGCCGACGCAGAAGGAGATCTTCATCCCCGGGGGCCGGATATTTCGTGATCTGACCCGGCTGTCGGCCGCGGGAATCCCGACCATCGCCCTCGTGTTCGGCAACTCCACGGCCGGCGGGGCGTATGTCCCCGGAATGAGCGATCACGTGGTCATGGTGAAGGAGCGCGCGAAGGTCTTTCTCGGCGGGCCGCCGCTGGTCAAGATGGCCACCGGGGAGGAGTCCGACGACGAGTCTCTCGGCGGCGCCGAGATGCACGCCCGCGTCAGCGGCCTGGCCGACTATCTCGCCGTCGACGAACACGACGCGCTGCGCATCGGGCGGCAGATCGTCAAGGGGCTGAACTGGCACAAGCTCGGGGCCCCGGCGCGGGCCGTACGAGATCCGCTGTACGACGAGGACGAGCTGCTGGGAATCGTGCCGGAGGACCTGAAGATCCCCTTCGACCCGCGGGAGGTGATCACGCGGATCGTGGACGGCAGCGACTTCGACGAGTTCAAGCCCCTCTACGGCGCGAGCCTGGTGACAGGGTGGGCGCGGCTGCACGGCTACCCGATCGGGATCCTGGCCAACGCCAGGGGCGTGCTGTTCAGCGAGGAGGCGCAGAAGGCGGCCCAGTTCATCCAGCTCGCCAACCAGGCGCGCACGCCGCTGGTCTTCCTGCAGAACACGACCGGCTACATGGTCGGCAAGGACTACGAGCAGGGCGGCATCATCAAGCACGGCGCCATGATGATCAACGCGGTGTCCAACTCGGCCGTTCCGCACATCACGATCGTCATGGGCGCCTCCTACGGCGCGGGTAACTACGGCATGTGCGGCCGCGCCTACGACCCCCGGTTCCTGTTCGCCTGGCCGAGCGCGAAGTCCGCCGTCATGGGTCCCGCGCAGCTCGCCGGGGTGCTGTCCATCGTCGGCCGGGCCGCCGCCCAGGCCCGGGGCCAGGTCTACGACGAGGAGGGCGACGCGGCGATGCGCGCGATGGTCGAGGCGCAGATCGAGGCCGAGTCGCTGCCGTTCTTCCTGTCCGGGCGTCTCTACGACGACGGGGTCATCGACCCCCGCGACACCCGGACCGTCCTGGGCCTGTGCCTGTCAGCCGTCAACAACGCCCCCGCCCCGGAGCCCGCGGGCTTCGGCGTCTTCCGGATGTGACCGTGTCCATGACTGACTCACCCGCTCCTCGCCCGCTCCGCGGGCGGCCCGTCCCCCGCCCGCCGTACCGGGCCCGCTCACGCTCGCACTCGTCGCACCGGGCCCGCTCATGATCCGCCGCCTTCTCGTCGCCAACCGGGGCGAGATCGCCCGCCGCGTCTTCCGCACCTGCCGCGACCTCGGCATCGAGACCGTCGCGGTCTTCTCCGACGCGGATGCCGACGCGCCGCACGTGGCGGAGGCCGACCACGCCGTACGGCTCACCGGTGTCAAGCCCGCCGACACCTACCTGTCCGCCGGAAGGATCGTCGACGCGGCTCTCCGGACCGGGGCGGACGCGGTCCATCCCGGCTACGGCTTCCTGTCGGAGAACGCGGCGTTCGCGCGGGCCGTGATCGACGCCGGGCTCACCTGGATCGGCCCGTCCCCCGAGGCCATCGCCGCCATGGGCTCGAAGATCGAGGCGAAGGCCCTGATGGCGGAGGCCCTCGTCCCGGTGCTGCCGAGCTTCACCGCCGGGCCCGGCTACTCCGCAGACGACCTCGAACGAGACCTGGACACCCTGTCCGCCCGGATGGACGGGCCGGCGTCCGGGCGGCCGGTCCCCCTGCTGGTGAAGGCGTCGGCCGGTGGCGGCGGGCGCGGGATGCGGATCGTGCGGCTGGTCGGCGACCTGCCGGAGGCGGTCGAGTCGGCACGGCGGGAGGCCGCGTCGGCGTTCGGGGACGGGACGGTCTTCGTCGAACCCCTGCTGGAGAACGCCCGGCACATCGAGGTCCAGATCCTGGCCGACCGGCACGGGACGGTGTGGGCGCTGGGCGAGCGGGAGTGCTCGATCCAGCGGCGGCACCAGAAGGTGGTCGAGGAGGCTCCCTCCCCGGCCGTCTCGCCCGAGATGCGGGCGCGGTTGTGCGAGGCGGCCGTCAAGGCGGCGGAGGCGATCGGATACGTCGGGGCGGGGACCGTCGAGTTCCTCGTCAAGGACGACACGATCGCGTTCCTGGAGATGAACACCCGGCTCCAGGTCGAGCATCCGGTCACCGAGTGCGTCTACGGCATCGACCTCGTCGAGTTCCAGCTGCGGATCGCCGAGGGCGCCCGGCTCCCCGGCACCCCGCCGCGCCCGTCGGGTCACGCCATCGAAGTACGGCTCTACGCCGAGGACCCCGGCCGCGACTGGCTTCCGCAGAGCGGCACCCTGCACCGCTTCGACCTGCCCGGTGTGGACTCCCGCTTCTCCCCTCTGTCCCACGGTCTCCGGCTGGACTCCGGCGTCGAGGACGGTTCCGAGATCGGCGTCCACTACGACCCGATGCTCGCCAAGGTCATCTCCTACGGAGCCGGCCGCGCCGACGCCGCGAGAAGACTCGCCACCGCCCTGGCGAACGCGAGGATCCACGGGCTGGTGACCAACCGGGATCTCCTGGTCAGGATCCTGCGCCACGAGGCGTTCCTCGCGGGAGACACCCACACCGGGTTCCTCACCGAGCACGGGCACGACCTGGCCGCCGAACCGCCCGCCGTACCCCTGTCCGCTCTCGCCGCTGCCCTCGCCCAGGCGGCGGCGAACCGGGCTTCGGCGACCGTGCAGGCCGGGCTGCCCAGCGGGTGGCGCAACGTGGCGTCGCAGCCACAGCGCGTGGCCTTCGAGGAGGCGGAGGTCGCCTACCGGATCACCCGGGACGGCCTGCGGGCCGAGGGTTTCCCCGGCACGAGACTGGTCAGCGCCGCCCCCGACCTGGTCGTCCTGGAGACCTCCGGCGTGCGGCACCGCTTCGCCGTGGCCCGCTACGACGGTGTGACGCACGTGGACTCCCCTCTCGGCGGCGTACGGCTCACGCCCCTGGCCCGGCTCCCCGAGCCGGTCGAGCACGTGGCCCCGGGGTCCTTGCTCGCGCCCATGCCGGGTACCGTGCTCCGCGTCGATGTGAAACCCGGCGAGCCCGTCACCGCGGGCCAGGTCGTCGTGGTGCTGGAGGCCATGAAAATGGAACATCAGATCACCGCGCCCGCGGCGGGCACGGTGTCCGCGCTGAACGTGGCACCAGGCCGGCAGGTCGAGGCGGGAGCCGTGCTGGCCGTGATTGAGGAGCAGGCATGAACACCGATGGGGGTTGGCCAGTGGAGCGCCTGGTGCGCAGGGAGGTGTCCGGAGGGGTCGCGACGATCACTCTGGACTCCCCGCGCAACCGGAACGCGCTGTCCGTGAGGCTGCTGGGCGACCTGGAGGACCGGCTCAACTGGGCGCTCGCCGACGAGAGCGTGCGGGTGATCGTGCTCACCGGGACCGGGCCGGTGTTCTGCGCCGGGGCGGACCTGAAAGAGCAACGGATCGACCCGGGCAACGCGCACGAAGCGCCGGTGACCGCGTCGTTCCCGGAGATCATGAGCCTGATCTGGGAGAGCCCCAAGCCGGTCATCTGCCGCCTGAACGGCACCGCGCGCGCCGGAGGACTGGGCCTGGTGGCGGCGTGCGACTTCGCGATCGCCCCGGACTCGGCGTCGTTCGCGTTCACCGAGGTACGGCTCGGCGTGGTTCCCGCGATGATCTCGGTGACCGTGCTGCGGCGGCTCGACCCCCGGGCAGCGGCCGAATACCTGCTCACCGGAGAGACCTTCGACGCCGCCCGCGCGCAGGAGATCGGGCTGCTCACCCGGGCCGTGCCGGAGGAGGAGCTGGACAGGACGGTCGCCCGTTACACCGACATGCTTCTACGCGGAGGCCCCGAGGCGCTGGCGATCACCAAGCAGCTCGTGCGGACCGTGCCCACGCTTTCGGTGGAGGAGGGCATGCGTCAGATGGCCGAACTGTCCGCCCAGCGCTTCACCTCCGCCGAGGGTCAGGAGGGCATCGCCTCCTTCATGGAGAAGCGGCCCGCGTCCTGGATTCCCCGGTAGGACGTGTTCGCGGACCCTTCCACCTGCCGCGGCCGCCCCGGCGGCGCCCCGCCGCGTACCGCCGCCGACGTCCACGGGCAGTACATCGAGGAGACCTGATGCTGCGCATCGCCAACTGTTCCGGTTTCTACGGCGACCGGCTGTCGGCCGCCCGGGAGATGGTCGAGGGTGGCCCGATCGACGTGCTCACCGGCGACTGGCTCGCCGAGCTGACCATGCTGATCCTGGCCGGAAACCGGCTGAAGGGCCGTCCCGGCTACGTCCCGACCTTCCTGACACAGGTGGAGCAGGTCCTCGGGACGTGCCTGGAGCGGGGCATCAAGATCGTGTCCAACGCGGGCGGGCTGGACCCGGCCGGGTGCGCCGGCGCGGTGGCCGAACTGGCCGGCCGGCTCGGGTTGACGGTGAAGGTGGCGCACGTCACCGGGGACGACCTGTCCTCGCACGACCTGCGCGGTGTGCCGAACATGGACACCGGGGAGGAGCTGCCCTCGGCGCCGCTGACCGCCAACGCGTATCTGGGGGGACGGCCCATCGCCGCCGCCCTGGCGGCCGGGGCGGATGTGGTGGTGACCGGCCGGGTCACGGACGCCGCGCTGGTCACCGGTCCGGGGATCTGGCGCTACGGCTGGAAGCCCGGCGACTACGACGCGCTGGCCGGATCGGTGGTCGCCGGGCACGTCATCGAGTGCGGCTGCCAGGCGACCGGCGGGAACTACGCGTTCTTCGGCGAGGTGCCCGGCCTGGAGCGCTGCGGGTTCCCGCTGGTGGAGCTGGCGGCCGACGGATCCAGTGTGATCACCAAGCATCCCGGGACCGGGGGGCTGGTCTCGGTCGGGACGGTCACGGCGCAGCTCCTGTACGAGATCGGGTCGCCGCGCTACCTGGGGCCCGACGTGGTGGCGCGCTTCGACACGATCAAGCTGGAGCAGCAGGGACCCGACCGGGTCCGGATCTCGGAAGTGCGCGGGGAGGCTCCACCGGACACGCTCAAGGTCGCCGTCAACTACCTGGGCGGCTACCGCAACACCATGACCATGGTCCTGACCGGCCTGGAGATCGAGGCCAAGGCCCGGCTCGCGCAGGAGGCGATCTGGTCGCGCGTTCCCAAGGAGTCCTTCGACCAGGTCCACGTCGAGCTCACCCCGCTCGGCGGCACCGCCCCGCCCACCCGGACCACCTCATCCGGCGAAACCGTCCAGCCCGCCGGCACCGCCCCACTCACCGGCACCACCCCACTCACCAGCACCGCCCCGCTCGCCAGCACCGCCCTGCTTCGCGTCACGGTGATGGACGCCGACCGCCGGAAGGCCGGGCGGGCTTTCTCCTCCGCCGTGGTCGAGACGGGTCTGGCCAGTTACCCCGGCTTCTACGGCCTCACCCCTCCCGGCGACGCCTCCCCCTACGGCGTCTACTGGCCCGCTCTCGTCCTGGCGGAAGCCGTACGGGCACGCGTCTGGCTCGACGGCCGGGAGCTCGAAATCCCGGAGCCCGACGGCTCGGGTCCCGGCGGCGGGGAGCCCGGCGGTCATGGGCATCCTGTTTCCCCTGTGTCCACCACGTCACCTGTTTCACCCGAGGCGCCCGCACGGACAGATGCGCGGCGGAGCGGGCCGGTGCTCGATGACGGCGACCGGCCGGCCGTGCGAACCCCACTGGGAACGATCATGGGCGCCCGCTCCGGGGACAAGGGCGGGAACGCCAACCTGGGCGTCTGGGTCCGCACGGCCGAGCAGTTCGAATGGCTGGCGGGCTATCTGACGGCCGAACGGCTGGCAGAGCTTCTCCCGTTCACGGCGAAGCTCACGGTCGAGCGCTTCGAACTGCCCAACCTGCTCGCGCTCAACTTCGTCGTCCACGGTCTCCTCGGCAGGGGCGTCGCGGCCAGCCCGCGCCTTGACGCCCAGGCCAAGGCACTGGGCGAGGAGCTCCGTGCCGCGCTCGCGGACATTCCCGGGTCTCTCCTCTGAGCGCCGCACGACAGGTCTATTGACCCGTCATGGCTCGGCGCCGTAAATTCGCCCTAACTAGAACTTCATTCGGTTAAGGTGGGTGAATGACCTCCACGCACATCGACGTCAGCGTGATCGACCTCGACGCGCTGGCCGCGTGGATGGACGGCCAGGGGCTGCCGGGCGGGGCATTCGAGCGCGTCGAGCCGATGACCGGCGGAACGCAGAACATCATGGTGCGCTTCGACCGGGGCGGGGCGTCCTACGTGCTGCGCAGGCCGCCCCTCCATCTCCGGGCCAGGAGCAACGAGGTGCTCCGGCGGGAGGCACGGGTGCTCGCGGCGCTCAAGGACACCCCGGTCGCGGCTCCCCGTCTCATCGCGGCCTGCGCGGACGAGACAGTCATGGGGGGCGCGGTCTTCTATCTGATGGAGCCGGTTCAGGGGTTCAACGCCACCGTCGGGCTGCCCGAGCCGCACGCCGGCGACCCCGCGATCCGCCATCGGATGGGGCTTGAGGCAGCCTCGGCGCTGGCCGAGCTCGGACGGGTGGATCACCTCCCGCTCGACGGCTTCGGGCGGCCCGAGGGGTTCCTCGAACGGCAGGTGCCCCGGTGGATGGGCGAGTTGGAGACCTACGCGGCGCTCGACGGCTATCCGGGACCGGAGATCCCCGGCCTGTCCGAGACGGCCGGCTGGCTGGAGCGGAACCGGCCCCGGGACTTCACTCCGGGGATCATGCACGGGGACTACCACCTGGCCAACTTGATGTTCGCCTACGACGGGCCCAGGGTCGCCGCGATCGTCGACTGGGAGATGTGCACGATCGGGGACCCGCTGCTGGACCTGGGGTGGCTGCTGGCCACCTGGCCGGCCTCGGACGGCGAAGGCGTGATCGCCGGCCATCATGTCGCCGGGCTGCCCGCCGCCAAGGAGATCGTCGACTGCTACGCGGCCCTGTCCGACCGGGACATGTCGGCCGTCGACTGGTACGCGGTGATGGCCTGCTTCAAGCTCGGCATCATCCTGGAGGGCACCCACGCCCGCGCGTGCGCGGGCAAGGCTCCCAAGGACATCGGGGACCTGCTCCACGCGGCCACGCTGAACCTGTTCGCCCGCGCGCGGACGTTCATGTGAGGACCGCCCGCCCTCTTCCCGCCGACCCGGAGCCGGGTCGCGCTCCACCCAGATGGGCGAAATATGCGTAATTTAGCAAATGAAACCTTCTCGCAACCTTGCGAACTCTAAGATTGCACGCAATTGCATCATGAGGCTGGCTCGGGGAAGGAATCAGTCATGCGTTTGCGGTTTCTTGGCTCCACCTCGGAGGCGGGCGCCTGCCCCTCTCTCTACGAAACCGACCGCGGCACCATCGTCGTCCAGGGTCTTCACGTGACCGACCCCGAAGCCCTGTCCGACCTTCGCCACGTCCTGGACGGCGAGACCGCGATCGAGGTCCCCCGGGAGCTGCTCTCGGAAATCGCCCGCCGGGTGCTCCTGTAAATATTGATCACGATTGGGAAGACTCCTATGGCATGACCCGCTCACCGGGTCTAGCCTCGTGCGCACCATGCGGAAGGCCTCGTAGGGGCGCGGAGCAGATGAGCCGGCAGGCGCGACGTCATCGCGTCCCACGGCCGGCGAAGGAGATCGGGTGAGCGGGTTCCAGCAGGGCCGGGCCGAGCTGGGCATGCAGCTGCGCCAGTTGCGCGAGGCGGCCCACCTGTCCGGCAAGGAGCTGGCCGAGCGGCTGAAGTGGCAGCCCTCCAAGGTCTCCCGGATCGAGAACGCCCGCCAGACCGCCACCGAGGACGACATCGCCCTCTGGGGCCGCGCCGTGAACGCCGCCCCCGAGACCATCGAGGAGCTGGTCGAACAGGTCCAGGCACTGCTGGAGCGCCAGGACTCCTGGCGCCAGCGGCACCGCAGCGGGCTGGCCGCGCTCCAGGAGGACATTCGCGACCTGGAGGCGCGGACCACGCTGTTCCGGGTGTTCGAGCCGGGCGTGGTCATCGGGCTGCTGCAGACCACCGAGTACGCCCGGAACATCTTCACCCGGATCAAGCGCCTCTACAACGCGCCCGACGAGGTCGACGCCGCCATCCGGGTGCGCATGCAGCGTCAGGAGATCCTCTACGACCAGAGGAAGAAGTTCAGGTTCATCCTGCCCGAAGCCGTGCTGCGCTATCGCCTGGCCCCGCTGGACGTGATGCGCGGCCAGCTCGACCGGCTGCTCGCCGTGACCGCGCTCCCGAACGTGGAGTTCGGCGTGGTTCCCTTCGAGGCGTCCCTTCCCTCGGCCCTGCTCAACGGTTTCTGGATCTACGACCGCGATCAGGCCGCGGTGCCGACGAGAACCCGGGACCTGATCCTGCGCGACCCGGAGGACATCGCCTTCTACGAGCGGACCTTCGACGAGTTCTGTGAGGTGGCGGCCTTCCGGGAGGACGCCAGAGCGGTGATCGTCCGGGTGCTGGAGGACTTCGCAAGACAATCCTCTGATTAATCCCTGCAATTGCTTGATTAACATCCCAAGATCGTGCAATTCTCTGTCAAGACGGAGGTGACGCACGATGTTGGACACACTGTCTTGCCTGGAGAAGTTCGCCACTGCGACGCGGCGGCATGCCGACCTGGCCGTGCAGAAGATGTCATTCGGGGACCCCGCTTACGTGTGCGTCCGCAATCGCTTCAGCAGCACCCTGATGGAGACCGTGACCTGCTCGCAGGACGGCGGCTTCATCACCTCGTGGGGCTACCGGCTCGGCAGCACCGACAACATCGAGGACGCCGCCGCCCGCCTGGCGTTCCTGCTCGCGGCGCTACCGGCCTAGGTTCCGTTCCGAGTCCGGATCAGATCGGGGTCATCGCCTCGGCGGTGATGTACCGCTCGACCATGTCCTACGGTGGAAAACCGAGTGGCCTGGCCATCGGCCAGGATGACGGCCTGCCGCACTGTGCTCGTAATCGCCATGAGCGAACCCCAGCCCCGGCCGTGGCATGTTACCCGACGTCCATCGACAGCTGCTGAGCGCTTCACGTAGCAGGGTCAGCGTGTCCGCAGGTTCAGCGGTCGCCTAGCGCGGGGACGACGGCGGCGAGCATCAAGGCCGCGGTGAGGGCGAAGGCAAGGGGGTACCCGGTCCATTCGGCGAGCAGGCCGAACACGACCGCGCCCGCCCCCATGCCGGCGTCGTAGGCGAAGTTCCACAGGGCGGTGACCGTCCCGTAGCCGGAGGGAGCGACCCGCGCGTACATCAGCGTCAGCGTGGCGTTCTGCGCGACCCCGAAACCCGCGCCGAACAAGGCCACACCGATGACGACCGCGACGGCGCTGTGAACGGGCACCATGAGGACCATTCCGGCGGCCGAGGCGAGCAGAGCGGGCAGGACGAGGCCGGTGGCTCCATGCCGATCGCCGTAGCGGCCCGCGATCCAGCGGGCAGCGGTCGACGCCGCTGGGTGGACGAACAGGGCGACGGCGACCACGCCGCTCAGCGACGCAGGGACGGCGAGCGGAAGGAACGTGACGATGATCCCGGCTCCGAGAGCGGTGGCCGCGAAGACGACGGTGGGCCGGGCCAGGGCACCCGTACGAAATCCGGTGAGCACGCCGATCGGCGGTTCCGACGCCCGATCGGCCCCTGCCCCGGCGGGAAGGCCGGGTATCACCACGAGCGCGGCCAGCGCGACGACCGCCCCGACGACGAAGACGGGACCGTATCCCACGTGCGCCGCAAGCCACACCCCGAGTGGCAGGCCCACCAAAGAGGGCACCCCGGACACGACACCGATCAGGCCCAGCCCCTCGCCCCGACGCTCCGGCGGTATCAACGCGGCCGTCAGCGCGCCGCCCGCGACGATCGTGAACGCGAAGCCCAGGCCGCGTAGCAGGCAGGCTGCCACGATCCACGTCATGCTCGCGGAGACGGCCAGCGGCAGCGCGGGCACGCCGAGCAGGACGAGTCCCGCCGCCAGGGGCAGGCGGTGACCGTAGCGGTTGACGAGGCGCACAGCGGTCAGCTCACCGGCCACCGTGGCCAGCATCAGTGCCCCCGTGGCCAGCCCGGCGGCGCCGCTCCCGCCGGAGGCCGTGGCATACAGGGGCACGACCGACAACAGCAGGAAGAAGCTCCCCGAAGCGCCGACCACGGTCACGAACCGCAGCATCAACGCTCTGGTCACCAACCGAGGCCGCGCGTCGGCGACGGGATGCCGATCCGCAGATTCATCGCACAAGGTCATGGAGCGAAAGGCTAAATACCGAGCGGATCGCCGATAAGCTCCAATTCCATGCCGTTGGAGTGGTCCGGTCTGTCGCCAGATCTGTTGCTGTCCATCGACAGGACGAGCAGCGAGCCGCTCGGGTGCCAGCTGGAACGTCAGGTGCGGGAGGCGATCCGGTCCGGACGGCTGCGGGTTGGCGAGCGGCTTCCGTCCTCGCGCCAGTTCGCCCGCGAACTCGGACTCTCACGCGGGCTGGTGCAGGAGTGCTACGCCCAGCTCCAGGCAGAGGGATATCTGGTAGCACGCGTTGGCTCCGCCACCCGGGTCGCGGCCGGCGCCTGCGCCCCCGCATCCCCCGCGACATCACCGGCGCCGCCACGGCACCTGATCGCAGACTTCCAGTGGGGCGTTCCCGACCTGCGCGGATTCCCGCTGCACGACTGGCTCTGGGCGCTACGCGAGGCAGGACGCGCCATGCCGGCCGCCGCACTCGACTACGGGGACGCGCGTGGCAGCGCGAAACTGCGCGAAGTCCTGGCCGCATATCTCCGGCGGGTACGCGCCGCCGCCGCAGACCCCGAACGCATCGTCATCTGCTCGGGCTACATGCAGGGGCTCGGCCTGGCCTTGCGCACGCTGGCGGAGAGCGGCGTACGCGCGGTGGCCTACGAGGATCCGGGATCGCCTCCCACGATCACCTCGGCCGTGGCCGCGGCGGGCCTGTCGGCGATCCCCGTGCCGGTCGACGAGCACGGCGTCGACGTCGACGCCCTCACCGCGACCGGCGCCCGCGCGGTCATCGTCACTCCCGCACATCAGTGGCCGACGGGGGTGGCACTGGCCCCCGAGCGGCGGCTGGCGCTGATCGACTGGGCGGAGCGCCGGGACGCGGTCGTCATCGAGGACGACTACGACGCGGAGTTCCGCTACGATCGCGAGCCCGTGGGCTCGTTGCAGGGGCTCGCGGCGGACCACGTCATCGCCATCGGCACAGTGAGCAAGTCGCTGGTGCCCGCACTGCGCCTCGGCTGGTTGCTCTGCCCGCCCGCGTTGTCCGAACGGATCGCGGCGCACAAGCACGTGAGCGACCGAGGCTCCCCGATACTCGACCAGCACGCCCTCGCCAGACTGATCGAGTCGGGCCGGTACGACCGGCACCTGCGCCGGATGCGGACCACGTACGCCGCACGGCGAACGGCGCTGCTGGCGGCGCTCGAAGAGCACTGCCCAGGCGTGAAGGTGACCGGTCTCGCGGCCGGATTCCACGCGGTCGTCCATCTGCAGGAGCGAGACGACGAACAGGCGGTGATCGCTGCCGCCCTGGACAGGGCAGTCGGGTTGTACGGGATGAGCGCGTGCCGCTCGGCCCAGGTCGCCGCGCCTGTCCAGTTGGTCCTGGGTTTCGGCAACGTTGGCGAGCGCGCCATCAAGGAGGGCATCGCCGCAGTGGGCGACCTGCTCTCCTGAGCGACGCTCCGATGCCGGCCGTTGCCCCGGCCTGCCTGGAACCTGGCGGCGGCGGCCTCACCCCTCGCTTCGTGTGAGCTCGTGGCGCGGGGCCCGAGCGGATCAAAATACAGTACATAACTGTATTTAAATACTCAGGGGCTCGCTATTTAAAATACAGAATAGTGCTGTATCGTATCTGTCGCAGTCGCGGGCGGCCTGGGCGCCGGCCTGCCCGGAAGGACGCCGCGCCCCCGAGCCGTGTCAAAGCCCGCCCCCTCCGCAGCGCCTCAGCCCCTTCGACCCACACCCGAGCTGGGGCGGTACCGGCGAGAAGGGGGGTCAGCCGACCGGCCTACCCGGGCGGGCACACCGAATGGCTGGTGACCAGCCATGAATCGAATAGCTCCATCCCCGAATCCATCCCCCGATGAGGAGAAAGGGCCTCCGTGAGAATCGCTCTCGAAGAGCAGAAGTGCGTCGGAGCCGACCAGTGCGTCATCGCCGTCATCGAGGCTCCTGAGCAACGGTCACCCTGAGCGACCGGGTGCGACGGCCGCAAGCTCGTAGCCGATCACCGTACGGCACGGCGCCGGCCGCACCCATGCCGAAACACTAGCTTCCAAGGAGTACACATGGATGTCTCGGTCACATCCCGGCACCGCACGGTCATCCTCGCGGGCCGGATCACGGTCTTCCTCAGCATGCTGCACCTCGTCGTGACCCTCGCCTTCAATATCCGGCACCTCTCCACATGGTTCTCGGGTGGGCTGTGGTTCCCGGCCAACGGTCTGGCTGATCCGTTGCCGGCCCTGGGCGCCTTCTGGCTGACGATCGGCTCGTTCTCCTTGCCGCTGCTCGTCTTGGGCCTCCTGATCGCCTGGATCGGTCACCGCGCCGTGATTCCTCCGGCGTTCGTGGCATGGCTGATCGGCGGCTGGTGCACCATCGGGGCCGTCGCCTTCCAGCTGTCAGGGTTCATTCTCCTATGGGTCCCCGCGGTCATGCTGCTGCGCGCCGGCCGGAGGAAGGCTTGACTGCCGCGGCCACCGCCGCCGCCCCGCGCCCGTCTCCCGGAACCGAGGGAGGCGGACGGCGCCGGGAGGCTCAGGAGGAGAAGACCTCCGGATCGAGGCCGACCTCGCGGGCGGCGGCGACCCGGGCGTGGTGCAGCAGCCGGCCGCGGGACATGTTTCCGGCGTGCAGGGTGTAGCGGACGACCAGGCCGTCGAGCATGCCGTCGATCCGCTCGGCCGAGCCCTGGGGGTCGTCGCAGACGAACTCGCCCGCGGCCACACCGTCGGCGATCACCTGGCCGAGGATGTCGATCCAGGCGCCTTCCAGCTCCAGCAGGATGGTCCGTACGTGCTCTTCGCGCACCCCGACGGCCCATGCGTCGAGCCAGAGGATCCAGCTCTGGTCGGAGCGGGAGGCCGGGATGTAGAAGCGCAGGACGCGGTCCAGCCGCTCGACGGCGGTTCCCGGCCCCGCGGCGATCTCCTTCAGCCGCTGGACCTCCGCGTCGCTGGTGCTGCGGAGCATCTCGGTGATGAGATCGTCTTTGGTGGCGAAGTGATAGTGGATCAACCCGCCGCTCACGTTGGTCGCCTTGGCGATGTCGGCGACGCGGGTGCTGGCCAGTCCCCGTTCGAGCACGACCCGCCGGGCGGCTTCGAGCAGCTCCGCACGGCGCTGGTCGGCCTGGTCGGCCCGGCTGCTCCGCGTCCCTTCTTCGCTATGCACGGCGCAAGACTACAGCAATACGGCCTGGTGATCCCCAATATTACTGACTAGCCATTCAGTTAATGGTTTGTTCCCGTTCCGCCTGCCTCGCCCGGCGAAAATGCAACGATCCTCCCGGGTGGAGGAGCCCCGTTCCACGGCGGCCCCTTTCGCCCTGTCGGCAGTCTGGGCGGCAGGACCGGCCGCCCGAAACCGGCCCGATCGCGGGGAGGTTCCGGGCGGCAGGACCGGCCGGAACCTCCCCCCGATCGGGCTCCGCCCGGCGGTACCCGCCTGGGTGGAGCCGTCGCGGCCGAGGCGGTGATTCAGTCGCAGCGGTAGAGAGCCGGGCCTCCCTCGGCGCCGCCGTACTCCGCGGGGGCGACGACGGCGCAGTTGGCCCGCACCCACGTGCTCGCCTCGGCGCTTCCGTGCTCGGGACCGCCTCGGCCACCGTCGATCATCAGATGCCGGAGCCGTCCCGAGGAGACGAGCTCCTTCAGCCGGTCCACGGTCATGGCGGGGTCGCCGCCGCCGAAGCCGCCCATGGCGATGACGGGCAGACCGGTGGAGAGGATGATCGGTGAAGCGGCAAGCGCGTTGCTCACCGCCACGAGCCAGGTCGCGCCGCCCCGGTTCCGCTTCAGATACTCGATCATCTTCTGGTCCACGGCTCCACCGGGGCCGCCCCGCATCATCCACGCGGGGAGCGTCTGCCGCCCTTGCCCGCCGCCGCCCGGCATTCCCACCGGCGGGTCCTGCGGGATCCCGCCATCGGGGAAACCTCCGGGCATGCCGCCAGGCCAACGCATGCCGCCGAAACCCCCGCTCCCGGCGGGCCCCGCGGTGGGGTTGGGGCCGCTGACGGGCGAGCCGAGCGGGGTCAGGGCGTAGGCGGCGGGACCGGCGAGAGCGCCGACGATCCCGGCGAGCAGGGCGACCACCGCGATCCGCCGCCTGACCCGCCTGCCGAACCGGGCCAGGACCAGCCCGAGCACCGCGACCGCCGTCATCGCGGCCACCGCCCACGCCAGCCAGGGCACGAAGTCCTGCGTACGGCGAAGCACCACGAAGGCCCACGCCCCCGTGACCGCGATGCCCGCGGGCAGTCCCCATGCCCAGGCCCGGGACCGCCGGTAGGCCTGCCACAGCAGCACCCCGCCGAGGCCGGTCAGGGCGGCGACGGCCGGGGCCATGGCCGTGGAGTAGTACGGATGGAAGATGCCGCCGGAGAAGCTGAACACCACGTAGTGGACC
The DNA here is from genome assembly GCF_042898655.1 of Streptosporangium sp. NPDC000396. Taxonomy (NCBI): domain Bacteria; kingdom Bacillati; phylum Actinomycetota; class Actinomycetes; order Streptosporangiales; family Streptosporangiaceae; genus Streptosporangium; species Streptosporangium sp. NPDC000396. Next base: position 192,499 of record NZ_JBIAZA010000008.1, read on the forward strand.
GCGAGCCAGCCGCCCCACAGCAGCAGGGCCGTCCGGGTGACGCGCGGGGAACGGCGACCGGCCAGGACCAGACCGGTGATCAGGGCGATCACGGCGAAGGGCAGGAGCCAGGAGATCTGCCCGGCCATGATGTCGTTGAACAGGCGCCCGGCCCCGGACTCTCCGCCGAACCCCCCGCCCGGCATCCCTCCGCCCGGCAGCCCCCCACCGCCGAACGCGCCGCCCGGCATTCCGCCGCCAGGGAACTCCCCCACGCCGCCCGGCATCCCCCCACCGCCGAACCCTCCGCCGAAGATCCGGCCGAGGCCGTTGTAGCCGATGACCAGGTCCCAGACGGAGTTGTCGGTGCTGCCGCCGACGTAGGGGCGACTGGAGGCGGGCCACAGGTCCACGATCACCATCCACCAGGCGCTGGAGACCACCAGCGCGAGGCCCGCCGCGAGCAGGTGGCCGAGACGCCGCGCCACCGTGCCGGGGGCCATGGCCAGGTACACCGGGGCGAGGGCCGGCAGCACCAGGTAGGCCTGGAGCATCTTGGTGTTGAACGCCAGGCCGACGAGGACGGCTGAGACGACGAGGGTGCGCATCCGGCCGGTGCGGATCGCCTCCTGGCAGAACCAGGCGGCCAGCACCAGGAGCAGGACGAGAAGGGTGTCGGGATTGTTGTCCCGGTTGATCGCCACCGTGATCGGGGTCAGCGTCATCACCAGGGCCGCCGGCAGGGCGGCGGCGTGGCCCGCCGTGCCGGGTAGCGCGCGCCGTACGGCCGAGTGGACCACGCCGACGGCGGCGACACCCATGACGGCCTGGGGCAGGAGCATGCTCCACGTCCCGAACCCGAAAACCCTCGCGGTCAGCACCATCACCCACAGCGCCAAAGGCGGCTTGTCCACGGTGATGAAGGACCCGGCGTCCAGCGCGCCGAAGAAGAACGCCTTCCAGCTCTGGGTGCCGGACAGGACAGCGGCGGAGTAGTAGGTGTTGGCATAGCCGTTGCGGCCCAGTGCCCACGTGTAGAGGACGGCGGCCAGGGCCAGCACCCCCCACAGCGCGGGCCGCGCCCAGCGGGGGTCTCCGGGGTCGCCGAGGAACGCTCGCCGTACGGCGGCCCGCCCCGGGCCCGGGGTGGCGTGGCCGGTCATCGGACGGTTCCCTTCGTACGGCGGGGGTTGAAGACCCAGGAGCGCAGCAGCAGGAAGCGAACCAGGGTGGCCAGGGCGTTGGCGGCGATCACCGCGGCGAGTTCCGTCACGGTGGAGGCGCCAGGGACGAGACGGTCGAGGAGGGCCAGGCCGCCGGTGCTGAGCAGGAGGCCGATGAGGAAGGCCAGCCCGCCCTCAAGCTGGTGGCGGAGGGCGCCCGCGCGGCCGGTGACGCCGAAGGTGAAGCGGCGGTTGGCGGCGGTGTTGGCGATGGCGGTGATGAGCAGGGCCAGGGCGTTGGCGACCACGGCCGGTGTCATCAGCCGCAGCGTGACGAACAGGGCCAGGTGGGCCAGGGTACTGATCACGCCGATGATGGCGAAGCTGGGCAGCTGGCGGGCCATGCCGGTGGGCAGCCGGGCCCTTTGGACACGTGGCGGCACCGGGATCCGGGCCGCGCCCGACAGGGTCTTCCGGGCGACTCTGGCCATTCCGCGAAGGTCGTCCATGGCGGTTCTGACGATGTCCACCCGGCTGTCCGGGTCGTCCACCCAGTCGACCGGCACCTCGTGGATGCGCAGGTCGTGACGCTCGGCGAGGAGCAGCAGCTCGGTGTCGAAGAACCACTCCTCGTCCTCGACCGCCGGGAGCAGCGCCTGGACGATCTCGGTGCGGGCCGCCTTGAACCCGCACTGGGCGTCGGAGAAACCGGCTCCCATCGCCGAGCGGAGCAGCAGGTTGTAGACGCGCGAGATGAGCTCCCGTTTGGGCCCCCGGACCACGTTGGCGCCCTTGGACAGCCGTGTGCCGATCGCCAGGTCGCTGTGCCCGGACAGCAGCGGGGCCACCAGCGGCAGGAAGGCGTCCAGGTCGGTGGACAGGTCCACGTCCATGTAGCTGACGACATCGGCGTCGCTGGTGGACCATACCTGGCGCAGCGCCCTGCCCCGGCCTTTGGCGTCCAGGTGGACGGCTCGCACGTGGGGCAGGGCCCGGCTCAGGTCGGTGGCGATCCGCCAGGTGGCGTCGGTGCTGGCGTTGTCGGCGATCGTGATGCGGAAACCGTAGGGGAAGGTGCCCGTGAGGTAGGCGTGCAGGCGGTGGATGCTCTCGGCGAGCACCCGCTGCTCGTTGTGGACGGGAACCGTGATCTCGACCAGCCGGGTGCGTGCCGGTGCCGTCATCTGACTCACGCCGCCCTCCGGGGGTAACGACTCGGATCTCTCATGCCCCCAGGCTCATCAAATGATCTTGAGTGAACCTGAGGCGATCGTTAACACCGCATGAGAAAACCGAAGGCCCGGAATGTCGATCTCGTCAGCTCTATCCGCTCCGCCGGCTCCGTCAGTCCCGGGCGGGGGAGCCGGGCAGCCGCACCCGGGCCAGGGCTCCGCCACCGGCGGCGTTCTCCAGGGTGACCTCTCCCCCGGCCTCCCGTACGGCCTGCGCCACGATGGCCAGTCCCAGCCCGGAGCCGGGCATGCTCCGGGCCGAGGAGGACCGCCAGAACCGGTCGAACACGTACGGCAGCTCCTCCTGCGGGATGCCCGGACCCCGGTCCCGGACGGTCAGATCGCCGTCGCGCAGCCGTACGCTCACCGGGCTCCGGGAGAACTTCACCGCGTTGTCGAGCAGGTTCACCACGGCTCGTTCCAGGGCGGCCTGGTCACCGTGGACGTACCAGGGGTCCAGGTCGGCCTCTATCGGGGTGCCGGAGGCGCGGAGCCCGGCCCGGCGCACGGCCGTCTCGACCACCTCGTGAAAGGCGACCTCGACGTGCGGCTCGTGCTCGTCCTCCGAGCGCGAGAGCTGGAGCAGGTCCCCGACCAGCGTGGACATCTCCTCGAACTGGGCCTTGAGGCCGGCCAGCAGCCTGCGCTTGGGTTCCGGGTCGAGCGGGCGGCCGGTGTTCTCGCTGCGCAGCAGCAGGTCGACGTTGGTGCGCAGGCTGGTCAGCGGGGTGCGCAGCTCGTGCCCGGCGTCGGCGATCAGCCGCCGCTGGCGTTCGCGGGATCCGGCGAGCGCGGCGGTCATCGCGTTGAACGAGGCGCCGAGCCTGGCGATCTCGTCGGTGCCCTCGACGGGGATCCGGGTGTCGAGGTCCTCGGTCCTGGCCACGTGTTCCACGGCGCCGGTCAGGCGCTCCACCGGGCGCAGCGCCGTACGGGAGATGATCGTCCCGGCCGTCGCGGCGCCCACCACGCCGAGCGCGGCCACCCCCGCGAGCAGCAGGGCGAGCGCCCGCAACGTGGACTCCAGCTCGTCCAAGGGCCGGGACTCCATGACGGCGACGCCCGCCTCCACGTTGCGGGTCCGCACCCGCACCGGGACTCCGTCATCCGTGACGCCGTCGCGGATCCGTCCCGCGCCGAGCGGCCCGGCCGCGATCCGCCGGTCCTCCTCGGTCACCTTGACGGCGGGCCACCCGATCGTGCAGAGCCTGCCGTCCGCGGTGATCGCCTGAATCGGCTTGAAGAGCCTTCCGGTGTCCGGCTTCTTCACACAGAGCAGCTGGATCACGTCCCCCGGCGGAGGCGGCAGCATCAGGGACTTGTCGACCTGGCTGAGCAGCTCGGCGCGGGCGATGAACCAGCAGGCCGCCGCGGCGACGGCGACGGCCATCGCCACGGCCACCGTGATCAGGATGGTGAGCCGCGAGCGCAGGGAGCGGCGGCCGCTCACGACGAGGTCCGCAGCACGTAGCCGACGCCTCGGACGGTGTGGATCAGGCGGGGACGCCCGGCGGCCTCGGTCTTGCGGCGCAGATACATGATGTAGACGTCGAGGGAGTTGGAGGACGGCTCGAAGTCGAACCCCCACACCTCGTTGAGGATCTGCTCCCGGGTGAGCACCTGGCGAGGGTGGACCATGAACAGCTCCAGCAGCAGGTATTCGGTCCGGGTCAGCTCCAGCCGCTCGCCGTCCCGGATGACCTCGCGGCTGGCGGTGTCCATCCGCAGGTCGCCGCAGGCGAGCACGCCGTCGTCCCGGGCGGCGGGCGCGGACAGGGCGCCGCGCCGCAGCAGTGCCCTGACCCGGGCCAGCAGCTCGTCCAGCTCGAACGGTTTGACCAGGTAGTCGTCGGCCCCCGCGTCCAGCCCCGACACCCGGTCGCCCACGGCGTCCCGGGCGGTGAGCATGAGCACGGGCACGTGGTTGCCGGCCGCCCGAAGCCTCCGGCAGGCGGTCAGCCCGTCCAGCCGGGGCATCATCACATCCAGCAGCACCAGGTCGTACGGCTCCCGCCCCAGGGCCTCCAGCGCGGCCTGCCCGTCCGGCGCCAGGCCGACCCGGTATCCCTCGAACTCCAGGCTGCTCTGCAGCGCCTCCCTGAGCGCGGGCTCGTCGTCCACGACCAGCACCCGCGCCGTCTCACCGTCGCCCATGCCCCAACGCTAGGCGCTCATCATGAGAACTCGATGAACGACGGCTCGTCAGCTCAGCAGCGCCATGGCCGCGTTGTGGCCGGGGATGCCGCTGACGCCGCCGCCGCGCCGGGCGCCCGCGCCGCAGATCAGGATGCGCTCGAAGGGGGTCTCCACGCCCCACGTCCCCGGTTCGCCGAACGGCCAGGAAAGGTCCCGGTGGAAGATGTGGCCGCCGGGCAGGCCCGCCTCGTTCTCCAGGTCGACGGGGGTCTTGGCCTCCAGGCAGGGACTCCCGTCGGGGGCGCGCAGCAGGCAGTCCTCGATCGGCTCGGCGAGCACCTGGTTGACCGAGGCCAGCGTGGCCTTCAGCGCGGCCTCGCGTGCTCCGTCCGGGTCCTCACGGAACAGCCGGGCCGGCATGTGCAGCCCGAACAGGGTCATCGTCTGGGCTCCGGCGGCACGCAGCTCGGGACCGAGGATGGACGGGTCGGTCAGGGAATGGCAGTAGACCTCGGCCGGGGGCAGTTCCGGAATCCGCCCGGCCGACGCCTCGGCGTAGGCGCGGGCGAGCTGGTCCCGGCCCTCGTTGATGTGGAAGGTGCCGCTGAAGGCGGCCTTGGGATCCACCGCGGCGTCCCTGAGCCGGGGCAGCCTGGACAGCACCATGTTGACCTTCAGCTGGGCGCCCTCGGGTGCGGGCTCTCCGGATCCCAGCAGGCGGGCGAGTACGGCGGGCGGCACGTTGGCCAGGACCCGCTCGCCCCGGACCTCGTGTTCCCCGTCCTCGTCGCGGAAGGTGACCTCCCCGGAGGGGTCGATGGCGAGGACCTCCGCCCCGGTCAGGATCTCGGCCCCGGCCGCGCGCGCGGCGTCGGCAAGGCCGTCGGAGATCGCGCCCATGCCGCCGACCGGGACGTTCCAGTCACCGGTCCCGTCGCCGATCACGTGGTAGAGCAGGCACCGGTTGGCCAGCAGGCTCTGGTCGGAGGGGTCGGTGAAGGTGCCGATCAGGGCGTCGGTGAGCACCACTCCCCGCACGGTGTCGTGGGCGAAGCGCTCGTCCACGACTTCGCCGATCGGGCGCTCGAACAGCTCCCGCCACGCCTGGTCGCCGACGAGGTCGCGCATCGCCGCGCGATCCATGAGGGGTTCCAGCAGGGTCGGTGCGATCCGCTGGGCCACGTCGGCGGTCATCGTGTAGAAGCGCCGCCATGCCTCCAGGTCGGCCGAGCCTCCCGTGACCCGGGCGAAGGAGACGGCGGTGTGGTCGGCGTTGCCGTTGTCCACCAGCAGGCCGGTGTCCCCCGCGGGCGTGTAGGAGGCGTAGCGGCGGCGGCGCAGCTCGAACTTGAGCCCGAGGTCGGCCACGACCTTGGCGGGCAGCAGGCTGACCAGGTAGGAGTAGCGCGACAGCCGTGCGTCGACTCCGGAGAACGCCTGCGTCGACACGGCGAGGCCGCCCACGTGGCCGAGGCGTTCGAGAACGAGGACCCTGCGGCCCGCGCGGGCGAGGTAGGCGGCGGCGACCAGGCCGTTGTGGCCGCCTCCGGCGATCACAACGTCATAGCGGGAACGAAGCACGAGACATCCCAAGGTGAGGTGAGGGCGTGACAGGTCGAAGGCTCCCCCGTGGAAATTCGGGGGTTCCCGCAGGTCAGAGACCGGTCTGCCAATGCGGCTCGGGACGGAGCACGCTTGAAATCTCAATCAACACCACGTCATGCACCATACAGCGAAGACGACAAATCGGTCTACAGGGTCAATTACTCCGCAGTCATTCCCTCGCGGCGGAAAGGGTGATCTTCAACAGGGTGGCCGCGGGGCCGGTGGGGGTGCGGCCCCGGCGCCAGACCGCGCGGAGGCGACGCTGAAGGTCGATGCCCCGGGTGGGCACCTCGACCAGCCGGCCGGTGGCCAGTTCCGCCTCCACGGCGTAGCCGCTGAGCACGGCGGGGGCGGCGCCTTCGCGGGTGGCGCCCTTGACGGCGGCGTTGGAGCCGAGCTCCAGCCGGGGAGCCGCCGCGGCGTGACCGGCCAGCGCGCGGTCCAGGGTCTCGCGGGTGCCGGAGCCCCGCTCGCGGACGACCAACGGGGTGGCGGCCAGCTCGGCGGCCAGCAACATGGTACGGCGGCGCGCCCACGGGTGGCCCGGCGCGACCACCACGACGAGCCGGTCGGTGGCCACCACCCGGGAGGTCAGTCCCGGGGGAACCGAGGGCCCCTCCACGAAGCCGAGCTCGATCCCGCCGCTGACCAGCCTGGCCACCTCAGCCGAGTTCTGCACGTCCAGCCCGACCTGGACCTGGGGCTCGCGGTTCTGCAGCTCCCCCAGCCAGCGCGGCAGCAGGTATTCGGCCACGGTCATGCTGGCCGCGATGTGCAGATGGGCCTCCCTGCCGTGCCGTACCGCGTCGGCGCCGCGCATCAGCTCCTCGGCCGCCGCCAGCACCTGCATCGCCCAGGCCGAGATCATCACGCCCTGAGGGGTGAGGACGGAGCCGCGCGGGGTGCGCTCCAGCAGGAGCAGCCCCAGACGTCGCTCCAGCAGCGCGATCCGCTTGCTCGCCGACGGCTGGGCGATGCCCGCCGCCCTGGCAGCCTGGCCGAGGCTGCCCAGGCGGTCCACATCGACGAGCAACCGTAACGACTCGAGATCGGGCAACTGACTCATAGCCCTAGGCTATGACCTTCCAGGAAGATCGCCACTACTGGCCGGGCCCGGCCGTGCCGACACTCGATTCATGGCCCTCCTCCCATCCTCCGGACACCCCACCGACAGGAATGACCCGGGCATGAGCGGGCGCGCGCACCCCGACCGGCCGGAGACCCCGGCGCGGCGGGCCCTCCCGGTCCAGAAGTGGACGGCGGGGATCGGCGCCCTCCTGCCGGGCCTCGGCGTGGCGGCCGTCGCGGTGCTTCTGTCGACGTCGCTGAGCCAGGCCCTGCCGGGGGTGAGCGCGGCCGTCATCGCGGTGGCCTGCGGGATCGTGCTCACCAACCTTGGGGGCGTTCGCCCGTCGTTCCGCCCGGGCCTCAGGTTCGCGGCCCGCCGCGTGCTCCGCCTGGCGATCGTGCTGCTCGGGCTCCAGATCGCCCTGCCCGAGGTGCTGGCACTGGGCTGGCGGGCGCTCATGGTGATCGCCGCCGCCACCGGTGGCACGTTCCTCGCCACGCGCTGGATCGGAGCGCGGATCGGAGTGAACCCGCGCAGGTCGCTGCTCATCGCCACGGGGGTGTCCATCTGCGGGGCCGCGGCCGTGGCCGCCATGCACGAGGTGGCCGACAGCGACGACGACGACCTGGCGAGCGCGATCAGCGTGGTGGTCCTGTACGGCAGTGCCGCGATCGTCACGCTGCCGCTGCTCGCCGGGCTCCTCGGCCTGACACCGCACCAGCTCGGCATGTGGGCCGGCGCGTCGGTCCACGAGGTCGCCCAGGTGGCGGCCATCGGCGCGGCGGCCGGGGCGGGGGTGCTGGCGAGCGCGGTGGTGGTCAAGCTGGCCAGGGTCGTCCTGCTCGCCCCGATCGTGGGGCTGACCTCCGTGGCCCTGCGCCGTGCCGCGGCCCGCACGCTCCCGGGCCGGGAGACCGTGCCCGCCGAGGACCGGAGCCGTTCCCCGCTCGAGACGGCGGAAGGAGACCGGGCGGGCCTGCCCGCGCGGGGCGCGCCGGACCGCCCGGCGGCGAAGGCGGGGCGGCCGCCGGTGGTGCCCCTGTTCGTGGTGGGGTTCCTCGCGATGGTGATCGTGCGGAGCCTGGGCGTGGTGCCCGCCGGGGTTACCCGAGCGCTCCCCGAGGTGACAGCAGTGTTACTCGCGGCCGCACTCTTCGGGCTGGGGACAGGCGTCAACCTCAGGGAGCTCGCGCGCGGCGGCCGGGCGCTGCTTCTCGGCGGAGTCGCCACGGCCATGATCGCCGTAATATCACTACTCGGCGTGGTCACCTTTGGCTGATCTTTAAGTGGACGTCTCCCCACAACCGCCGTAACGTGCTCCTTTTGGAACAAGCAACCCCGTTTACATCGTTCCAAAAGGGCAATCATCCGGCCCGGACGAGGAGACAGAACCCGCTCATGCGTACCACCCAGCAGCCCATCGACAACGTGCTCCGCCCGTCCGACGAGGTGGCCGAAGCACTGGCGCAGGGCGCCCCGGTCGTGGCACTCGAATCCACGATCATCTCGCACGGGCTGCCCCAGCCTCGCAACCTCGAGGTCGCGAGGGAACTGGAGGAGATCGTCCGCCAGGCGGGGGCCGTACCCGCGACGATCGCGGTGCTGGACGGTGTGGCGCACATCGGGCTGGACGAGAGCGAGCTCAAGCGGATCGCCACCGAGCCGGGCCTGCGCAAGCTGGGCTTCCGTGACCTGCCGGCCGCCGCGGCGCTGAAGGCCAGCGGGGCGACCACGGTCTCGGCGACCTCGTTCCTGGCCGCCCGGGCGGGCATCCGGATCTTCGCCACCGGCGGCCTCGGCGGCGTGCACCGCGGGTGGACCGAGAGCCAGGACGAGTCGGCCGACCTCGACATGCTGAGCCGTACTCGCATCACCGTCGTCTGCGCGGGTGTGAAATCGATTCTGGACGTCCCGGCCACCCTGCAGCGGCTGGAGACCCGGGGCGTCACCGTCGCCGGGTTCCGCACCGACGAGTTCCCCGGTTTCTACCTGCACAGCTCCGGTGAGCCCGTCGACTGGCGAATCGAGACCCCGGCCGAGGCCGCGGGCGTCATGCGGGCCCAGGACGCGCTCGGCGGCCCGGAGACCGCCCTGATCGTGGCCAACCCCGTGCCGCTGGACGAGCAGCTCGACCCCGCCCTGCACGACCGGGTCCTCGCCGGGGCCCTGGAGTCGGCCGAGCAGCAGAACATCACCGGCCAGGCCATCACCCCCTTCCTCCTGGACTATCTGGTGAAGGGCACCGACGGCGCCTCCCTGGAGGCGAACCTGGCCGCCGTACGAGGAAACGCCCGCCTCGCCGGGCAGATCGCGGCATCGTGGAGCCGGGGAAACTGAGGAAGTCGTGACCCGAACGGGCCTGCTAATCATCGGCGACGTGGTCACCGACGTCGTCGCGCTTCATGGAGGGCCGGCCCTGACGGGACTGGCCACCGGAACGGACACCGCCGCCGACATCGTGCTGCGTCCGGGCGGCTCGGGAGCCAACACGGCTTCCTGGGCCGCCCGGCTGGGCGCCGACGTCCGGATTCTGACCCGCGTCGGCTTCGACACCGGCGAGTGGCACGCCGCCGAGCTGCGGCGCGGCGGGGTCCGCCCGCACCTGCGGGTGGACCCCGACCGGCCGACCGCCGTGGTGATCGCCATGGTCGACACGTCCGGCGAGCGTTCCATGCTCACCAACCGGGGCGCGAGCGGGCACATCGGCCCCGACGACTGGGACGAGAGCCTGCTCGACGGGGTGGCCCACCTGCACCTGTCCGGATACACGCTGTTCGCCGAGCCGGGACTGCGGCTGGCCCGGCTGGCTCTGGCCCAGGCCGTCCAGCACGGCGTCACGATCAGCGTCGATCCGGCCTCGACCGGATTCCTCCGTTCCTTCGGTCCCGAGCGCTTCATCCAGGAGACGCTGGCCGCCCAGCTGATCATCCCCAACCTGGACGAGGCGCTGCTGCTCACCGACGAGACCTCCACCGAGCGGGCCGCCGAGAAGCTGAGCCTGCGGTACGGCGCGGCGGCCGTGAAGCTCGGCTCCCGGGGCGCGTTGATGGCCAGGGAGGGAAAGTTGACCGCTCGGGTTCCCGGGCTCGCCGCGGAAGTGGTTGACTCGACCGGAGCGGGAGACGCGTTCGCCGCCGGCCTGTTGACCGCCCTGCTGAGCGGGGTGGGCGACGAGGCCGCGCTGGACGCGGGACGCCGGGCCGGAGCCGAGGCCGTGACAGCCGTCGGCGGCCGTCCCCGGATACTCTCGTCCGATTTGGGTACGAACCGGCTTTACCCTCTTAACACCAATTGATAGCTTGCGGCGTAGGCTGCACCATTAGCCACATGCGTCACCTTGGGGAGGTTGCGGTCCATCGATGGATGCCGAGTCATCGATCTGCCTGAGTGATCTGGTTCCGGCCCTGCGCTGGAGCCGGCCCCAGCAGGTCGCCGAAGCCCTGGCCGACCCCCGCCTGCCCGCCGGCTGGTGGTCCTCGGTCACCCTGCCCAAGGCCCTCGGCGCCGCCGGACTCGACTGGGTCTGCGACCGGCTGGCCCGGCTCTCGGTGTCCCGCTGGGACCACCTGCCGCTGAGCGACGTGCTGCCCGCCCTGCATGTGCACACGGTCGACCCCACCCTGCCCGGCTGGTCCGAACCCGCCCGCTCGGCCATCGCCGGGCTGGGCGGCTGGTCCAGGCTACGCCGCCTGACCGCAGCGGATCTCAGCGGCCCCATGGTTCCCGCCTCCCCCGAGGTCGTGGTGACCGCCATGTTCCGCGAAGTTCTCGGCCAGATCCCGGGAATCGCCGAGCAGCCGGCGCCTGCCGCGCCGCTGCCCGCGGAGGCTCCGCCCCGGCAGGCGCAGCGGCCGGAACAGCAGGCGCCTCCGGTTCCGCAGCAGGCCCCGGCCCCCGAGCCCCAGGTCCGCCTCAGCGACTACCCGCTGGTGGGCCTGGTGGACAACATGTTCCGCGACTGGAATCCCCTTGAGCGCGCGGTCGCCGTAGAACGGTTGTTCGCCGTCGACCCGATCAGCCTGCGCGCGCTCGCGCACAAGCTCAACGCCGACCGCGACGCGCTCTCGATGGCCCAGCGCACCGCCGAGGAACGCATCCTGCTCTGGCTGCGCTCCTCCGAGTCCGCCCCGCTCACCGGTCACATGTTCGGGCTCACCGAATGGCTGGGCGCCGCCGCGACCCAGCAGCAGCTCATCGGCGCCGACCCCGCGCACCCCGTCGAAGTCCCCACGCTCCGCACCCCGCTCTGGCGGGTGCTGGTCACGCTCATGCCCGACCGGCGCCTCCAGGACGGCTGGCTCGTCGTGGGCGACCTGGGCGGCCTGCGGGACCGCACCCGGCAACTCCTGGCGAGCAAACCGGCCGACGCCGACGTGGTCGCGCTCATGGAGCACCACCTCGGCATCCGCACGCACTCCGCCCAAGCCTGGCTGGACGCGCTCGCCGCCAGCGACACCACCGCGGGCGCGCCCGCGGTCGACGAGTCCGCCCCCGAGACGAACAGGCAGCTGCCCCGCCGTACGCCGGGGGCCAACGGTCATCACCACCGCGGCGGACAACCGATCCCGCAGGTGAACGCCAGCACCATCGACCCCCGCGCCGCCCTGGCCACGCTGTCGGCGCTGTCCGGCAACAGCCGGCCGCACCTGATCACCAGTCAGCGCGCCCCGTTCCCCCCGCCGACCAACCCCGCCACCGATCCGAGCCGCTGGCAGCGGATCGAGGTGACCAGCGAGCACCTGCGCGGCGGCCCGGTGGCGGTGCCGGAGGGATACGCCACCCGGCTCGGCATGCGCCCCGGCACGCTGCTGTCGGTGACCGGTCCCGGCGACAACGCCGTGGTGCTGGTCTGGCGGGACCACCCGGTCTTCGACTCCCTCCAGCCAGTACTGATGCGCCTGAACGCCAGGCCCGGCGACCAGGTGTACGTCACCGTGGACGGTTACCGCCTGGAGGCCCAGCTCCCCAGCTGAGGTGCGCGGCAGCCTGCCGGGCCGGTCCCGGCCCGCGCAACCGGTTGTGACCGCCTCGGCCGGTCGCCTCAGGAACGCCGGGCCCGCGTGAAACACGCGAGCCCGGCCGCGAGTCCCCGGCCCGGTGAACCGGTCACCGCGCTAACGGATGCCGGTGGCGGGTTCCGGCGTGCCGGAGGTGCGCAGCACGACCAGATCGCGCGGCGGCACCTCGATCCAGCCCGCGGGGTCGTGCTCGGCTCCGGTGAGCAGGTCGGTGCCTCCGGCTCGCAGCCATGCCGACTCGTCCTCGTGGTTGATCGCGAACAGGTAGCCGGCCTCGGGGCCCGTCCTGCGCACCAGCTCCAAACCCGGAGTGGCCTGCGCCACCGGCATGACACCGGCCTGCTCGCGGACCCGCTCCAGCAGCGCCGCGATGCCCGCCGGCTCCAGCTGGGTGGCGACGTACCAGGCGAGGCCCCGGCCGTACCGGTTGAGGGTGACCGCGGGCACTCCCGGCAGGGGGCCGTCCACGTAGGCGGCGACCGTGCTCGCCGTGGTGAGCTCCAGTTGCTCGGTCCAGGCGGAGGCCGCCCACATCGGTCCCGGCGCGTCCGGGCGGACCTCGGCGGACGTTCCGGGCAGCAGGGGGAAGAACTCCTCGACCCGGATTCCGAGCAGGTCGCGGAACGCGCCCGGGTAACCGCCGAGACGGATGTGGTCGTTCTCGTCGACGATGCCCGAGAAATAGGTCGTCAGCAGGTGCCCGCCGGCCTCGACGTACTCCGTGAGACGCCGGACGGTCGCGTCGGCGGTCAGGTAGAGCGTCGGGGCGAGCACGAGCCGGTAGCCTCCGAGGTCGGCCGAGGGCGGCACGACGTCGACGGAGACACCTGCCCGCCACATGGCCTCGTACCAGCCGAGGGCGATCTCCCGGTAACGCAGCCGGTCGGTGGGGTGCGAGTCGAGCTCACCGGCCCACCACGACTCCCAGTCGAACAGGATCGCCACGTCCGAGACCACGCGCGAGCCCTCGATCTCGGCGAGGGCCTTCAGGTCCTCGCCGAGGCCGGAGACGTCCCGCCAGACCTTGGACCGGGTGCCCGCGTGCGGCAGCATCGCCGAGTGGTACTTCTCCGCGCCCGCACGTGAGGCCCGCCACTGGAAGAAACAGACCCCGTCCGCCCCGTGCGCGACGTGGGCGAGGCTGCCCAGGCGCAGGGCTCCAGGCTGCTTGGCGGCGTTCACCGGCTGCCAGTTCACCGCGCTGGTCGCGTGCTCCATCAGGAGCCAGGGATCGCCGCCCGCGACGCCCCTGGTCAGGTCGGCGGAGAAGGAGAGCTCGATCTCGGGCCGGGCCCGGGCCACGTCGGGGTAGTGGTCGTTGGAGACGAGGTCCACCTCCTGCGCCCAGGTGGCGTAGTTCATGTTCCTGGTCTCCCCCATGATCATGAAGTTCGTGGTCACCGGGACGCCGGGCGTGATCCCGCGAAGGACATCACGTTCCGCGCACAGCTGGGCGCGCAGTTCATCGGAGGAGAAGCGGGCGAAGTCGAGCTGCTGGGTCGGGTTGACGTAGCTCGCCGCCAGGCGCGGAGGCAGGATCTCCTCCCAGTCGCTGTAGACCTGGCTCCAGAAATCCGTTCCCCAGGCCGCGTTGAGCCCGTCGAGGGTGCCGTAGCGCTCGCGAAGCCACACCCGGAAGGCGGCGGCGGAGACGTCGCAGTAACAGCGGGCGTTGTGGCAGCCGAGTTCGTTGGAGACGTGCCAGAGGACCAGTGCGGGGTGCCCGCCGTACCGCAGGGCCATCTCCTCCACGAGCCGCAGCGACCGCTCGCGGTAGACCGGGGAACTGGGGCACCAGGCCTGACGGCCACCGTGGTGGAGTCGCCGTCCCTCCCGGTCGATCGGCAGCACCTCCGGATGGGCATGGGTCAGCCAGGGCGGCGGCGAGGCGGTGGCGGTGGCCAGATCGACCGCGACGCCGCCTTCGTGGAGCAGGTCGAGGACCCGGTCGAGCCAGCCGAAGTTCCAGGTGTCCGGGGTCGGCTGCAACCGGGCCCAGGAGAAGATCCCGACGCTGACCAGATTGACGCCCGCCTCCCGCATGAGCCGGACGTCTTCGTGCCAGACCTCCTCCGGCCACTGTTCGGGGTTGTAGTCGGCGCCGTAGGCGAGGCCTGTCGGCCGGGGCCAGCGGATCCAGCGGTGAGGCATATCCATCCTTCGGGATGCGGTGGGATGCGTCCGCGTGCCGGGCGACCCCGGTCCGCGGACGCGTCGTCGGGGAAACGGAGACGGCGTCGTCAGAGGGCGGAGGCGGCCCGTCCGGCGTCAGCGGTGATCGGCGTGCCTGCCATGGAACATCGGCCCTCCGGATCAGGATGCATGTTTGCGCTAACACGGTCTCGAATGCCGAGCATCACACCATTCACCAAGAAACGTCAAGGTACGTCCAAAATGAACAGGGAATTTCCCGCCATCCGGGGATATGTCGCACCGGTACATTCGGGCGCTATCGTGTTAGCGCTGCCATCATCCATCGTCGTTCGCGCCCCTGCCATGGCACCATGACCCCGGGAGAGAGGAACGCCAGTGACCACAGCCGGCGAGGTTCCGCCACAGGGCCGCGGCCGCGGCAGGAAGGCCCCGTCGATGGCCGATGTGGCCCGGCTGGCCGGGGTGTCCGCCCAGACCGTCTCTCGGGTGGTGAACAACCGCTCCAACGTCGAGGAGACGACCAGGGACCGCGTGCTCTCGGCCATGCGCGCACTGGGCTACCAGCCCAACGGCGCCGCACGGGCCCTGGCCACCGGCCGGTTCGGCACGATCGGGGTGATCTGTTTCACGCTGAACAGCCACGGGAACGTGCGCACCCTGGACGGCATCGCGACCGCGGCCCTGGAGGCCGGGTTCTCCATCAACCTGATGGGCGTCACCGGGCCGACCAACCGGGAGGTCCGCGAGGCCTTCACCCGGCTCAACACCCAGGCGGTCGACGGTGTGATCATCATCGAGGCACAGGTGCTCGACTCGCCCTCGCTCCGGCTGCCCCAGGGCGTGCCCGTCGTGATGGCCGACGGGCACGGCGGTCAGGAATATCCGGTCGTGGATTCCGACCAGGTCACCGGCGCCCGCCTCGCCACCGAGCACCTGCTCGAACGCGGCCACGCCACGGTCTGGCACGTGGCCGGACCGCCGGACGCCTACTCCGCCCGGCGCCGCCACGCCGCCTGGCTGGAGACCCTGGAGCGAGCAGGCAGGCCCGTGCCCCAGGTTTTGTTCGGCGACTGGACGGCCGAGTCCGGCTACCGGCTCGGCAGGCATCTCGCCCGCGACCCGGAGGCGACCGCGGTCTTCGCCGCCAACGACCAGATGGCCATGGGGGTGCTGCGGGCGATGCACGAGTCCGGACGGGCGGTTCCCGGCGACGTGGCCGTGGTCGGTTTCGACGACACGCCGGAGGCCGCGTACATGTGGCCGGCGCTGACGACCGTCCGGCAGAACTTCGCCCAGGTGGGCAGGGCGTGCGTGGAGGTCCTGCTCGACCAGGTCAGGACCGGGACCCTAGCCCGGGGAGACGTGCAACTGGTGCCCGTCGAGCTGGTGGTGCGGTCGAGCTCCGACGCGAAGGCGGCCGGCCTTCAGGAGGCGGCCCGCCGATCGTGATCCGTGCCGCCCCGGCTCCACGGCCACCGGCTTCGCCCGGCCTCCGGACCGGCCCGCACGGAACCCACGCGGTGACGGCCCGGACCGCCCCTCCGGGGCACGCCTAGGCCGTCACGCGCCGCCACCACAGGCCGTCGAGGGCGAGAACGAACTCTTGACGCGCTCTTCGGCATGAATGCCGAAGATTCAGCCCGCGCCACACGAATGCAGCACCTCTGCGGCTTCCTGCTTCACCGACCTGCGCCACCGAGATGGTCTTACCGGGTCTCCACAGGCTTGCGAACCTTCCGGCTCCGTTCCCGCCCGCCCGGCGGTACCTGACACAAGCAACCTACCAGGCGCCCTTCCGCCCTGACGGCGAAATGGCTGTTCCCCGCTACGCGGGAGAGTCCGCTTCACCCCGGCCTGAAAACCGGAACACTGCTGACGAATCAGGTAGCCGCCGGGACCCCTGCCGACTCGAAGAGCGCCGTCGTCCCGCCGATCCCCATCGTCGTGAACTTCTGCCAGCCGTGGACAAGGAAGATCGCACCGATGCCGATCCGTCCCAGCAGCAGGGCGACGGGGCGTACGCGGTCAAGCATGGCAACTCCTCTAGTTGTTCGAATTTGAATGACATGATAGGAGGTAGTTCAAATTCAAACAAACATAGAATGGGCGGGTGACGGACACGCGATGGCTCAGTGACGACGAACTGGACGCCTGGGTGACGTATGTCAAAGCGACACACCTGCTGGAGCGGCGCGTCGAAGAGCAGCTGAAAGCCGACTCCGGGCTGACCCACGCCCAGTACGAGATCCTCGTCAAGCTCTCGTCCGCCCCCGACCGGCGGATGCGGATGACCGAACTCGCACACAAGGTGGTCGTGTCCAAAAGCGGCCTCACCTACCAGGTCGGCCAGCTCGAAAAGGCCGGCCTCGTCCGGCGGACCACCTGCCCCTCGGACGACCGGGGTGTCCTGGCCGTCCTCACCGACGAGGGCACACGCTGCCTGGAGCGGACCGCGCCGGGGCATGTGGCCGTCGTCCGCGCCTTCCTGATCGACCAGCTCACCCCCGACGAGCTCCGGACCATGGCGAGGATCATGGCGAAGGCCACGGCGGCGATGACGGCGGCTCCCGGTCACACGATCGAGACGAGGGCCGCCACGCGGCGTCCGGGAGCCGGGAGTCGCGCCGCGAGCGGCTGATCCACCGCGACGCCCGGCCGTGCTCAGCCGACGTGGACCTGCGGCCGGCGATCCGGGCGAGGCTCGGCTCTCCTGAGGATCTCGCGGGTCAGCGGAGGGATGTCACCCCCGCCGAGAACGAGATAGCGGAGCAGGGCCACCACCGGGTTGCCCTCGGCCCAGTGGAAGTAGATCTGCGGTATGAGGCCGGTCCGGTCTCGCAGATGGAGCAGGATACCGGCGATCGCGTTGGCGACCGCCGGGCTGCGTGCGACCAGGAAACGGCAGCCGTCCCGCTCCTCGCCCCCGACCGCGAGTTTGCTGCCGAACTCCGAGGCGTCGGTCACCGTCACCTCCAAAAGAGCGTCGGAACGTCCCCCGGCAGGTGATGCAGCTCACGCGCCCGCCGTTCCCTCTCATGGCAGCTCGTCCGGGCTTCGTCATCGGGGTTGCCGGCGATCAGAAGAAGCTGGCCCGACGCGATCATCTCCTCAACGAGCGACCGGGCCTCCGGATCGAGGACGACATCCTCCACCCGGAGTTCGAACGAGCGGCTGGCCCGTGAGACGAAGGACGTGGCGACGATCGCCGCGATGAAGAAAGACGCGATCTTGATCCCTTCGGGACGTTCGAAGACGTTGGCAATCGTGGTGTAGACGAATACCAGCGTGATCGCGCCGAACGCGATCACCCCTCCGCGGTCGCCCCGGGAACGGGCCGACAGGGTGACGGCGATGGCGGCGGAGAGGATCACGACGAGCACGCCCGTGGCGTACGCGCCACCCTGGGCGTCGACACCGGCCTTGAAGATGATCGTGATGACGAACGCGACGGCGGTGAAGACCAGCACGAGAGGACGTGTCGCCGCGGCCCACTGTGGCGCCATGCCGTACCGGGGCAGGTAACGCGGCACGATCGACAGCAGGCCGGCCATGGCCGACGCACCGGCGAACCACAGGATCGCGATCGTGCTGACGTCGTAGAGGGTGCCGAGGTTCCGCCCGAGATATTCGTGGGCGAGGTAGGCGAGGGCCCGGCCGTTGGCCTTGCCGCCCGGCTCGAACTCACGGGCGGGGATGAGCATCACCGTGACGAGACTGGAGGAGACGAGGAAGAAGCTCATGATCGACGCGGCGGCGGTGAGCAGGTGCCGGGTCCCCCGGATCCGGCCCGCGGGACGCCGGGGATCGTCATCGTGGCAGCCCCGCACCAGGGGCATCACGGCGACACCGGTCTCGAAGCCCGACAGCCCCAGTGCCAGCCTCGGGAAGACCAGGAGCGCCACACCGATCATGACCAGCGGGCTGGAGTACTGTGCGGACAGCACGGCCTTCCAGTCGGCCACGAGCTCGGGCCGGGCGAGGACGCGTTCCAGGGACACCGCCACCACGACCAGGTTGAGCGTCAGATAGGCGCCCACCAGAACCACCGCGATGCCGATGGCCTCGCTGAACCCGGCGAGGAAGACCCCGCCGAGCAGCGCGATGAGCCCCAGGGTGAGGCCGACGCGGTGACCTTGCAGGGCGTGCGGGACGAAGGGGTTCTCAATGACGTGGGCGGTGGCGTCCGCGGCCGACAGCGTGATGGTGATGATGAAGTCGGTCGCCAGGAAACCGAGCAGGACCAGCACCAGGAGCTTGCCCCGCCACCCGGGCAGATGGTGCTGGAGCATGGCGATGGACCCCTGCCCGTGCGGGCTCTCCTCCGCGACGCGGCGATAGATCGGCAGCGCGCCCAGCAGCGTCATCGCGACCAGGACCAGCGTGGCGATCGGGGACAGGACGCCCACGGCGAGGAAGGCGATCCCCGGCTGGTAACCCAGGCTCGAAAAGTAGTCCACACCGGTGAGGCACATGACACGCCACCACGGATGCTCCTCGCGCGTGGCCGCGCGTGCCTTCGCGGACGGCTCCGCCAGCAACCACCCGGACATCCGCCTCAGCAGGCGGGCGCCTCGCGCCCCCGCCTCCCCACGCGTCCTGCCCGGGCTCGTGCCCAACGCCGCCCCTCTCCATCGGAGATCGGCTCACCGGCCGGGAGCCGCCGGCCGCCTCCGTCCCTGAGACCCAGGGCGTCGCGTTCATACCCGGGGCGAGGGCCGGCCCACCCCCGGCTCCGGTGTCTTCGACGGCGTCGTCCGAGGTCAGGCGCTCCCGGAGGGCCTTCAGCCGAGCCCATTCGTCCGAGGTCAGGCGCTCCCGGAGGGCCTTCGGCCGAGATCAGTCTCGTCCGGGCCGGAGGGGGCGGCGAGGTCGAGGCGGTCCGGGTCCGCCGCCAGGGACTCCCAGAAGTCGACGTAGGTCTGTTCGTGCAGGATTCCGAGCTTCAGGAGCCGGGATCGGGACACCAGCCGGGTGCGGTCGGACGGGTCGAGCTCGGCGTGCAGGGACCGATAGAGGTCAAGCCATCGGCGGTGCTGCCTCGCCTGTTCGGTGGCCAGCGCGACGACGTCGGAGGGGTCACCGAGATCGGCGAAGAAGAGCTTGAGCTGCGAGGGGTCACGTGTCTCGGGCGGCGCGACATCCGGGTCGGCGAGCCAGCGCTCCAGTGCCCGGCGGCCCGCGTCGGTGAGGTGGAACACCCGCCGGCGCCGGCCGTGCTCCTCCGCCTCCTCCCTGAGCAGCCCCATCTCCGCGAGCCTGGGCGGATCCCGGTAAAGCTGCGCGTGGGGGATCGGCCAGAAGAACCCGACGCTCTCCTCCACACGCCCCTTCAGCTCGTACGGGGTCATCGGGCCGTGCCGGGCGATCAGTCCCAGCACGACATACGCCGACAGGCTCACTCCGTTCATCGCCCCTCCATCCCATTGACACCGTCTCAGTGAGACCATAGCTTTCGTCTCATCGATACCGTATCAATGAGACTATTAAGGAGAGGTTCGATGACCGCGATGTCCGTCCACCCCGAGCTGATCGACGTCCTCGCCACCATGACCGAACGCCCTACCGGCGATGTCGAGGCTCTCCGCGCCGGCTTCAGGGCACTGATGGCACCCCGGATGAAACCGGACGCCCGCCTCACCGTCGAGCACATGACCGTCCCCGGCCCCGGCGGCAACGAGATCGATGTGCATGTCCTCCGGCCGGCGGGAGCCGAGGGCGTCCTGCCCGGCGTGCTCTACATCCACGGAGGCGGCTTCGCCTACGGCGAGCTGGACGGCCCCAGCCCGATGGCGCGCGACGTGTGCGCCGAGGCCGGCGTGGTCGTGATCAACGTGCACTACCGACTGGCCCCCGAACACCCTTTCCCCGCCGGGATCGAGGACTGCTACGCCACCCTCCGCTGGATGGCCGGCAACGCCGCCGATCTCGGCATCGACCCCGAACGTATCGCTGTCACCGGCGCGTCCGCAGGCGGCTGCCTGAGCGCCGCCCTGTGCCTGATGACCCGCGACCGGCGTGGGCCGAAGATCGCCTACCAGTGCCTGCTGATCCCGGTCACCGACGACCGGGCGCGAACCGCCTCGATCGGGCGGATCACCGACCCGCGAATCGTCAACGGCCCGTCCGTCAGACGTGTCTGGGACACCTACCTGGGGCCCGGCCGCGGCGACGACGTCTCCCCCTACGCCGCACCGGCCCGTGCCACCGACCTGTCGGGGCTTCCGCCCGCCTACGTCCTGACCTGTGGCCTCGATCCCGTACGGGACGAAGGACTCGACTACGCCCGCCGGCTGATGGAGGCCGACGTCCCCGTCGAGGTCAAGGACGTCCCCGGCGCCTGGCACCTGTTCGAGGCCTTCGCCCCCGACAGCGACCTGGCCAGGCAGACCACCGCCCACTGGCTCGGCGCCCTGCGCACCGCCCTGCACGAGCTCCACCCGTGAGGCACGACGGGCGGCGAAAAGGACCGCGGCCACTCCCGGGACTCGTCACGCCGCTGGTGCGTGCCACCGCGGTCCCTTCGGGTGCGAGTTAGCCTGGCAAGGTGAGCATCACCACTGGCGACTACACGCTGGGCCCCGAGTCCGGCGCGCTCCTCGTCAACACGACCCGCACCGGGCTGGGCGCGAAGGCCGGTCATGATCTCACCATCGAGGTCACCCGCTGGCGCGGCGACGTGACACTCGACGCCGCCGACCCGGCCGGTTCCTCGGTGACCGTCGAGGCCGACGTCGCGTCACTCGAAGTGCGGGAGGGAACCGGCGGCATCAAACCGCTCACGGACTCCGACCGCGGAGAGATCAAGAAGATCATCCGAGAGAAGATCCTTCAGGCCGCGCGTCACCCGACGATCACGTTCCGGTCGACACGAGTCAGCGGGACCGCGGAGTCGTTCCTCGTCGAGGGCGACCTCACCATCCTCGGCGTCACGCAGCCCGTCACGCTGCAGGGCACGCTGGCCGACGACCGCGCGCGCGGCTCGGCGGCCGTCGTGCAGACCCGCTGGGGGATCCGGCC
Source organism: Streptosporangium sp. NPDC000396 (assembly GCF_042898655.1). Classification (NCBI taxonomy): domain Bacteria; kingdom Bacillati; phylum Actinomycetota; class Actinomycetes; order Streptosporangiales; family Streptosporangiaceae; genus Streptosporangium; species Streptosporangium sp. NPDC000396. The sequence goes on from NZ_JBIAZA010000008.1 coordinate 213,872, forward strand.
CTACTCGGCGTTGTTCGGCGCGCTCAAACTCAGCGACGAGGTCGGCGTGCGGTTCGACGTCGGCCTCACGCCGAAACGGTGACCCCGGCCACGAGACACCGAAGCTCCACGTCCGGCGGAGCAGGGCCGGTTCCGAGGTCGTCCCCGCCGATGGCGGGTCCCCGGATCAGCCCTGCTCTCACGCCGTGTCACCCGCGGTTCAGAGTTCCGCCAGCCCCAGCTCCCGCGCGATGAGCATGCGCTGGACCTCGCTGGTGCCCTCGCCGACCTCCAGGATCTTGGCGTCGCGGTAGAAGCGGCCGACGGGGTATTCGTTCATGAACCCGTAGCCGCCGAAGATCTGGGTGGCGTCGCGGGCGTTGTCCATGGCCGCGTTGCTGGAGACGAGCTTGGCGATGGCCGCCTCCTTCTTGAACGGCTCGCCGGCCAGCATCTTCTCGGCCGCGTGGTAGTAGGCCAGGCGGGCGGTGTGGGTGCGGACCTCCATGTCGGCGATCTTGAACTGGATGGCCTGGTAGTGGCCGATCGGGTGGCCGAACGCCCGGCGTTCACGGACGTAGCGCAGGCACTCGTCCACGCACCCCTGGGCCAGGCCGACCGAGAGCGCGGCGATCGCGATGCGGCCCTCGTCGAGGGTCTGCAGGAACTGCGCGTAGCCCCGGCCCCGCTCGCCCAGCAGATTCTCCGCCGGGACCCGGCAGTCGACGAAGGAGAGCTCGCGGGTGTCGGAGCAGTTCCAGCCGACCTTGGAGTATTTCTTCGAGACGGTGAAGCCCGGCGTCCCGGAAGGGACCAGGATCGTGGAGATCTCCGGTTTACCCCCACGGCCGTGGGGAGAGGCCTCACCGTCGCCTCCACGATAGCCGGTGATCGCGGCCACGCCCACGACACCGGTGATGTCGGTGCCGGAGTTGGTGATGAACGCCTTCGAGCCGTTGATCACCCACTCGTTCCCGTCCAGCACGGCCGTGGTCCGCATGCCGCCCGGCACGTCGGAGCCGCCGCCCGGCTCGGTCAGGCCGAACGCGCCCAGCATCTCGCCCGACGTCAAGCGGGGCAGCCACTCGGCGCGCTGCTCCGCCGTACCGAACCGGTAGATCGGCATCGCGCCCAGCGACACCGCGGCCTCCAGGGTGATGGACACGCTGGAGTCGACCCTGGCCAGCTCCTCCAGGGCCAGGCAGAGCGCGAAGTAGTCGCCGCCCATGCCGCCGTGCTCCTCCGGGATCGGCAGCCCGAACAGCCCCATGGCGCCCATCTGCCGCACGATGTCGTAGGGGAACTCCTCACGTTCGTAGAGATCCCCGATCACCGGAGCGACCACGTCGCGGGCGAACGCCTCGACGGTTTTACGCAGGTCTTCGTATTCGTCGCTGAGCTTGGGCATTGTCACTCCTAGGCGTGTTGATCGGTCGTACGGCGCGCCGGGTTCGCTCCCATGGCCTGCACGACCCGTGAAGGGCTGGGACGGCCGAGCTCCGCGGCCAGCCAGGTGCTGGTCTCCACCAGCGACTCAAGGTCCAGTCCGGTCTCCACGCCGAGGCCGTGCAGCATCCAGACCAGGTCTTCGGTGGCGAGGTTGCCGGTGGCGCTCTCGGCGTACGGGCAGCCGCCGATGCCGCCGGTGGAGGCGTCCACCACGGTCACGCCCGCCCGGAGGGCGGCGAGGGTGTTGGCCAGCGCCTGCCCGTAGGTGTCATGGAAGTGCACGGCCAGGCGCGAGGGTCCGCCGAAGGCCTCGATCAGGGCGGTCACGTGGCCAGGGGTGCCGACGCCGATGGTGTCGCCGAGCGAGAGCTCGTAGCAGCCCAGGTCGAGCAGCCTGCGGCCGACGGTGACCACCTGGTCGATCGGTGTCGGTCCTTCCCACGGGTCGCCGAAGCACATCGACACGTACGCCCTGACCCTCAGACCGTGGTCCAGCGCCCGCGCGACCACCGGCGCGAACATCTCGAACTGCGACTCCAGCGTCCGGTTCAGGTTCTTCCCGGCGAACGTCTCCGTGGCGCTGCCGAAGATCGCGATCTCCTGGACGCCGTGTTCGAGCGCCCGGTCGAGGCCGCGCTCGTTCGGCACGAGCACCGGATAACGCACGCCGGGGGCCCGCTCCATGCGGGTCAGCAGCTCGGAGGCGTCGGCGAGCTGGGGCACCCACTTGGGGTGCACGAAACTGGTCGCCTCGATCACCCGGTGCCCGGCGGCGGCCAGCCGGGCGACGAACTCCGCCTTGACCTCGACCGGAACCACCGCCGGCTCGTTCTGCAGCCCGTCTCGCGGCCCGACCTCGTAGATCGTGACCCGCTCCGGCAGCCCCGCCGCCGAGATCCTGTACGGCTCCCGCATCACGACTCCCCGTCCCGCCGGACGACCGCCAGCACGGCGTCCATGTCGACCGCCTGGCCGGTCCGCACCGGTAGCTCGGCGACCACTCCGGCGACCGGCGCGGTCACCGTGTGCTCCATCTTCATCGCCTCGACGATGAGCAGCGGCTGTCCCTCGTCCACCTGCTCACCCGCGGTCACCTTGATCACGAGGACCGTGCCGGGCATCGGGCTTCGGACCACCCCGTCTCCGGTGCCGCCCGCGCCCGCCCGATCGCCGGGGTCGCCCAGGTGGTGCCGGGTGAGCGCCCAGGCGCTCCCGTCGCGGCCGAGCCAGATCGTGTCGCCGTCCCGGGCGACGGCGTAGCGCCTGCTCACCCCGTCCAGGGTGATCAGCAGATCTCCGCCGTCGCGGGCCAGCCGGGCCCGGATGACCGCCGGTGCGCCGTTTCCGGACGACTCGCCGCCGTTTCCAGACAGCTCGCCGCCGCTCCCGGACGGCCGGTCTTCGGGCAGGCGGACCTCGGCTCCCGCCCCGGGAAGCCCGCGCACCCGGACCTCGGCCACCCCGTCGCGGCCCTCCAGCCGCCAGGTGGTCCACGCGGTCTCGCCCAGCCGCCAGCCGTCGGGCACGTCCCACGGGTCGGCCGGCGTGGTGGGCACACGGTCGTGGTGCAGGAGCAGGGCGGCCGCGGCCAGGACGTCGGAGGGAACGCCCTGATGGGAGATCAGCTCGTCGAGGTGACGTTCGACCAGGCCGGTGTCGAGGTCTCCCGCGACCACCTCAGGGTGGGTGATCAGTGCCCGCAGGAAGGCGATGTTGGTCGGCACGCCCAGCACGGTCGTCGCGGCGAGCGCCCCGTCCAGCCGCCGCAGCGCGCTCGCCCGGTCCGGCCCCCAGGCGATGACCTTGGACAGCATCGGGTCGTAGTCGCTGCCGACCGTGCCGCCGGCCATCAGGCTGGAGTCCACCCGGACGTCGGCGGGCTCGCGCAGTGCGAGGACCCGGCCACCGGTCGGCAGGAAGCCGCGGGAGGGGTCCTCGGCGTAGACCCGGGCCTCGACGGCGTGGCCGCTCAGCCTTATCTCGTCCTGGGTGAGCGGCAGCGGCTCACCGGCCGCGACCCTGAGCTGGAGCTCCACCAGGTCCAGGCCGGTGACCAGTTCGGTGACCGGGTGCTCGACCTGGAGCCGGGTGTTCATCTCCATGAAGTAGTAGTCGCCGGTCGCGCCCTGGACGATGAACTCGACCGTCCCGGCGCCGACGTAGCCGACGGACCTGGCGGCCTCGACCGCGGCGGCGCCCATGCTCGCCCGGGTCTCGGCGTCGAGCAGCGGGGAGGGCGCCTCCTCGATGATCTTCTGATGGCGGCGCTGCAGGCTGCACTCGCGCTCGCCCAGGTGGACGACGTTGCCGTGCGTGTCGGCCATCACCTGGATCTCGATGTGCCGGGGGTTCTCCACGAACCGCTCGATCAGGAGGGTCGCGTCGCCGAACGCGGCGGCCGCCGTACGGCGGGCGGACTCCAGCGCCTCCGGCAGCTCCGCGGCGGAGCGCACCAGCACCATGCCCTTGCCGCCGCCGCCCGCCGAGGGCTTGATCAGCGCCGGGAAGCCGACCCGCCCGGCGGCCTCGATCAGGTCGTCACCGGGTTCGGCGCCGCCCGGGACGACGGGAACCCCCGCCGCCGAGACGGTGGCCTTGGCCCGGATCTTGTCGCCCATCGCCTCGATGGCCTCCGGCGGCGGGCCGACGAACACCAGCCCTGCCTCGGCGCAGCGCCGGGCGAACGCCGTGTTCTCGGCCAGGAAGCCGTATCCGGGGTGCACGGCCTGGGCCCCGGCCGCCGCGGCGGCGGCCAGGATCCGGTCGATGTCGAGATAGCCGCCGCCGAGCCGTATCGCGACGTCGGCCTCGCGGACATGCCGCGCCCCGGCGTCGGCGTCGCTGTAGACCGCGACCGAGCGGATGCCCAGCCGCTTGAGGGTGCGGATGATCCGCAGGGCGATCTCGCCCCGGTTGGCGATCAGAACGGTGTCGAACATCCCGGGTGAACCCGGTGCCGGGCGGGGAGCTGGTGGGTGAGTCATGGGTGCGGTCACATCCGGAAGACGCCGTAGCCGATGGGGTCGAGGGGGGCGTTGGCCGCGGCGGACAGGGCCAGGCCCAGGACGGTGCGGGTGTCGAGGGGGTCGATGACGCCGTCGTCCCAGAGGCGGGCGGTGGAGTAGTAGGGGTTGCCCTGGTCCTCGTACTGCCGGCGGATGGCGTCGGGGTCGGCGTTGCCGACCGTGGAGAGCACGTTGGCGGCCTGCTCCCCGCCCATCACCGAGATGCGCGCGTTCGGCCACATCCACAGGAACCGTGGCGAGTAGGCCCGGCCGGCCATCGCGTAGTTGCCGGCGCCGAAGGAGCCGCCGACGACCACGGTGAACTTGGGCACCCGGGCGCAGGCGACGGCCGTGACCATCTTGGCGCCGTGCTTGGCGATGCCCCCGGCCTCGTATGCCTTGCCGACCATGAACCCGCTGATGTTCTGCAGGAACACCAGGGGGATGTTGCGGCGGTCGCACAGCTCGATGAAGTGCGCGCCCTTGAGCGCGGACTCGCCGAACAGGATGCCGTTGTTGGCGATGATCCCGACGGGGTGGCCGTGGATGTGAGCGAAGCCGGTGACGAGGGTGGCACCGTACTCGGCCTTGAACTCCAGCAGCCGGCTGCCGTCCACGACGCGGGCGATGACCTCCCGCACGTCGTAGGGCACGCGGGTGTCGGCGGGGACGATGCCGTAGAGGTCGCGGGGGTCGTGCACCGGCTCCTCGGACGGAACGCGGTCCCACGGGGAGGGGGTGCGCGGCGCCAGGGTGGCCACGATGTCGCGGACGATTCTCAGCGCGTGGGCGTCGTCCTCGGCGAGGTGGTCGGTGACGCCGCTGACCCGGGCGTGCAGGTCGCCGCCGCCCAGTTCCTCTGCGGTGACCTCCTCTCCCGTCGCGGCCTTCACCAGCGGCGGGCCGCCCAGGAAGATCGTGCCCTGGTTTCGGACGATCACCGCCTCGTCGCTCATCGCCGGGACGTAGGCGCCGCCCGCCGTGCACGAGCCGAGGACCGCGGCGATCTGCGGGATGCCCCGTGCCGACATGGTGGCCTGGTTGTAGAAGATCCGGCCGAAGTGCTCGCGGTCCGGGAAGACCTCGTCCTGCTTGGGCAGGAACGCACCGCCGGAGTCGACGAGATAGACACACGGGAGGTTGTTGTGGAGGGCGACCTCCTGGGCCCGCAGGTGCTTCTTGACCGTGATCGGGTAGTAGGTGCCGCCCTTGACCGTGGCGTCGTTCGCGACGACCACGCACTCACGGCCGGAGACACGGCCCACGCCGGTGATGATCCCGGCCGCGGGGGCCTGGTCGCCGTAGAGCCCGGTGGCGGCCAGCTGAGAGAGCTCCAGGAACCGGGATCCGGGGTCGAGCAGGGTGTCCACCCGGTCGCGGGGCAGCAGCTTGCCTCGCGACACGTGCCGGGCCCGTGACTTCTCCGGACCTCCCAGCGCGGCGGCCGCGAGCCGTTCCCGCAGGTCGGCGGCGAGCCGCTCGTTGACCTCCGCGTTGGCCTTGAAGCCCTCACCGCCCGGATCGCAGGCGCTTCGCAGCACCGGCCAGCCACTCATGCGAGCCCCCTCGTCCGGCTCCGTCGCCGTGGTTAACGATTACTAACTCCACCAGAGATGTTAGTCATCATTAACGTCACCGTCTACCATGCGAGATGTGACGACTGCCCAGACCCCTACCCGCAATCGCGGGTCACGGCGCACGGAGATCCTGGACGCCGCCGCGGAACTGTTCGCGGCGCGCGGCTTCCACGGCGTCTCCATCGAGGACATCGGCGGCGCGGTCGGCACTTCGGGCCCCGCTCTCTACCGGCACTTCAGCGGCAAGGAGGCGCTGCTGGCGGAGATGCTGCTGGACATCAGCGAGCGCCTGCACACCTCGGCGGCAAGCCGCGTGACCGCGGCCCCCGACGCGGAACACGCCCTGGACGCCCTGCTCAACGGCCAGATCGACTTCGCGCTCAGCCACCCCGCCCTGATCACCGTGCACGACCGCGAGCTCGGCAACGTCCCCGAGCCCGCCCGCCGCCAGATCCGCCGGCTCCAGCGGCTCTACGTGGAGGAGTGGGTCACCGTGCTGAGCGAGCTCTACCCGGGGTGTCCCCCGCCCCGCCTGCGGGCCGCGACCCACGCCGTCTTCGGGCTGCTCAACTCCACCCCGCACAGTGCGGGCGAACTGCCGGCCGAGGCGATGGCCGAGTTGATGCGGGACATGGCCCGTGCGGCGCTCGCCATGGTCCAAAGTTAGGAACTGCTAACACTGATCGTCGAGCCGCCCCGGCCACCACACGACTCGGGGCGGTTCCGGTACGGCTCGCGCGAGCCGTACCGGAAGAAGTCACGCCGGCTGCCGGACGGGCCCGCCCGCCGGGCCGCTCACGATCATCGGACGGGATCCGACGCGGGCAGAGTGCCCGGCGGAACATTGACGATCATCGGCCGCGGGGCCGGAGCGGGCATCATGGGCAGCGGTATCCTCGGCCGCGGGGCCGTAGCGGGCATCATGGGCAGCGGTATCACCGACACGCAGTCGTACTGCGGGCACGGTGTGGTGACGCACTGCTTGGGCGACGGCACACAGATCCGGCCCGGCCCGCACGTGGTCACCGCGCACGGTGACGTCGTCGGGCACGAGTCGCCCGCCCAGGCGGGCGGCACGGCGATCGGCAGTCCGGCCGCGCAGACCGCGGCCAGCACCAGTTTGCGAAGCATCTCTCCCCCGGTTGCCAAGATCGGCTTTGGTTCCCAGTCGATGCTCGCACCGGCCATGCCTGCTACCGGCAAAGCCACCGTCCGCAAGCCGTCCGGAAGAAGGATGACTTGCGACGGTCCGGGCGCCCTTCGGTCCGGGCGCCCCGCACAGGAGACACGGGGACGGCCCGGGTGCTCGAGCACCCGGGCCGCCGTCTGTCAGGTCCGCGTTCGGGACGCGGACCTCGATCCCACCGTCAGCGCTTGGTCACCCTGACGTAGTCACTGCTGCTGGAGTCGCCGTAGAAGTCGTCGTCACCCCTGAAGACGAACTTCCAGTAACCGGACCTGTAGGCCCTGGCCTTGGTGTAGATGCTGCCGCTGCCGTTGGACCGGGTGGTCTTCACGTAGCTCCACTTGTGCGAGCCCCTGGCCTTGAAGTACAGGCCGACGCTGGCGCGGTAACCCTCCCAGCCTGAGGCGTCGTCGATCTGGAGCTTGCCGGTGAAGCTCAGGTAGCGGCCGTAGCGGCCCGGCTCCGGCGAGGCGTTGAACCGGATGATGCGGCTGTCGGCGCGCTCCGGCTCGGGCTCCGGCTCGGGGGCCGTCACGTCGACGCGGTCGGTGTCGCTCACCGATCCGGCGGCGCCGCCGTTGCCGGAGAACTCCGCACGCCACCAGCCGGTGGCGTCGGCCTTGACCCTGGCCCTGAACCCGCCGTCGTAGCCGGTGCCGACCTTGACGACGTGCCGGTAGGCGTCAGTGCCCTTCTCCCGGAAGGTGATCGTTACAGGCTGCCCGCCGTACCCCTTCCAGCCCCCGCTGTCGCGCAGCAGTCGGCCGGACACTTCGATGCTGTCGCCCTTGGTGACGTCGTCGGGCGAGGCGTCGAAGTCGACGATCTTGGTGTCGAGGGCCTTCCTGACGTCGACGGTGAACTTACCGCGAGTCGAGTCCTCCTTGCCGTCGCCGCCGTGGGCGATCGCGAGGAAGCTCCACTGCCCGGCAGCGCTCTTGCTGTCGAACGACTTGGAGGCGGTCCACTGGGTTTCGGTGCCGTGCGGGCTGGGCTCCACGGTGAGCGGAGTCCATGCGCTGACGCCCGGCGCCTTGATCTGGAACTCGGCCTTGCCCGCGGCGGTCGTGGTGAAGCTGAACTTCGCCGTGACCGGTGACCCGGTCACCACGACCGGGTTGGGGCTGATCTCCACATTGGAGACGACAGGATCCGCTGAGGTCCCCGTCGCAGCCGTCGCAGAAGGAACCAGAGTGAGGGCTCCGGCTCCCATGGCCACCGCGACGACAACAGCTCGGGTGCGGTTCAACATTTGGGGTCTTCCATCCTTCCCCGTTGCTTGAACGCGGCATGAGGGTGCCACGTCACTTCTTTCAAGTAGACGTATGAATCAGGTAATTGGTTGATAGATCTGACAAGCTGTTATGAAGAACTGTCGAATAGGACCGGTCCATCCGCCCTCCGAGGCTCGGACCGCGCCTCCGAGGGGTTTCCGAGAGGCCACTGAGGGCCAAACACGCCAAGGTCCGGGACGAGAGCGGCCGTTGGGGACATAATCAGACTGTGGCGCGCGACACTGTTGAGACTCATTTCGCCGAGGCGGTGGCCGCCCTCTCCCCCGGGGCCCCCCGTGATCCAGGCCTGCCGGTCCGTGAGGGCACGAGCCTGACGGGGACCCGCTGCCGCGAACTGTTCGAGTTCCAGCTCGGCAGCAGGCTCCTCGACATCGCCGCGCGCTGGCTGCGCGAGCAGGGAGAGGGCTTCTACACCATCGGCTCGGCCGGGCACGAGGGCAACGCCGCGATCGCCGCGGCGCTGCGCACCACCGATCCCGCCCTCCTCCATTACCGCTCGGGCGCCTTCTACCTCACCCGGTCGGCGATGGCGGGGCGCCTGCCCGAAGAGGGGCTGCGCGACGTCCTGCTCGGCCTGGCCGCCGCGGCCGAGGAGCCGATCGCGGGCGGCCGCCACAAGGTCTTCGGCCATCCCGACCTGGCGGTGATCCCGCAAACCTCCACGATCGCCAGCCACCTGCCGCGTGCGGTCGGCGTGGCGTTCGCCATCGAGCGCGCCCGCCAGCTCGGCGTGGCGGGCCCGTGGCCGGCCGACGCGATCGCGGTCTGCAGTTTCGGCGACGCCTCCGCCAACCACGCCAGCGCCCTGTCCGGGCTCAACACCGCCGCCTACGGCCGCTATCAGGGGCTGGGGCTGCCGGTGCTGTTCGTCTGCGAGGACAACGGCCTGGGCATCAGCGTGCGGACCCCCGGCGGCTGGGTGGAGGCCGCCCACCACCCGCTGCTGAAATACTTCAAGGCCGACGCCTGCGACCTGGCCGACGTCCACGACGCGGCGACGGCCGCCGCCGAGCACGTCCGCACGCACCGCTCCCCCGCCCTCCTGCATGTCGGCACCGTCCGGCTGATGGGTCACGCCGGCTCCGACGTGGAGCTGTCCTACCGGACCAAACGGGAGATCAACGCCGATCTGGAGCGCGACCCGCTCGTCACCACCGCCCGGCTTCTCGTCGAGGCGGGCCTCGCCACCCCCGACGAGCTGCTGCTGCGCTACGAGACGACGCGGGAATACCTGCTCAAGATGGCCATGGAGAGCTCACGGCGGCCCCGGCTGACCTCGGCCGCCGACATCATGGAGCCGCTGGCCCCCCGCACCCCCGAGACCGTCGCGACGGCCAGCACGGTCGCCGCGCCGTCCAGGGAGAAGGCCTTCGGCGGCAGGCTGCCCGAAAACGAGGGTCCGCTGACACTCTCCCAGGCGATCAACCGGACCCTGACCGACGCCTTGGCCGCCCATCCCGGCATGCTGGTCTTCGGCGAGGACGTGGCCCGCAAGGGCGGCGTGTACGGCGTCACCCGGGGCCTGCAGAAGCGTTTCGGCGCGGGCCAGGTGTTCGACACGCTCCTCGACGAGCAGACCGTGCTCGGCCTGGCGCTCGGCGCGGGCGTCTCCGGGCTGCTGCCGGTGCCCGAGATCCAGTACCTGGCCTACCTGCACAACGCGCTGGACCAGATCCGGGGCGAGGCCGCGACGCTGTCGTTCTTCTCCCGCGGGGCCTTCCGCAACCCGATGGTGGTCCGCGTCGCGTCATACGCCTACCAGAAGGGCTTCGGCGGCCACTTCCACAACGACAACTCCATCGCCGCGCTGCGCGACATCCCCGGGCTGGTCGTGGCCTCCCCCGCCCGGCCCGACGACGCGGCCTCGATGCTGCGCACCTGCCTGGCCGCCGCCCGCACCGACGGCAGCGTCTGCGTCTTCCTGGAGCCGATCGCCCTGTACAACACCCGCGACCTGTTCGACGACGGCGACAACGGCTGGCTCTCGCCGTACGCGCCGCCGGCCCGCTGGGCGGAGACGCACGTCCCGATCGGCCGCGCGCGCAGCTACGGCGACGGCCGCGACCTGACCATCGTGACCTTCGGCAACGGTGTGCGAATGAGCCTGCGCGCCGCGGTCAAGCTCACCTCGGAGGGCTACGGCTGCCGGGTCCTCGACCTGCGCTGGCTGTCGCCGCTCCCGGTCGAAGACCTGCTGCGCGCGGCGGAGCTGACCGGCAGGGTGCTGATCGCCGACGAGACCCGCCGCACCGGAGGCGTCTCCGAGGGCATCGTCGCCGAGCTGCTCGACGCCGGCTTCACCGGCAGGGTCGCCCGGGTGGCCTCGGCCGACAGTTTCATCCCGCTGGGCGACGCGTCCAAGCACGTGCTGCTGACGGAGGGCGAGATCGAGGAAGCCGCCCGCAAGCTGCTCGGCTGAGTTCTCCGGAAAACGCGTTCTCCGGAAACACGCGCAAGCCGTCCGGCCGGGTCTTCGGGAAGCCGTCCCGGATCCATCCTGTTGAGTGTTCACTTGATTACATGCTGTCACGATTGCTGGTTGTCCTGCCCCTGCTGCTGACCCCCGCCTCGTCCGGCGGCGTCACGGGCGTCGCGCTCGCCCGGGGCGTGTCTCCCGGCCCGATCTCGGTGACGAGCGGGGGCCGCACCGACGTGGTGGTCCGGCGGGTCGTCATCGAGCCCGGCGGCTCCACCGGCTGGCACCGCCACGCCGGCCGGCTGATCGCGGTCGTACGGCGGGGCGTGCTGACCCACACCCTGTCCGACTGCTCGACGCGGACCGACCGCGCGGGCACCGCCTTCGTCGAACCGGCCCACGAGGTTCACGAGGGCCGCAATCTCGGCACCGAACCCGTCGTGCTCCTGGTCACCTACGTCCTGCCCGCGGGCTCCCCCCTCTCCCAGGACGCCCCGGCCCCGGCCTGTTCGGGAAAATCGTGATCGGCGACAATATGATCGCCGCCGGTCACCGGAGTCGCGTCGGCGACCTTCCCTGTGACACGCGGGCGGAGCTTCGGACGACGGGCGGGGGGATGTCCTGTGGTGAACTCGACCTCCTGGTGGCGGGGGCGGCGCGAGACCGGCCCGTCGCCGGAGCCCGCGCCTTCCGTTCCGGCTCGGCGTCCCCGCCGGATCCGGAGCATCGTGGCCAGGACGATCGGCACGGGCGCTCTCGGCGGCGCCGCGACCGGGGCGGTCATGGCGATCGTGTTCCTCATCGGCGCGGCCTTCGAGGCCGACAGCGTCCGATGGGGAGAGTTCGCCGTTGCCCTGGTGCGGCTTCCCCTCCTGTGCGCCGTCGCCGGCCTGCCGACAGGGGCGCTTGTCGCACTGCCCGCCCTGATCATCCTGGTGCCCGCAGCCCGGTGGTCGGCCAGGAGGCCATGGGCGGCCCGGGTGATGGGCGCGTCGGCCTGCGCGCTCAGCGTGGGCGGCCTGAACACCGCCGCCGGACTGCTGACCGGCGGAATACGGGCTCTGCTGTGGCTGAGTCCCGTGCTGGCCGTCCCTGCGTTGACCATGGCCGTGCTGATCGGTGCATGGCGCGGGCCAGACCTGGTGAGCACCCCCGTGGACGCCGGTCAGACCCCCGAGTGGGATCGAACCGGCACGCCGTCGCCATAGATCTCAGGCCCGACGGGTTGCCGCGAAATCCGCCCCTCACGCCCCATGGATCGTGTTCAATCAGTCGCACACCGTTACGAACCCGTGGCCCGGGTTCACCGACCGGCAGCCCCTCCACTGCCCCCCACCAGGAGGTACCATGCCCGGCGTGGCGACGATGAGCAGCTGTCAGCGCATGATGGAGCTCGAGTCCTGGGCCTTCAGGACGAACTCGGATCTGACCATCGTCATGAAGACAGTGAACGATCTTCCAGAGATCGTCCGAGAGGAAGTCATGACGTACACCTCTCCGATGTTCGAAGAGATCATGAACAGGATGGCCACCAAGGAAGATCTCGCCGCACTCAGCACCAAGGTCGACAACCTGGAAACCAAGGTAGACGGACTAGAGATCAAGGTCGACGGGCTGGAAGCCAAGGTGGACGGACTGGAAAGCAAGGTCGACAATCTGGAAGCCAAGGTGGATGCCCTGACCGACCGGGTCGGCTCCATGGAAAGCCGGATGGATTCCATGGAGGTCAGGATGGATTCTATGGATGGGAAGCTCGATCTGATTCTGGCCAAGCTCGGCTGACTTTCCGTGAAGAAGCCCTGGACCGCGCGGTCCAGGGCTTCTTCACATTCTGGTACGGCAAGCCCGCCGGCCGGTGGCCGTGATCAACCCGTGGGGCGGCGGCCGACCGGCTGGTCAGGTGTCCGGTCAACATCGGAGGCGGCGTTCCGGGAGGCTCGATCAGCGGGCAGCTCGGCTCGATCACGGTGTCCGACCAGCGCGCCGCGCTCACCGCCACATGGACGGCGTCGGTGATCGCGGCGGCGGGAGCCTTCACCACGGGCGGCGGCACGACCCCCGAGACCATCCCCAACAGCTCCGTCCTGTACTGGTCCGGTCCCGCGACCAACACCACCGGCACCAGCCCCGGAGACGTGACTCCCGGGCAGCTCAACGCGGGGGCCGCGCAGTCGCTGAGCGTCCTGCGCACCGCCTTCAGGAAGACGGCCGGCTCCGGCAGCAACTCCGTCACCTGGAATCCGACTCTCGTGATCAACGTCCCCGCCCAGGCGGTGGAAGGCACCTACACCGGAACGGTGAACCACTCCGTTGCCTAACCCACTGACGCGCCGGCCCGTCCTGGCGACGCTGCTCGTGCTCCTGCTGCACGGAATGATGAGCGCTCCAGCGACCGCGCGGGCGGACGGCGACAGCGGGCGTCCTGCCGATGAGAACACCATCGGCATCCGGCTGCTGGAAATCCCCTCCAACCGCGTGGACGATCCGCGGGCGCGGTACTTCATCGTCGACCACGTCAATCCCGGCACCACCTTTACCCGGCGTCTGGAGGTCTCCAGCACCTCGCCCAAGCCCCAGCACGTGGAGCTGTACGCGAGCGCCGCCGGCATCAAAGGCAGCCGCTTCACCTTCGCCCCGGACCGCACCTCCAACGAGCTGAGCTCATGGATCAGGCTCGACCGTCCCGCGGTCGACCTTCCGGCGCGTGGCAGCACGACGGTCAAGACCACCGTCTCGGTGCCGGCGTGGGCCGGCGAGGCGGAGCGATACGCCGTCATCTGGGCGCAGGTCTCCTCCCCCTCCCCCGGCCCGAAGGGGAACGTCGCCGTCGTCAACCGCGTCGGGGTCCGCACCTACCTCGACGTCGGCCCGGGCGCCGAACCGCCCTCGGACTTCCAGATCGGCCAGATCGTTCCCCAGCGCGCCGAAGACGGGCAGCCGAAGGTCGTCGTGGCCGTCACCAACACCGGCCACCGCGCCCTCGACCTCGACGGGCAGCTGTCGCTGCCGGAGGGGCCGAGCTCCCTGAGCGCCGGCCCCTTCCGGGTCACCCGCGGCACCACCCTGGCGCCCGGCGACCAGGCGGACATCGCCATCCTGCTGGGCAGGCACCTCCCCGACGGGCCGTGGACGTTCCGTCTCACTCTCCGCAGCGGCCATGTCGAGCACACGGCGACAGGCACCCTCACCTTCCCCGCCAAACCCGGCACCTGGGGCCTGCCGGCCTCCCTGGACTCTCCCCTGACGCTGACCCTCACGCTCGCCGGGCTGCTCGCCGTCATCGCCGCGGTGGCTTTCCTGCTCATCCTCGGCCTGCACCGCAGGCGCGCACGCCGTCAGGCCCCGGCCGCGCCTCCTCTCCACCGCGAGCTCCTCTGACGCCGGCCGCGCGACCCGGGGCCTACAGCCAGTCTCGGCGTTTGAACACCAGATACAGGGTCGTGCAGACGGCCGCCATCAGGAGCACCGCGAACGGGTAGCCCCAGGCCCAGTGGATCTCGGGCATGACGTCGAAGTTCATGCCGTAGATGGTGCCGACGAGGGTGGGGGCGAACAGGATCGCGGCCCAGGCGGAGATCTTCTTGACCTCCTCGTTCTGGGCGTTGCTGGCCTCGGTGAGGTTGGTCATGTGCTCGTTCTGGGCCTGGGCGACCATGGTCGAGTTGACCACGAGGATGTCGTGGAGCATCTGGCGGAAGCCGCTGACCCGCTCGGCCACGGTGATCGCGTGATCGGCGACGTCGCGGAGATATCGCTGCAGCTCCTCATCCACCCCGTATTTGGCCGCCCCCGCGATGAGCCCTTCGATCATGCCGAGCAGCGGCCGGGTGGCCCGCTGGAACTCGATCACCTCGCGCGAGAGCTCGTAGATGCGGCGTGACACGGCGGGTTCGTTGCCGAAGACCTGGACCTCGATCTCGTCGATGTCGTTCTGCAGGCCGGCGACCACCGGGGCGTAGCCGTCCACGACCGCGTCCACGATGGCGTAGAGGACGGCCTGCGGGCCCTGGCCGAGCAGCTCGGGATCGCCCTCCATACGGCGGCGGACCTGGGACAGGTCGGGGGCCTCGCTGTGCCGTACGGTGATCAGGAAGTTCTGGCCGACGAAGACGTGCAGCTCGCCGAAGTCGACCTCCTCGCTCTCGTCGAGGTATCTGGCCGGGCGGAGCACCACGAACAGCGTGTCCCCGTAGCGGTCGGCCTTGGGCCGCTGGTGGGCGACGATGGCGTCCTCCACGGCCAGCTCGTGCAGGTCGAACTCCTCCGCGACGTTGAAGATCACCGAGTCCGCCGGCCGGTAGAAGCCGATCCAGGCCATGCTTCCGGGAGTGTTCTTCAGGCACTCGAAGGCCTCGGGCAGCGACTCGGGAGTGGCGACCCGCCGCCCGTTCACGTAGATCGCGTTGTCGATGACGTGCGACAGCGACGAAGGCGGCTCCTCGTCGGCGGGGCGGGGGTCCATCGACCGCTCGGGAGAGTCCTTCACGATGCCGGGGCGCCCGCGCATCAGGCTCCGCAGGCCCCGCATTTGCCGATCGGCCACGCTCATCTCCCCTGTCCGGCGCTCACGCGCTTCCTCATGGACCGCACCATGGACCGCATCGCCCTACCCGGATCACCGCGCGGAATGCCGGAGTCCGCCCGGGACGGTGACCATCGCGGGTTTCCCGATCATCGGTCCTCCGCCGGCCGGCTGTGATCGGGGGTCAGATCGAGCAGGTCCGCGGCATTGTCCCAGCACACCGCCCGCAGCCAGTCGTCGCCGAGGTCCATGCGCTCCAGCGCGTGGAGCTGGTGCGCGTAAGGGTAGGGAATGTTCGGGAAGTCGCTGCCCAGCAGGACCTTGCCCGCCAGGCCGAGATCGCGCAGGCGCGGCTTGAGGCGGCCGGGGAACGGCATGCGGAGCTCGGAGAAGTCGGTGAAGGTCATCGTGGTGTCGAGCCGTACGTTCGCGAACGCCTCGGCGATCTCGAAGAACTCGTCGTATTCCGGCATGCCGAGATGAGCGATGATCGCGGGCAGCCGGGGGTGGCGGGCCAGCACCTCGGCGATCGGCACCGGACCGGTGCAGCGGCCCGGCAGCGGGATCGAGCTGGCGTGGACCACGACCGGGACTCCCCGGTCGGCCAGCAGCCCCCACACGTCGTCGATCTCCTTCAGCCTGGGGTCGAAGTCGCCCACCTGCAGGTGGACCTTGAAGATGCGCGCGCCCTGATCGAGGGCGTCCCGCACATAGCCCAGGACTCCAGGTTCGGGGTAGAAGGTGGCCGAGGGAAGACATCCGGGAGTACGGCGCGCGAAATCGAGCGTCCAGGCGTTGAGGCTGACCGCCATGTCGGGCCTGTGCGCGTACGCCAGGGCGGAGAACGCCTTCACCCCGAGCTCTCCCAGGCGCGCGAGCCGTTTCTCGACGGGCTCCCGGTAGTGGATCCGCCACCCCGCGCCCATCAGGGGGCCGCCGTTCTCGAAGTGGTGCCAGACCCGGCGTTCCATCCGCTCGGGCAGGAAGTGGACGTGCACGTCCGCCAGGCCGGGCAGGCCCAGTCTCCGCCACCAGGCGGGGACCTCCTCGTCCGCCATTTCCCGAACCATGTTCTGCACGTTAAGACTTTATCGTCAACACACCGGATGTCATGGGACGCTTTGCTCCGACGTGACGAAGGAGAAGTGACCGTTGTCCGAGGTGTGGGTGACTCTGACCACGGCCCAGCCGGGGCCGCCCCTGTGGGTCGCGCTGTTGTCCGCGCTGGCCGCGCTGGCCGTGGTGATGTGGCCGGCTTCGTGGCACCTGTCCCGAGGTCTGATCACGATCGCGCACGAAGGCGGGCACGCGCTGACGGCTCTGCTCACCCGGCGCAAGCTCCAGGGCATTCGCCTGCACTCCGACACTTCGGGCGTCACGCTGACCCGGGGCAGACCCACCGGCCCGGGGATGATCCTGACCGCCGCCGCAGGGTATGTCGCCCCTTCCCTGCTGGGGTTCGGCGGGGCGTGGCTGACCGCCTCGGGCTACGTGACGATCCTGATCACGGTCGTGATCGGGCTGCTCCTCTGCATGCTGCTGATGATCCGCAACCTGTTCGGCGCGGTCAGCCTGCTGGTCACCGGCGGGGCGATCTTCGCCTTTACCTGGTACTGCCCGCCCGACATGGACGCGGTCCTCGCCTACCTGGCCGTCTGGTTCCTGCTGTTCGGCGGTGTCCGGCCGATCATCGAGCTGCAGCGCAAGCGCCGCCTGGGCCGCACGCCCGACTCCGACGCCGACCAGCTCGCCCGGCTGACCTTCCTGCCCGCCGGGTTCTGGGTCCTGCTGTTCCTGCTGGTGGCGTGTGCCGCCCTGCTCGGCGGCGCCTATCTGCTGCTCCCACTGCCGCCCGGCCTGCGCTGAGGACCCGTCGCCCTTGACCGGCCGGCTCAACGGCGGCCGTGTTCGACGCCGGAACTTCCGGCGACTCACCCAATAACGTGCACTTTTGTGGCGACTAAATAATTTGCCGGATTTGCGACCAGACACGCCCCCTGGGAAGAGCGAGCCGACGCCGCGCCGGCCGCGCGTCGCCGTGGAGGCCGCCGAAGCACCCCGGAAGTTTCCCGAACAATTCTCACTTGCGTTGCGAAAGCGCAGGTAGAACACACCTTCATGATTGGACCCGTGAATTTCGCACATATGAGTGGTTGAGTTTGTAACTAGTCATTTCTCGGGTTATCCGTAATTCTCTCCTCTGGAAGACAGCAGGGAGATTGCCGTGAATGACCAGTACGAGCTCTATTGCCTTGCCGACCCGCTCTTTTACGACACCCTTGACAACAACCGGGGCGATCACCCCGACTTTCCCCTTGCCGCAAGGGATGTCCCGGACGGCTGGGCACACCGGGCGACCGACACCTGGATGCACTACGCGCCCCTTGCCGCGCGGACGCCGTCGCAGGGTTGGAAGATCCACGTGTCGGCGTGTCTTGAGGATGCCGAGCGCGCCCTGGAGATCGTCTGGGACTACTGCGTGCCGCGGGACATCGCGTTCAAGTTCCTGCGCAACCGGCCGGTCATGACGATGCTGAACTCCAAGGCCGCCGCCCGCGGGTCCAGTGGCAAGCTCGTGACGATCTACCCGCTGGACGAGGGCCAGCTCGAACTCACGCTGAAAGAGCTCGACGAGCTGCTCCGGGGCGTGAAGGGGCCGTACATTCTCAGCGATCTCCGCTACGGCGAGGGCCCGCTCTTCGTGCGGTACGGCGGCTTCGCCGCGCGGCACTGCCTGGGTGACAACGGCGAACTGGTGCTCGCCGTCGAGGACGGTGACGGGCGGCTGGTTCCCGACGTGCGAGGGCCGGCCTTCGGCGTGCCGTCCTGGGTGACGCTGCCCGAGTTCCTGGAGCCCCACCTGTCGGCCCGTAACGCGGTCACGACCAACGGCCTGCCGTACGAGATCGAGAGCGTCATACAGTTCTCCAACGGCGGAGGCGTATACCTCGGACGGGACCTGCGCACCGGCGAGCGGGTGGTGCTGAAGGAGGCCCGCCCGTACGCGGGGCTCGACGCCGCCGACCGGGACGCCGTGACACGGCTCGCGCACGAGCGGGACATGCTGGAGCGCCTGTCCGGGCTGGAGGCGGTGCCGGCCCTGCTCGACTACTTCACGCTCGGCGAGCATCACTTCCTGGTGCAGGAGTTCGTCGACGGCAACCCCCTGCAACGGCTCCTCGTGCACAGATACCCCCTGACCAGGGCGAACTGCGACCAGGAGGCCATCGCCGAATACACCTCGTGGGTGCTCGGCGTGCTCCCCGAGGTCCGGCGAGCGGTCGAGTCCCTGCACGGGCGAGGGGTGGTCTTCGGCGACCTGCACCCCAACAACATCCTCCTCACCGATCAGAACCGCCTGGTCCTGATCGACTACGAGGTCGCGACCCTCGCGGCGGACCGCGGCCGCGCCGCCCTGGCCCACCCGGCCTTCGGCGCCCCGCCCGACCGGCAGGGCGTCGACGTCGACGCCTACGCCCTCGCCTGCCTCTGCCTCGGGCTGTTCGCCCCCCAGCTCACGATCATGCTGCCGCTCGACCGGGCCAAGGTCGTCCAGCTGGCCGGACTCATCACGGAGACCTTCCCCGTGCCGCCCGCGGTGATCGAGGAGGCCGTACGGACGATCATGGGTGCGGCGTCGGTGACGGCGCGGCCGATCCCCCGGCTCGGCCGGGACGCCTGGCCGCGCGTCAGGGAGGCGATGTGCGAGGCGATCCTGGCCAGCGCCACCCCCGGCCGCCAGGACCGGCTCTTCCCCGGCGACGTGGCCCAGTTCCGGCCCGGCGGAGGCGTCAACCTCGCCTACGGCGCGGCGGGGGTGCTCTACGCGCTGAAGGCCGCCGGGGCGGATCGCCTCCCCGAGCACGAAGACTGGCTACGCCGCCGCGCGCTGACCCCGGAGCAGGGCACGGGCATCGGGTTCTACGACGGGCTCCACGGCGTGGCCTACGTCCTGGACCTGCTCGGACACCGCCAGGACGCGATCGACGTCGTGGCGGCGTGCCTGCGGGAAAAATGGGACTCCCTTGAGCTGGGCCTGTTCGGCGGGCTCGCGGGAATCGGGCTGAACCTGCTTCACCTGGGCGCGGCGACCGGCGAGCGGACGTTCACCGATGTGGCCCTCCAGGTCGTCGACGTCTGCGCCGACCGGCTTGGCGGACCCGGCGACGTGCCGGAGACCAGTGGCGGGTCCAACCCCCGCGCGGGGCTGATGTACGGCTCGTCCGGACCCGCCCTGCTCTTCCTCCACGCCTACGAGCGGACCGGCGACGCGTCGCTGCTCGACCGGGCCGCCGTGGCGCTCCGTCAGGACCTACGGCGCTGCGTGCCGGTCGAGGACGGCTCGCTCCAGGTCACGCAGGGCTGGCGCACCCTTCCCTACCTGGACGAGGGATCCGTGGGCATCGGCCTGGTCCTCGCCCGCTACCTGGCCCACCGTGACGACGAGGATTTCCAGACCGCGCTCGGCGGCCTCCGGCTCGTCACCCGCGGGAGATACTTCGTCCAGTCCGGGCTGTTCACCGGGCGAGGCGGCATGATCGCGGCTCTCGGCACGGGCCTGGGGGCGGCACCGTACGATCCCGGCGTCGACCTGGCCGAGCAGATCCGGGGACTGGGCTGGCACGCGCTGCCGTACGGCGGCGGCCTGGCCTTCCCCGGCGACCAGCTGCTCAGGCTTTCCATGGACTTCGCGACCGGCACGGCCGGAGTCCTGTTCGCGATGAGCACCGCGCTGCACGACCAGCCGGTGTTCCTCCCCTTTACCGAGCCGCCCGGCGGCACAGGCGCCCCGACCACGGCACTGCCTGTGCACGGATCCGCCGAGCGGCTTCACTCCCACAAGCCACTGAAGGAGGTGTGATCACATGGTACTTCTCGACCTGCAGAGCCTGGAAGCCCCCGGCGGCGACCACGGAGGCGGCGGCGGCAGCACGCTCACCGTCCTCGGCTGCGAGTCCTACAAGCCGAGCAACCTCAGCCTGCTGCTCTGCCACTAGTCGTTCCGGTTCATCAGAATCAGAAATGGAGTAACACCATGGTTCTTCTCGACCTTCAGGCCCTGGAAGCCCCCGGCGGCGACCACGGAGGCGGCGGCGGCAGCACGCTCACCGTCCTCGGCTGCGAGTCCTACAAGCCGAGCAACCTCAGCCTCCTGCTCTGCCACTAGTGAACCGCGTGCCCGGGGCGGCCCGCGACGGCGGCCGCCCCGGGCACGGCCTTTTCCCCTGACCTCTCACGGCTTCTCACGGCTTCCTCCGAGGAGGTATCGGTGCGGACAGCGGATCGGCTGGTGGCCCGGACCGTACGGCGCGGCGGCCCCTGGCTGGGCGTGCTCGCCGTCACCTCCGTCGTCGGCGCCTTCACGAAGCTGGCTCTCCCGCTCGTCCTGGGCAGGACCGTCGACAGCCTCGTCGCGGCCGAATCCGCGAGCGGGGCCTGGCTCGGCGCCTGCGCCGCGATCGTGGCCGTCGCGGTGGCCTGCGACGCCTTCGGCCTCTGGGGCGCCGGAGCGAGCAGCGCCCAGGCCTCGGCGTGGCTCCGTCACCGGGCCCTGCGGCACGTTCTCGGGGTCGGCCCCGCGATGACCCGCCGGTTCCCCGAAGGCGACCTGGTCACCCGGATGGGGGTGAACGCCGAGGAGGCGGGGCGCGCGCCGGAGGCGATCGTCACCGGGGCGGCGCTGGTCATCCCGGCGGCGGGCAGCCTCGTGGCGCTCACCCTCATCGACTACCGGCTGACCCTGACCCTGGTCGCCGGTCTCGTTCTCATCGCACTGGTGCTCAGGGCGTTCCTCCACACGACCACCTCGATCGCCGGCGACTATCAGGAGGCCCAGAGCGACATCGCCTCCCGCCTCGTCGACGCCCTCGCCGGGGCCCGGACGATCGCCGCGGCGGGCACCGCCGCCCAGGAGAAGCGGCGGGTGCTGGCCGTGCTCCCCCGGCTGCGCGCGCACGCCATGGACATGTGGCGGACCAACGCCCGAGCCGGCGTGCAGGCGGGTGCCGTGGTGCCGTTGCTGGAGGTGGCCGTGCTGGGCATGGGCGGGCTGCGCCTGGCGGCCGGCGACCTCACGGCAGGCGAGCTCTACTCCGCCGCCCGCTACGTCGTGCTCGGAGCCGGTCTCGGCTCCGCGCTGGGCTACGTCGGCCGCCTGGCCCGGGCGCGTGCCGCCGCCGGCCGGCTCGTCGAGCTGGCCGCCGAGCGGCCGAGAACGTACGGCGAGCGGCCCCTGCCCGCCGGTCACGGCACCCTGGAGCTGAGAGGGGTCACGGTGGACGGCCTCGGCGACGTCGACCTCGTGATCCCCGGCGGGTGCGCGGTGGCCGTGGTCGGCCGGTCCGGCGCCGGCAAGTCCCTGCTCGCCGCCCTCGCCGGTCGCCTGGTGGATCCTCCTCGCGGAACGGTGTCCCTCGACGGTGTGCCGCTGCCCGACCTCTCCCCTGAGGCGCTCCGCCAGGCGGTCGGCTACGCCTTCGAACGGCCCGTCCTCGTCGGCGACACCGTCGCCGACGCCATCGGCCTCGGCGATCCCGCCCCGGAGACCGTGCGCGCGGCCGCCCGCGCGGCGTGCGCCGACCCGTTCGTCCGGCGGCTCCCGATGGGATACGACACGCGGCTGCGGGACGCGCCGATGTCGGGCGGGGAGAGGCAGCGCCTCGGCCTGGCCCGCGCCTTCGCGCACGGCAGGCGCCTGCTCGTCCTGGACGACGCCACCTCCAGCCTGGACACCGTCACCGAGCGCCAGATCAGCAGGACACTGGCCGAAGACCTGCGGGGCCGTACGCGCCTGATCGTGACCCATCGGGTCGCGACCGCGGCGGCCGCCGACCGGGTGATCTGGCTGGACGGCGGCCGCGTACGCGCCTACGGCGAGCACCGCGTGCTCTGGAAAGATCCCGGCTATCGAGCCGTCTTCCAGGCGGGTGCCTCTTGACGTCCTCCCCACCGCGCCGCGCCTCCTCCCCGGGGCTGAAGTCCGCGGGGCTGAAGTCCGCGAGGCTGAAGTCCGCGGCCTCCGCGCCGGAAGGATCCAGATGAAACACCCGATCCGCCGGGCCCTCCGGCGGGATCCGTACCAGCTGTTCAGGCTCGGCGCCTGGTCCGTCGCGGAGGCCGCGCCCGCTCTCCTCATCGGCCTCGCCATCGCCCGGGCGGTCGACGAGGGCTTCGCCGCAGGCCGGCCCGGCGTCGGCTTCGCCTGGCTGGCCGTTCTCGGCGGCGCCTGGCTGGTGGCCGCGGCCGGTGCCCGTCAGGTCGTGCTGGCCGTCGCCTCGATCGTGGAACCGTTCCGGGAAGAGCTGCTCGGCCACGTCGTCGAGAGCGCGCTGGACCTGTCCGCCGCGTCCGGGCGGGGGCCGGACGCGGCGGCGGTGGCCCGGTCCAACCTGCAGGTCGAGCTGGCCCGTGACGCCTTCGCCTCGGTCATCACGGTGGTCAGGTCCTTCGCCTTCACCGTGATCAGTGTGGTTCTCGGCCTGATGACGCTGATTCCCCAGGTGCTCGTGCTGGTCCTGCCCCCGTTCGTCGCCGGTCTCGGCCTCTTCCTGCTCTCCCTGCCCGCCCTGGCCCGGCGGCAGCGGGCGTTCCTCGTGGCCGACGAGCACCTCGCCGAGTCGGTCACCGCCATGGTCGGCGGGCTGCGCGACATCACCGCCTGCGTCGCGCAGGACCGGGTGGCCGCGGCGGTCGGCCGCCGGGTGACGGAACAGGCGGGCACGGGCCGATCGCTCGCCCGGGTCACCGCGCTGCGCACGGTGGCGCTGGCGGTGGGGGGCTGGCTGCCGGTTCTGCTCGTGCTCGCCGGCACCCCCTGGCTGCTGCGCCAGGGAGCCGGGGCCGGGGTGATCCTCGGCTCCCTGGCCTACGTCACGCAGTCACTGGCCCCGGCGCTCGGCAACCTCGTGGAGGGTCTGGGGGTCAGCGGGGTCCGGCTGCGGGTGTCCCTCGGCCGCATCCTGCGTTCCGGCACCGATCCCCTCCCCCAGGCAGGGCGGAGCCCGGCCCGGGACGCGGGGGTCGAACTGCGTGCGGTGACGTTCGCCTACGGGCCGCACGCGGAACCGGTGATCTCCGGTCTCGACCTGTCCGTCCCCGACGGGGACCACATCGCCGTGGTGGGCCCCAGCGGCATCGGCAAGTCGACGCTGGCGGCGCTCGTCACCGGACTGCTCCAGCCGGACGCGGGACGGATCCTGGTCGGCGGCGTGCGGGCCGACCGGCTCGATCCCGTCCACCGGGTGCTCATCCCCCAGGAGGCCTACGTCTTCCGGGGCTCGCTCATGGAGAACCTGACCTACCTGTCCCAGGCCTCTCGGGCGGTCGTGGACGACGCCGTGGCGGCGGTCGGCCTGACCGATCTGGTGGCGCGGCTGGGCGGCTACTCCGCCGAGGTCCACTCCGGCGTGCTGTCCCCGGCCGAGCGCCAGCTGATCGCCCTGGCCAGGGCCTACCTGTCCCCGGCCCGCCTGGTGATTCTCGACGAGGCGACGTGCCACCTGGATCCGGCGGCCGAGGCCCGCGCGGAGGAGGCGTTCGCCCGTCGCGGCGGCACACTCCTCGTCGTCGCCCACCGGCTGACCTCGGCGTTGCGCGCGCGGCGGGTTCTCGTCATGGACGGCACCGACGTCCGGATCGGGAGACATGAGGAGATGCTCGCCGCCTCACCCCTCTACGCGGACCTGGTCGGCCACTGGATCCCCTCGAACACCCAGGAGCTGGTGCCATGATCTATCCACCCGCCGAGCGGCAGCCGATCGTCGATCACCTGCACGGCCACGCCGTACCCGATCCCTACCGGTGGCTGGAGGATCCGGCCAGTCCGGAGACCCAGAGCTGGCTGGCCGCCCAGGACGAGCTGTGGCGAGGTCACGCCGCCACGCTCGCCGGGCGCGACCGGTGGCACGCGCGGGTGGCCGAACTCACCGGCGTCGGAATGGTCAGCCCTCCGCTCTGGCGGGGACGGCACCGGTTCTTCCTGCGCCGTACGGCCCGGCAGGAACACGCGGTGCTCTACACCACCGGGCCGGATCGGGCCGAACAGCCGCTGATCGACCCCGTGGAGCTCGACCCCACCGGCCTGACCACACTCGATCACTGGCAACCCGACCTGGACGGCCGGTTGCTGGCCTACCAGCTGTCCAGGGGCGGGGACGAACGGTCGGAGCTGTACGTCATGGACGTCGCCACCCGGCAGGTCATCGACGGCCCGATCGACCGCTGCCGCTACGCGCCCGTGGCGTGGCTGCCGGACGGCAAGGCGTTCTTCTACGTCCGCTCCCGCCAGGTGCGCCTGCACCTGCTCGGCACCCCCGCCGAAGACGACGCCGTGATCTGCGCGGCCGACCGGTCCTACGGTCTGGGGATCAGCCATGACGGCCGCTGGCTGACGATCTCCGCCGTGGCCGGCGGCGGCAACGACCTCTGGCTGGCCGACCTGTCCGCCTCCCCTCCCGATCGCCCCGCGCTCCGGGTGGTCCAGGAGGGGACGGACGCGGTGACGATACCGGCCGTGGGCCACGACGGGCGCCTGTACCTCCTCACCACCCTCGGCGCTCCCCGGGGGCGCCTGTGCGTCGCCGACCCCGAACGGCCCGAACCCGAGAACTGGCGCGACCTGGTCGGCCCGGATCCGGAGGCGGTGATCGGCGACTTCGCGATCCTCGACGGTTCGGTGCTCCTCGTCTCCCGGACCCGGCACGCGATCAGTGAGATCGGCGTCCACGACCTGACCACCGGGGAAGCGCTCGGCCAGGTGCCGCTGCCCGGCCTCGGATCGGCGGGGCGGATGTTCACCCGCCCCGAAGGCGGCCACGAGGTCTGGTTCACCTACACCGACAGCGTCACGCCCGGAAGCGTGCACCGCTACGACGCGCGCACCGGCCGCAGCACGCTGTGGGCCGCCGCGCCCGGCACCGTCGAGGTGCCGGAACTCCCGGCCCGTCAGCTCGTCTACACCTCGGCGGACGGCACGCCGGTGCGGATGGTCGTGCTCGCGCGCCCGGGAACCGGTCCCCGGCCGACGATCCTGTACGGCTACGGCGGCTTCGGGCGCTCGCTCACGCCTGCCTACTCCAGCTACATCCTGCCCTGGGTCGAGGCCGGAGGGGTCTTCGCGCTGGCCCAGCTGCGCGGCGGCGGTGAGGAGGGCGCGCAGTGGCACCACGCCGGAATGCTCGACCGCAAGCAGAACGTCTTCGACGACTTCGTGGCGGCGGCCGAACGGCTCATCGCCGACGGCTGGACCACGGCGGAACAGCTGGGCGTCTGCGGTGAGTCGAACGGCGGGCTGCTGGTCGGTGCCGCGCTGACGCAGCGGCCTGACCTGTTCGCCGCCGCGGTCTGCTCCGCCCCGGTGCTCGACATGGTCCGCTACGAGCGATCCGGCCTCGGCCCCTCCTGGCGGTCGGAGTACGGCTCGGCCGACGATCCGGAGCAGCTGGGCTGGCTGCTGGGCTACTCCCCCTACCACCGGGTCAGGGACGGGGTGGACTACCCGGCGACGCTGCTGACCGCCTTCGGCGGCGACTCCCGCGTGGATCCCCTGCACGCCCGCAAGATGTGCGCGGCTCTGCAGCGGGCGACCTCGGGGTCACGGCCGATCCTGCTGCGTCACGAGAGCGACGTCGGACACGGATCCCGGGCGGTCAGCCGGTCGGTCGGGCTGGCGGCCGACATGCTCGCCTTCCTCGCCGAGCACACCGGCCTCGGGGATCGCGTCGGCGGGCGGTGACCGCGGTCAAGCTCCGGCGGACAGGCGCCCGGCTCCGCCGTACAGCCCCGTGGGGGCGGGGTCGGAGTCGGCGGAGCGCCACCGCGCCAGATCCACCAGGCCGGGCTCCAGCAGGTCGAATCCGGCGAACAACCCCATGATCTCCTCGCGGGTGCGGAGGTAGGCCTGCGACGCCTTGCGTACCCGCTCCTTGCGCTCCTCCCACCCCTCCCCCCACTGCTCCACCCCGCCGTGGGAGATCGCCAGGAAGCTCCCGGCCGGGAGCGCGTCCCGGAACGCGGCCACGATCCGCGCGGGGCCCTCCTCGTCGGACACGAAGTGCAGCAGCGCCACCATCAGCAGGCCGACCGGCTGTGACCAGTCGATGAAGTTCCTCACCACCGGCTCGTCGAGGATCTCCTCCGGTCTCCTGGCGTCACCGGCGACGATGCGCACCCTGTCCGACCCCGCCATGAGCGCGCGGGCGTGTGCCAGGACGATCTCGTCGTGGTCGACGTACACGACCCGGGTGTCGGGGGCGATCGCATGAGCGATCTCATGGACGTTGCCGCTCGCCGGGAGCCCCGCGCCGATGTCGAGGAACTGGCGGACGCCCTGGCCGACCAGGTGGGTCACCACCCTGCCGAGAAACCGGCGGTTCTCCACGAACGACCTGCGCCCGTCCGGGTTGAGCTCCAGGATCTTCCGCGCGGCCTCGCGGTCGGCGGGAAAGTTCTCCCGCCCGCCGATCATCCAGTCGTAGACCCGAGCCGGGTGCGGCTTGGTCGTGTCGAAATTCATGTGTGATCACCTTCGCTGCCGGGGCAGGGCGGGCCGCCGTGGTCATCCTCGGGCGGTCCCCGAGCGTAGACCGTCCCGCCCGCATGCCGGTCACTCCGGCCAGGAGAACCTGTTCCGGATCTCGGTGAGCACGTCCACCGTCTCCTCCGGCATGCACGCCGCCACCGTCAACCGGGCGAACGCCTCGTGGTAGCCGTCCACATCCGTGCCGTCCAGCATGAAGTCGTTGTTGAACTGGTGGGCCGACACCACCGGATCCGCGTCGGGGAACCGGAACATCGTGAACGGCGACGACCTCGGCAGATACGACGACGTCAGCCTGGTCACCTGCAGTGTGATGTGGGGTTCCTTCGACATCCTGATCAGGTGGTTCAGCTGCTCGGTCTGCATCTGCGGCCCGGCGATGCACCGCATCAGAGCCGTCTCGTCGACGACGGCCCACAGCTTCGGGCCGCCCTCCCGGGCCAGCGCGTCCTGCCGGAGCATCGTCGTCTCCACCGCCCCCGCGACCATGGCCCGGTCCGGAGGGGGGTTCTGGGACACGCGGACGGCCGCCGCCGCGTATTCGGCGGTCTGCAGCAGCGGAGGGACGAACTGGAGCTGGTAGGTGCGGATCAGCTCCGCGCGCTGCTCCAGCCCGAAGGTCGCCGACACCCACAGCGGGATGGCGGGTGTGTCCCACCATCCGGGCTCGCGCTCGCCACGGGCGATGGACAGGACCGCCTCCCGTTGAAAGCGGGCGGTCACACCGTAGAGGGTGAGCAGCGCTTCGACGTCGTCGAGTGGGGTCTCAGTCTCGGCGACGCCGTTCTCCACGGACGTGACCACCCGCTCGTCGACATCGACCATGTCCCCGGCCTCCGCCGGGGACAGCCCGCGCGCCTCCCGGAGGAGCCGCAGCCGCCCTCCCAGGACGGCGCGCTGGCCGACGCCGAGCTGCCCGACGACGCGTATCGGTTTCTCCTCGATATCCGGAAAAGCCGGGACGCTGTCATCGGAAGAGAAAGGGCTAGGGATGTCATCCCCCACAAGCCACCCCAAAGGCACCTGAAGCAATACGGCGAGCGCCGTGAGTTGCTCCAGGGTCGGATTGGTCCGCTGTCCCTTGCTCAGCTGGTGAATGTAGACGTGAGTGGTTTGCACTCCCGCGTCGGTGATGGCTCTCGCCGCCTTGCGAGTGGAGTAACCGCGGCGACGCAGTGCCTCCTCCAGGCGGTCGGCGAGCTGTGCCACCTGATAAAGCTCCTTTTCGGAAACGGTCCTGTGCGTGACGCGAGAAGCCCAGAATACGCCCGTTAACTCGTAGTTGACAGCCCTAATCCCGTCATGCCTGGTCAAGAGGCTGCCGGGTTTACCCGGAACCGCTTCCCTTATGACTCGTCTCTGCAAAACGGTCAGGGCGCGACCGTTACCCGCGCCGGCCGGGGAAGCGAGAAGCCACCGTCTCTGAAGACGTCTCCGGAGATGTCTTCAGAGATGTCCCCGGAGAGCGGAGAGATGTCAGTTCGTCGTCGCCGGGCGGGGATACGGTTCACGGAGCGAACTCGGATCCGGTAAGCACCCCGGGCGGGAGGCCGTCACGATGCGTCAGGGTGCCGTCGCCGTACCGTCGCGGCCGAGGAAACGGCGGACGTCCTCGGCCTCCTCCCCGGCCGGGATCTCCTCCTCGAACGGGGAGACCGTGAGCCTGGGGCCGTTCAGGCTCCAGGTGCCCCGGATCAGGCCGTCGACGAGCACCGTGGGACGCAGGATGCCCCCGCCGGGATGCACCGAACGGGCGTGGGCGTCGGCCAGGACGCCGGAACGGGTGCGCCAGCCCAGGAGATACTCGTCGAAGGCGGGCAGCAGCCGCACGGTACGGGCCACCGCCTCGGACGCGGTCCCGCGCAGGCGCCAGCCGGCACCGGGCAGTTCCTCAAGCGAGCCGGCGATCAGTTTCCAGCCGGTCCGGGCGTCCCTGAGCGGCAGCCCGGACCAGGCCGCGAGGTCGGCCGGGGTGGCGGGGGCGTGGGCGAGCAGGTAGCGGCGGGCGAGTTCGGCCAGGGAGCGGTCCCGGTCGAGCGGGGAGGCCACCGGAGCGCCCAGCCAGTCGGCCGCGTGCACGTAGGTCGGCTTACCCGGGCTGAACGCCTCACCAGGCTCGGGAGTCCCGGCCCGCGCACCCGGTGATCCTTGTATGCCGGCCGTACGGGCCGGTGCCCGTCTCGCGTCCCGCCGCCTGCCGGGGCCGAGCACGGCCAGGCCGTGAGCCGCCGCCAGGGCCGCCAGGTGGACGATCGCCTGGCCCCTGGCGTGGACACCGAAGAAGGACAGCCGCTCCCCCAGTTCCTCCTTGGTCAGCGGGCCTTGCCCTTCGAGGGCCCGGACGACCACCGGGAGCAGCGCCTCCGGCGATCCGGCCACCCCTTCCTGGCCGATCCGGCGGATCGCGTCGCGGGCCAGTGACGGGCCGGACAGGGAGGTCAGCCAGCCCAGATCCTCGGGCAGGATGTAGTGCAGGGTTCCGCGCGGCCCCCACGCGCGGACGATCGCGCGCTCCTGGCGGGCGGCTTCGACGTCCTGCCAGGTCAGTCCGGTCGAGCGGGCGCGAAAGGCGAGAGCCGCGGCGGTGACGTCCTGGGCCTGTACGGCAAGCAGCCGTCCCACCACCTCGGGCACCGCCAGGGAACCGGGCCGATGCAGCAACTGCGCCGCCAGCCATTCCCGCCGAAGATCGTCCACCTCGTGGATCCTAGCGGGCCGATTGTCAGTATCATCCACTTCTGCCGGGGTGCCTTGGCATGCCGGCCGTGGCCGCGGGCGCGTCATCGTCATCACTCACCGGCGTCTGGGCGGGCATTGTCGGGCGCAAGCCTTACGGTAGGGCGCGTGCCAGAGACGAACCACGAGATCACGCTGGACTCGGTCCTCACCGAGGAGGCCGTGCTCGCGACCTACCGCCGCATGTTCGCCGCGCTCGCGCGCGACAGCGGCGCGGTGGTGGACGAGCCCGTGCTCGTCGACATCGCCGAGACGCTGTTCGCGGCGTTCGCCGAGGCCGGCGAGGAATGGCTGACCCACGAGCAGATGCGTCACGCCTGCCGGGCCTACCCGCTCGACCAGTTCGAGAACCGGCTGCGGGTGCTCAAAGGGCTCGGCGCGATCCGTGAGGTGTTCCCCAAGCCCAACCAGCTCCGTTACCGCGCGTCGTTCACCAGCGTGGTGGGGCTGATGTTCATCCGGCGGATGATGGACGACGGCGGCCAGTCGGAGATGCACCGGCTGCTCGCGCTCGAGGACCTCAACGTCGCCGACCCCCGCACGACCATGGAGGAGGCGCGCCTCAGCGCGCAGAACCTGTCACGGGCGTTCCGGCTCTGGGCACTGGAGCTGATCACGCTGACCAGCGGCACCATCGAGGAACTGCGCGAGCAGGCACCCAAGCTCTGGGGCACCGAGGAGATCGCCCGCCGGGCCCAGAGCCTGCACGGCACGATCCTCACCCGCTGGCCCGATCTCGACCGCACCTGCACCGAACTGCGCGCCGCGATCTACTCCTACAGCGACGCCTCCCGCCGCGCCGCCGGCCGCCTGGCCGACTCCGCCGGCACGACGAGGAACCTGACCCTCCTGCCCGCGGAAACCTGGCGGACCTTCGCCCAGACCGCCACCAGGGAGCGCCTCGCCGCCGTGCTCGACGGCTTCGTCTTCGACGCCCCCGCGCCCTGGCACGACCCGGCGGCGATCGTCCGGGCGGTGGACGAGAGCCCCCGGCCGGCTCCCACCCAGCCCACTCCCCCGCGCTCGGCCATGCCCGACCCCGGACCCGCCGACTCCCACGACCCCGGCACCGGCGGCCTCGACCACCTGGCCTCCGTCGCCGAGGCCGCGCTCGCCGGCCGCGCCCGCGCCCCGATGGAGGAGCTGCTCGCCGCCGGCGGCGAGTGGGTCTCCGCCCGCCGTCTGCTGGCCGACCTCGTCTCGGCCGACCTGCGACCGGAGTCTCCCTACCGCCTGCGCTGGTCCGACGCCCTCACCGCCGACCCCGGCGCCGAACCCACCTGGCTGTCCCACGGCTACCTGGAAAGGACCGACGATGACGCCTGAGCTGGCACACGCGCGGGCCAGGGCGACCGGTCCGCTTCCGCTGGACGCCGGTGAGCCCGCCCCCCGGGGGATGACACGGCTGGCGCACGGCGACGGAACGGGCCTGGCGCTGCCGGCGTGGCCCGACGGGGCGACCCCGTCGCTCCTGGAGGAATACCAGGTCGCGCCGGTGAACGTGGAGCGGTCCGGGGAGACCCGGCGGGTGCTGGCCGCGGCCCTGAAGTGCTGCTGGACGGACCTGACCGCCGATCCGTGGCCAGGAACCCCCGCGCCGGTGGATGACGTGCTGGCCGCCTACCGGGCCCTGATCGGGCGCGGCGACGACCTCATGCGCAACTGGGCCGTCGGCGCGCTGCGCCGCCTGCACGACTCGGCCTGGCTGGAGGTGGACTCCGGTGTCGTCCGGCTCGGCCCCCGCTGCGCCTGCTGGCCTGCCGGGTCACACGCCCAGCTCAGGGAGCTGATGCGCCGCCTGCCCACCGGGCGGGAGGGGTCGGCCGGGCTGGACGTGCTCCCGGCCGCCGAGAACGCCCCCGCCGAGACGGCCGCGAGCGTCGCGATCCCCGACAGCGTGGACGAGGACCTGCTCGGCCCGTTCGACGAGCGGCGCAGGGCGGAGATCGTGGCGGCGTTCATGGCGGTGGAGCACGCGGCCGAACCGGTCCACGAGTCCCGCTTCCCCGCGCTGCGCGACCCGGCGCTCCGCCGTACCCTCGCGGAGACCCTGCAGCGCCGCGGCCGGGTCCTGATCCAGGATCGCGAGACGTGGACCTCGGGCTACGCCGGCGAGGTGGCCGCCGAGGCGGGCACCCTCGTGAGCGAGTCCGAGCGGGCCGTTCTGGTGCTGGTGCTGGTGCACTCGGTGGCGATCCCCCGGGCCGACGGCGTGCTGCCCGCCGACAGCTGGCTGTCGCCGTTCCCCACTCAGGTGGAGGAGCTGCGGCGGCACACCAAGCTGCCGATCGGCGAGCTGGAGGCCGCGCTCCGCGCCCTGCGCCACGCGGGTCTGGTGACCCAGGTCAAGGCGGGCGAGGAGGCGGGGGGCTACGTGCCGGGCCCGCAGTTCCACCGACTGACCCCGCAGGCGAGACGGCGCCTGCAGGAAGAGCTCATCCTCGCCGCGGGACCGCACACCCCGCTGGCGGCGGCCATCAGAGCCAACCGCCGATAAAGCCGATGAAAGGGAAGACAGGGTTGACCGACCAGCCGAACCGGGCCGCCAGGAGCTCGCGGAAGAGCGAGGCGAGCGCGGCAGACGACGCCGAGGCGACGAAGCGGGAGCAGGGGAGCCAGGCGAGCCTGGTGCCGGTGGAGGCCCGGGCCGACGCGCCGAGCGAGAACGTGGTCGGTGACCGCGTGCTGATCGCCGTGCAGGCGATCAACATCTCCCGGCTGTCGACCCACCCGGTGCCGACCGTGCCGGGCACGCTGATCGTGGTCGCGGGCGCGGGGCCGAAAGACTCCAACGGTGCGGGCAAGTCCTCGTTCATCGCGATGATCACCGCGCTGCTCGGCGACGAGCAGTGGCGCTTCGCCTCCGGCGCCAAGGCGGTGTCCGAGCTGTTGTTCAACGCCGAGCTCGCGGCGGGCGGCGGCGGCAGGTCGTGGGCCAGCGCCGATCACGGCTACATCGTCGGCGTCTTCGCCGGGGCCGACTCCGTTGACGACGCGGTGACGGTGTGGCTGCGGGTCAATCAGGAGGCACCGCACCTGGAGATCCGATGGACCCCGGGGGTGTGCGTGGCCTCGGCCGCCTCGGAGGCGGAGCGGGTCACGCGGGCCGACGCGATGTGGGCGGCGTTGCCGCGCTCGGCGGGGCGCCGGGATGTGGTCGCGAGGGATCTGACCAGGTTCCTGTACGGCGACCGGGTCAGGTGCGTGTCGTTCCTGTCGACCTCGGTGCGGAGCAAGGTCGCCACGAACCTGCTCTCCCAGCCGCTCAACGAGATCTCTCCGGAGCGGGTCTTCGAGGCCATCGCCGCGCTGACCGGGCTGGACGCCGAGCTCGACCAGGAACGGGAGGCCCGGCGCGACGAGCATGCCAAGCGGGTACGGGCGACGCGGGCCGCGGAGTTGCTCAAGGAGTTCGAGGGCGAGTCCCGGACGCTGCTGGAAACCTTCGACCGGCGTGATCGTGCCCGCGTACGGCTGGCGGACGCCCTGCGCTGCTGGCGGGGCAGGCTGGCGCGCAGGCTCGCCGACGCGGCCCGGCGGGACGAGTCGCTGGCCGCCGACCTGGAGCGGATCCACGCGGCGGGCGAGCGCGCGACGGAGGCGATCAGCGAGGTCAAGGCGGAGATCTCCACGCTCAAGGACGACACGCTGGACCGCGGCCTGGCCGGGGCCCGCAGGGAGCTGGCCGAGCTGCAGGCCCGCGCGGCCAAGCTGGAGGCCGACCGCGCGGTGGCGGAGAACTCGGTGGACGAGCTGCGAAGCCGGATCCCCGGGCTGGAGGAGCAGCGGCGGCTGGCCGACGGCCGCGACGTGGAGACCGCCGAGAACGAGCTGACCCAGGCGAAACTCCGGCTCAACGAGGCTCTGAAGGCGCTGGGCGTGGCCGACCGGGAGGTCGAGGGGGCCGGGGCCGCGCTGGAGGACGCCGAGGGCGGTCCGGCCGCGGTTCAGCTCAACGCGCTCGCCGGAGCCGGTGTCGCGGCGACCGGCCTGCTCGACGCGATCGACGTCGCCGAGCACGCCCGCGACGACGGGGCCGCGCCGGACCGCGCGGGGCAGGCGGCGACGGCCCTGGGAGCTCGGGGGTGGCCGCAGGAACACGCGGTGATCGTGGACGCGGCCGATCTGACGGCCGCGGCGCGGGCGCTGGCGTCGCTGCCCGGGTCGGTGCTGGTCAGCGCGGCGGGCGTCACCGTCGTGGGGTCGTTCGAGGCGGTGGCCACCGGCCGGGAGGCCCGGATCAAGGCCGCCGAGCAGCGGCTGCACCGGGCGCGAGACGCGCAGGAGACCGCGGCCGCGGCCGTGCGGACCGCCGAGGACGGGACGGCCGAGGCCGGCCGGCGGCTGGAGGGCGCCAGGGCCGCCGTGCGACTCGCCGATGTCGAGCGGCGGATGGCCGAGCGGAGGAGCGCGCTCGCCGAACTGGCGGACGCCCTGGCCGAGATCGGGCCGAGGGTCGCCGAGGCCGAGCAGCGGGCGAGCACGCTGGACTTCCGCGCCCGGACCCGGAACATGGAGATCGAGCGCCTGGAGGGCCGCCGGGCCCGGCACGAGGCCGACCGGGACCAGGCCAGGGACCAGGCGGCGAAGATCACGGTGGAGCGGGACGTGCTCGGGCTGGACGCGCTGGCCGAAGAATGGGGCGGCACGGTCGACGGGGCGCGTGAGTGGCTGGAGGCGTTGGGCGAGCAGGAGCGTCCGCTGACGGCCGAAGAGTGGTGGCGGGCGGCCGAACGCCGCCTCGACGAGGCGCTGCGCGACACCTTCCCGGGTGAGGACGAGGAGATGCCCGAGGAACTGCGGTTCCTGGTCCGGGAGCGGGCCGAGCCCGGTGCCGGCCGTACCGCGCGTGAGCAGGCGACGTTCCCCGGCGTGTGCGCGGCGCTCTCGTCCTATCTGCGCGGCCAGGAGGAGTACGAACGGCACCAGCGCCGCCAGATCGAGAGCCAGATCGCCACCCGGCAGCGAGACCTCACCGCCGCGACCAAGGGCGCGGAGGAGGCGGCCCAGTCCACCGCCGTGCACCGGGCGGCGCTGACCGCGGCGATCAAGGCGCGGCTGACCCGGGTGGCCGAGGAGTTCGACAAGCTGGACACCTCCTACGGCGGCTATGGCGCGACGCTGGAGTTCCCGATGCCGCCGGCACCCGCCGACCCCGAGCAGCGCTGGGCGTGGCGGGTCACGCCCAAGTGGCGCAGGGGCGAGGGCCAGGGCTTCGTGCCGTACAACCGGCGGGCCAACACGGCGCTCATGGACGAGAAGGCGGTGAAGCTGGTCTGCGCGGCGGCGATCGCCTCCTCCGGCGGCGGCCATCTGTGCCTGGTCTTGGACGAGCTGGGCCGCAACCTCGGCAAGGAGCACCGCAGGGAGGCCGTGGCGCTGTTCCGCCGGATCGGCGAGACCTACGGCATCACCGTGATCGGGGCGCTCCAGGATGACATGGAGCCCTACGCCGTCGACGCCTGCGGCCAGTACATCAAGTTGCGCCGTTCGTCCGACGCCATGCCGTACAACGAGCCGCCGGTGATCATCGGTCATGACGGTCATGCCGGGCGGGTGCGTGCTCTGGCGGCCGCGGTGAGCAGATAACCTCGGCAGGGGTCGGTTTGGACAAAGGCGGGAGGATCGGTGTCGGCGTCACCGCTGGAACAGGCACCGACCCAGCGCGACCTCTACCGGGCCATGGCGCTGGCGCTGCGCGTGGGCGAGCTGCTGCTCGGCAGCGGGGAGGCCACCGAGACGGTGTCCGGCAGCATGCGCAGGATCACCAACGCGTACGGCGTGCCGCACTGCGAGGCCGACGTCAACCTGTCGGCCATCACGCTGTCGCACGTCCCCTCGGACGGCCGGCCGCCGGTCACCGCCGAACGCCGGGTCCGCCGCCGCCTGCCCGACTACGACCGGCTGATCGCGGTCCACGACATGGTCAGGGAGGCCTCCAGCGGATCGCTGACGCTGGAGCAGGCCGAGGCCAGGCTCCGTGAGATCACCCGGCGGGTGCAGGTCTACCCGAACTGGTTCCTGATCGCGGCGCTCGCGCTGATCGCCTCCTCGGCGAGCATCCTGGTCGGCGGCGGCGCGCTGGTCGCGGCGGCCGCGTTCGTCGCCACCGTGCTGGGCGACCGGGCCGGCGCCTGGCTGGCCAGGCGAGGGGTGGCGGAGTTCTTCCAGCTAGCGGTGGCGGCGATGCTCGGCTCGCTGTTCGCGGTGCTGATGATCTGGATGGGCGCGCCGGTGCAGGCCCCGGCCGTGGTGGTCGGCGCGGTCGTCGCGTTGCTGCCCGGACGTCCCATGGTGGCCTGCGTGCAGGACGGTATCGCCGGAGAATACGTCACGGCGACCGGCCGGCTGTTCGAGATCTTCTTCATCCTGACCGCGATCATCTCCGGGATCGGCGTCACGCTCTACGCCGCGGTCCGCCTCGGCGTGCCGCTGAGCGTGGAGAACGTGCCCGCCGCACCGCTGCTGATCAAGCCGGAGCAGCTTCTCGGCGCGATCGGGCTGACGCTGGCGTTCGCCGTGGCGCTGCTCGTGCCGCCCCGCCATCTGATCCCGGCGACGATCGGCGGCGCGGTCGTCTGGGTGGTCTTCGTGCAGCTCTACATCTGGCAGGTCCCCGTCATCCTGGCGACAGCCGTCGCGGCGGCGGTCATCGGCCTGTTCGGCACCGCCTACGGCAGGCGGGCGCAGGTGCCCGCGATGGTGCTCACGATTCCGGCGATCGGCTCGCTCCTGCCCGGCAGCGCGCTTTACCGGGGCATGCTCGAAGTCAGCCTCGGCCATGCGGACGCGGGCGTGGCCAGCCTGATGCAGGCCCTGTCCAGCGCCCTCGCCCTGGGCGCGGGGGTCATGCTCGGCGCGGAGATCCTGCGCGCGATCACCGGCTCCGACCTGGCCAGGCGGGTGCGCCCGGCCGCCCGCCGTGCCCGCAAGCCCTTCATCAGCAGGCCCGCCGCCCGCCGCACCCGCGGCTACTGACCGCGCCCCCCTCTGGCGGCCCGGCTGAGCTGTTTCGTGGCGCGGGGCCGCCGGAGAGCGAGCCACGCCGGGTGGGCCACCCACCGCGCCCGCCCCCGCACGGTCAGGAGACGGCCACCGACAGGGTGGAGCCGTGGCGGTTCTTCCGGACCCGCAACTGCGCGGGAATGCGGGTGCGCAGCTCGGCGACGTGACTGACGATGCCCACGGCCCGGCCGCCGTCGCGCAGGCCGTCGAGAATGTCGAGCACACCGTCGAGGGTGTCCTCGTCCAGGGTGCCGAAACCCTCGTCGACGAAGAGCGTTCCGAGCTCCACTCCCCCAGCCTCGGCCGTGACCACGTCGGCCAGGCCGAGGGCGAGCGCCAGCGAGGTGATGAAGCTCTCCCCTCCGGACAGGGTCGCCGGATCGCGGTCCACCCCGGTCCAGCCGTCCAGGACGCGCAGGCCGAGCCCGCCGCCCGACTTGCTCCGATCTCCCGCCGAGCGGTTCAGGTTGTGTTCCAGGAGGTAGCGCCCACCCGACATGTGGTCGAGCCGCTCGTTGGCCGACTCGACCACCTGGCGCAGGCGCTCGCCGAGCACATAGGACGACAGTCGCATGTTCCACTGGTTGTCGGTGGAGTTGCCGCCGGTCAGGGCCGCGAGCCGGTCGGCGAGACGGTGCCGTTCCGCCGCGGGCCGCCAGCGCTCCAGGCACGCGGCCAGCTCGGCGCGGAGCGCGGCCAGCCGTGCCTGGCGGGCCTCGGCCTGGTGCATGGCGGAGAGCCGGCCGGCGTGAGCCGCCTCCGCCTCGTCTCGCGCGTTCTGCAACTCGCCGAGGTCGGGTTCGGGCTCCGCCGCCGCGGCGATCAGCTCCGGATCTTCCAGCACGGCGGTGACGGCGGCTCGCTCCCTGTCGAGCTCGCGGAGCCGTTCGGCCTTCTCCTCCTGCTCGGCGGCGGGGCGGACCGCCGCGCGGGCGTCGTCGAGCCCGAGGAATCCCGCCTCGACGACGGCGGCCAGAGCCTGTTCCTGGGCCGTCGCGAGCTCGGCCGCGGTGGCCCGCTCCTCCCGGGTGGCCTCGACCGCCTCTCTGAGCAGCTCGGCCTCGTCGGCCAGCCGGTCCAGCCTGGCGGCCAGGGTCGGATCCTCGCCTCGGGCCCCGTCGATGCGTGCGCTCAGCCGCTCGGCGTCGGCGGTGAGCCTCTCCACGCTCGTACGGCGGGCGGCCAGCGTGACCGCGATCCCGCGTGAACGTTCTTCCAGCGCCCCGATCTCGGCCACGATCCGGCTCGCCTCCGCCACCAGCCCCGGCTCGGTCCCGGCCGAGTCTCGCAGCTGGGCCAGCGCCCGCTCGGCCTCCGAGAGCTCCCACGCCGCGCGCTCCACGGTGAAATCCGTCTTGCCGCACGCCTCACGGTGGGCGGCCGCGGCGTCGGCGGTGCGGTTGGCCGCGGCGAGGGCCGCGGCGAAGCGGGCGGCCTCCTCGGTGAGGCGGTCGCGACGGGCCTGAACGGTGGGATCGGCGCCGCGGGCTCCGTCCAGGCGGGCGGTCAGCCGGTCACGCTCGGCCTGCCACCCGGCCAGGCGGGCGTGGCCCTCGGCCAGCAGTCTGGCGGTCTCCTCGGTCCGGGTCTTCGCGTCGTCCAGCTCGGCCGCGACGCGGTCCGCCTCCGCGGCGAGCGCCGCCTCCGCCTCCGCGGCGACGGTCAGGGCGGCCAGCTCCCGCCTGGCCTCCTCAAGACTCTCCCGTGCCTGGTGGACGGTCAGATCGCCGGCGACGGCGATGGCCTCGTCGAGGCGGGAGGCCAGCGCCGTGACGGTGTTCTCGGCGGCCTGCCGCCGCTCCATGGCCGCGTCGTAGGCGCTTTGGGCGGCGCGTTCGTCCTCGGCGGTGGGGGCCTCGTCGGCCGGGGCGGCCGGGGCGGGGTGGTCGGGTGAGCCGCAGACCGCGCACGGTTCGCCGGGGACGAGTTTGGCCGCGAGCTCGGCGGCCATGCCCTCGATCCTGGCCTGGCGGAGGTCCTGATGACGGTCGCGGAGCAGCTGGGCGTGGTCGGTGGCCTCCGTCCGGACCGTGCGCGCGGCCTCCAGCTCGACGCGGAGGGCGTCGCGCCGCCGGGCGGCGTCGAGCTTGGCGGTGGCGGTGTCCACGCCTGCCTGCGCGGCGGGGACCCTGGCCGCCTGGGCCCTGGTCGCCGCCAGCCGCGCCGACGCGTCCGCCAGCGCGGCGGGCAGTTCCCGCTGGATCTCGCGGAGCGAGGCCTGCCGCCCTGCCGCTTCCTGGAGCTCGATGTCGAGCGCGGCGAGCAGCCCGGCCAGCTCGGCGAGCCGCGTCTCGTCGGCGCGCAGCCCCTCCAGCACGGCGAGGTCCTCGCGGCGCTCGCGCTCCCAGGAGCTCAGCAGTTCGCGGGCCGCGGTCTCCTCAGGCATGACGGGCGCCGCGGTCTCCTCAGGCACGACGGGCGCCGCGGTCTCCTCAGGCGTGACGGGCAGGGTGGAAAGGCGGGCCGCCAGGTCGTGGCGGGCGGCCTCCAGCTCGGCTGCGAGGCGGTCACGGTGCTCGGCCGCCTGGAGGCGGGTGGCCGCGCTGTCCCTGGCGGATTCGGCGGCCGGGATCCGGGCCGCGTTCAGGCGGGCGGTCGTGAGCCGGGTGTCCACATCGTGCCGGCGACCGGGAAGGACCGCCAGGCGGGTGTCGGCGTCTTCCTGCGCGGCGCTCAGCTCGGCGATCTCACGGGCGGCATGCTCGCGATCCTTGAGGATCTTCGCCAGGTGTGACTCCTCGGCATGCAGCTCCCTCAGCCGGCTGATCTCGTCCTGGCGGTCACGCTCCAGCGCGGCCAGGTGATCCGGGGTGATGTCCTGGGCGTCCTGGAGGAGGGGAAGCGCGCGGGCGGCGGCGTCGGCGGCCAGCCGGTGGGCCTTGGCCGCGGCTTCCGCCCGCTGCTCGGCACCCTGGATCAGGGGCAGCACACGGTCGGCACGGGCCGCCTCCGCCAGGATGATCTCCAGGTCCGCCCGCTCCTCGGCGGTCTCCTCCAACGCCCGGCTCCGGGTCAGCGCCTCGGCGTGACGCCGCCGCCGGTCGGCCAGCGCGGCGCCGTTCTCCAGCCGTTCGCGCGCCTCCAGCACCGCCGCCTCTCCCTCAGCGCAGCCGCGGCCGGTCCGGACGGCCGCCTCCGCGGCGAGGCCTTCCAGCGCTCCGGCCCATCCCAGCGGGTCGTCTTCCGCGGAGACCAGGGCGGAGACCGCAGAGCCGGTGATCTCCCGGGGGGCCAGGTCGTCCTGACAGGCGTCCCGGGGGGCCGGGTCGTCCGGACAGGCGTCCCGGGTCAGGTCCGCGAGAAGGCCGGGGCCCGCGGCCTCCTCCAGGCGCTTGACGACGAAATCCACCTCCTTGCGGAGGGCCTGCTGCTCGCGGTAGGCCTCGGTCCTCCTGTCCGCGAGCCAGGACTCGGCCGCGGCGTAGATCCTGACGGAGAAAAGACGTTCCAGGACCTTACGGCGGTCCTCGCCGTCGGCCCGGAGGAACTTCGCGAAATCCCCCTGCGGCAGCATCGCGACCTGGAAGAACTGTTCGGCGTTCATGCCCAGGAGGGTGCCGATCAGCTCTCCGGCCTCATCGACCCGTGTGGTCAGCCCGGTCCACTCCCCCGAGGGGGAAAGTTCCTGGAGAAGGGCCTTCTCGTTCTCCTTGGTGGTGCCGGTCCCCCTGAGCTTGGGACGCTGCCAGGCGGGCGATCGGGTGATCTTCAGCCGCCGGCCCCGCACCGTGACCTCCAGGGTCACGCTGGGTCCCCGGCCCGGAGGCGCGTGGTCGCAACGCAGGCTCTTGGCGCTGTCGCGCTTGCCCGGCACCCTGCCGTAGAGGGCGTAGCAGAGCGCGTCCAGCACGGTGGTCTTGCCCGCGCCGGTGGGACCGTGGATCAGGAAGAGCCCGGCCTCGGAGAGGGCGTCGAAGTCGATCTCCTCCTCCCCCGGGAAGGAACCGAACGCGGTGATCCACAGACGGTGCGGACGCATCTACGCCATCGCCTCCTTGGTACGGCAGGCCTCGACGGCCTCCTGGATCAGCCGGGTCTCGTCGCCGTCGGCGGCCTCGCCACGCACCTCGCGGATGAAGTCGAGGGCCACCTCGATCTCGGGACGACCGGCCAGCCTCGGCCGAGCCGCGGTCTCCCGGACGCCTCCCTCGGGTTCGAAGGACAGCGTGAGGGTGTGCTCGAAGCGGGATCTGAGCCGTTCCATGGCGCCCTTGGGCCGGATCGGGTCGGTGAGCGTCACCTGGAGCCAGTGGTCTTCGTAGGGGGTGTATTCGGCCGAGGTCAGCAGGTCGTCGAGCTGGCCGCGGAGCCGGTTGACGGGTCTGGGCACCGGCGCCTCGACGAACTCCGCGCTCACGCGACCGTCACGACCGAGGTCGACCAGCCACGAGCCCTTCACCTGACCGGCCTCCGAGAAGGAGTAGGCGATCGGGGATCCGGAGTAGCGCACGGTCTCGCTCATCTGCTGCCGGCCGTGCAGGTGTCCCAGCGCCACGTAGTCGACACCGTCGAAAGCCGACAGCGGGACGTGGGCGACACCGCCGACGCTGATGTCGCGCTCGCTGTCGCTGGCCCGGCCTCCGGTCACGAACGCGTGGGCGAGGACCACCGACCGGGGGCCCCGGTGCGCGAGGTCCGCGCGGATCAGCGACATGGCGTGCTCGATCGCGGCGGTGTGGGTGCGCTCGGGCAGCTCCCAGGGGCCGCGCACCAGCTCGGGCTCCAGGTAGGGGATGCCGTAGAACGCCACCTCGTCGATCATGACGGGCTCGCCGACCCGTCCCGCGTCGGTGCGCAGGTGGACACCGGCGGCGTCGATCAGGTCGGCGCCGAAGCCGAGACGGCGCGCCGAGTCGTGGTTGCCGCTGATGAGGACCGTCCGCACGCGTTCGGCGACGAGCCGTCGCAGGGCCTGGTTGCACAGGTCCACCGCGTCGACCG
This sequence comes from Streptosporangium sp. NPDC000396, assembly GCF_042898655.1. Taxonomy (NCBI): domain Bacteria; kingdom Bacillati; phylum Actinomycetota; class Actinomycetes; order Streptosporangiales; family Streptosporangiaceae; genus Streptosporangium; species Streptosporangium sp. NPDC000396. The sequence continues at coordinate 255,519 of NZ_JBIAZA010000008.1, forward strand.
AGGGCAGCGCCCGGTCGTAGACGTCTCCGGAGACGACGACCACGTCGACCCGCTCCGTCCTGATCGTCTCGATCAGGTGGTCGACGAAGGCCCCCTGGGCGGCCAGGAGGCTCTCTCGGTGGAACGAACGGCCCAGATGCCAGTCCGATGTGTGCAACACCCGCATGTCGCTTGAAGCTAACAGGACTCAGAGGTAAATGCGGCCACTCTCGCCGCAGCGGCCTCGCGCCTCTGTCGCGGGATTCCGATCGTGGGTACGCTTGAAGATCAGAGGGAACGATACCGGTCACACGGTCTTCACAAAGGCGGGCGACGATCGGGAGCGGGTCTGCATGCAGGTTGGCCGGGGCGTGTTGAGCGTGACCGCGGGTTTGATCCTGGTGGGCCTCGCGACACTGGGCTACACCCTGCCACCGCCGTTCGACCCACCGCCGCTGACCGCGGACCCGGTCTTCCAGACCCTGCCCGTCCAGCCTCCGGCCGAGGTCAGACCCGTCGCCGCGACCGGGCAGATCACCACGCAGGACATCACCGTCGACGTCGGTGACACGACTCTTGAGGCCACGATCCGCGCGCCGCTCACGCCCGGAAGGCATCCTGCCCTGATCTTCGTGCAGGGGGCCGGGCCCGGCGTGCAGGGCGAGTTCACCACGCAGGCCGAGTGGCTGGCCAGAGCGGGAATCGTCACGCTCGTCTACGACAAGCGCACCGTGCGCTACGACTTCCGCAACCGCGACTTCACCCTGCTCGCCGACGACGCGCTGCACATCCTGGCGCGGCTGCGCATGCGCGCCGACGTCGATCCGGCCCGGACCGGGCTCTGGGGGGTGAGCGAGGGCAGCTGGGTGGTTCCGATCGCGGCCGCCAAAAGCCGGGACGTCGGGTTCGCCGTGCTGGTGTCGTCGCCCAACGTGTCGCCCATGCGGCAGGTCACCTGGGCGATGGGCGAGCAGCTCGACCGGCTGCACGCGCCCGGCGGGGTGCGCGAGCTGATCACCCGGGCGATGAGCGCGGTTCACATGAACTTCCTGCGCTACGACGGCCTGCCCGCCCTGCGCAAGGTCCACCAGCCGGTCTTGGCCCTGTACGGCACGCGCGACCCGTCGATCCCGTTCGTGGAGAGCAGCCAGGCACTCACCCGCGCGCTCGCCGAGGGCCGCAACTCCGACTACACGATCCGCTACCTCGACCGGGCCGACCACGGCATGCGCATCCACGGCGGGCCGTTCGCACCCGGCTATCTGGAGACGCTGGCCAACTGGGTCAAGGGCCTGCCGGGTACGGCCAGGCCGCTGACGCGCATCGCGGGCGCCACCCCTGTCCAGCGTTACGAGGCCAGCGAGGTCCCCACCGCTCCGTGGTACGCCGGAGGCACGGTCCTCGGCCTCACGCTCTGCCTGGCGGCCGTCGGATACGTGGTCGGCCCGGTCGCGGAAATGGTGCTGCGGCTGCGCGGCCGGCAGCTGGCCGCCGAGGCCAACGCCCGGATCTGGCCGCCGATCCGGCGCCGGTTCCGCCGGATGGCGTGGACCGGGGCCGGGCTGCTCGCCTCGGTGGTGGCGTTCATCACCCTGCTGGTGCTGTTCTCGGTCAACCAGGCCGGAGCCTGGCCGGCGGTGCTCGCCGGGTGGCTGATCATCCGGATCCTCGCCCTGCTCATGCTGCTGCAGGAGGTCACGGCGGTGGGGGCCGTCGTCTCGGGGCTGCGGGAGGGCTGGCAGCCCAGCCGCGCGCAACACGTCGCGATCGCCGGGGTGCTCGGCGGCACCGCTCTGCTCCTGGTCGCCGCGGCCTACTACAGCCTGTTCGCCTTCCCCTGGTAGATCCCGGAGGCGGGCGTGGGGACCGCGGCGACGGGCGGGAGCCGCCGGTCAGAAATAGCCGTTGAGCCAGCGGTCCATCTCGGCGAGCATCTGCTTGCGCGCGGGCTCGGGCGACAGCACCAGGTCGTGCATGCCGCCCGGTACCCGGACGCATGTCACGTGCGGGCCGATCCTGGTCGCCCAGCGGGCGATCTGCTCCGGGTCGAGCACGATGTCGGCTTCCTGGGCCTCCGGCGCGAAGTCGCGCAGCCGCAGCCCCTTCCCCGCGCAGAGCACCAGGGTCGGGACGTCCACCCGCAGGCCGCCGTGGAGCCGCCGCTGGGCGCGGCGGATCGCGGACAGCCAGACCGCGTGCACCGGGAACCCCCCGATCGGCTTCCACTCCAGGTCGAAGTCCCATTCGCCGTGATGGTCGCGGTGCAGGCTCACGCCGTAGGCGGTGGCCAGCCCGAGAGGCAGGACGACGCGCGCGGACATCCGGGACAACGGCCCCTTCAGCAGGTCGGCGGCCGCCCGCAGGGGAGCCGGGACGTTGAGGTCGAGGAAGGGGCTGTTGAGCGCCAGGGCCTGGATCAGCCCCCGGCCCCGGCCCCGGTCCGCCCACAGGGCGGCGACCAGGCCGCCGGTGGAGTGACCGTTGAGGATCACCTCGTCGTGCCCGTCCTCTTCGCGGATGATCCGGATTGCCTCGTCGATCTCGGGAAAGTACTCGGTGACGCTGTGCACGAGCCCCCGGGTCTGGTGCGGCAGCAGCGAGCGGCCGTACTTGCGCAGGTCGAGACCGTAGAAGTCGATGCCCTGGGCGACGAAATGATCGGCCAGGTGTGTCTGGAAGAAGTAGTCGGTGAAGCCGTGGAGGTAGAGCACGGCTCTGCCGGTGGGCTCGGCGGCGCGCCGCCGTACCAGTGAGGCGACCACCGGCCCCTCGTAGTCGTCGGCCATGGGCAGGACGGTGAGCTCGTAATCGGGACCGAGAACGTCAGGCATTGGGTCAGGGTAGTTCGTATGGGTCGGCGAGCCATGAGGGGATCACGTCTGGAAGATCCTCACTGACCCTCATCGGGAACTTCTCCGGGTGCTTCTCCAGGAAGGCCGTGCCGCCCTCGGCGGCGTCCGACCGGCCGAGGGCCTCGATCAGCTCACCGCGCATGACGTGGGTGAAGGCGTTGAGGCGGTGGGGCCGGTTCGGCGTGATGGCGACCATCCGTCGGCAATGTCCTGCTCGATCTCGATGAAAGACATGACCGGAATCTTATTCCGGCGGAATTATGATGATAAGGCCGGATTGCTTTTCACGCTGTTCACTCACTCGTCGCCCGCAGGTCCTGACCGTCGCCCTACCATCTCCCTGCGGCGCCCAAGCGAGAGGGAATCGGGGAGCAGTTGCGCGACAAACCAAGGCCTCCCGGGGCCGGTGCGATCATCGGATGGACGGCCCTGTCCGTTGTCGCGCCCGGAGCCGCGCACCTGCGCGCCGGCTGGCGCAAGACCGGACTGACCCTCCTGTCCGTCTACGCCGCGCTCCTGCTGGGCCTGTTGTGGATCGCGCTCACCACCGACCTCGGCGGCCTGGCCGGGCGGCTGGTCACCTCGTCCTGGCTGAGCGGTCTCATCGTGGTCTCCCTGGCCTTCGGCGTCGCCTGGTTCGCGCTGGTCGTGCACTCGTTCGTGGTGCTGAGGCCCAGCAGGCTGCCGAGAGGCCGCCAGGCGATCACCGGAAGCGTGGCCGGGATGCTCGCGGTGGCCGTGCTGCTGCCGTTCGGCCTGGTCGGCCGGTACGCCTCCGTCTCGGACTCGACGCTGGACAACGTCTTCACCGCTCCGGCCACGCCGATGCCCGAGGCCGGCAGGGAAGACCCGTGGGCGGGCCGCAGCCGGGTGAACATCCTCCTGCTCGGCGGCGACGCGGACACCCACCGGGTGGGCGTGCGGACCGACAGCATCAACGTGGCCAGCATCGACATCGCCACCGGCAACACCGTGCTGCTGAGCTTGCCGCGCAACCTTGAGAACGTCCGCTTCGTCCCGGGGTCGCCGATGGCCAAGCGGTTCCCCGACGGTTTCCGGCTTCCGGCCAACCCCGACGGCTCGCGAGAGGACCTGCTCTTCGCGGTCTGGGAATACGCCGACGCCCATCCTGAGATCTTCGGCGGCCGCAAGGGCCAGGGCACCCGGACGCTCGTGGAAACGGTCGGATACACGCTCGGACTGAAGATCGACTGGTATGCCCTGGTGAACATGTGGGGCTTCGCCCGGCTGATCGACGCGATCGGCGGCCTGAAGCTGACCGTCCCGCAGGACGTGGTGTTCGGCAAATACAACGAGGGCCTGGTCAAGGCCGGCACCCGCCGGCTCAGCGGGGCCGACGCGATGTGGTTCGCCCGCTCGCGGACCAACAGCGACGACTTCAGCCGGATGCGCCGCCAGCGTTGCGTGCTCGGCGCCCTGCTCGATCAGGCCGATCCGGCGACCGTGCTCTCCCGGTTCAACCGGATCGCGCTGGCCACCAAGGAGCTTCTGCGGACCGACATCCCGCGTCCGATGCTGGAGCACCTGGTCCCGCTGGCGCTGAAGGTGAAGAACGCCAAGGTGACCAGCGTCCAGTTCGTCCCGCCGCTGATCAGCACCGGATACCCCGACTGGAACAAGATCCGCGCCATCACGGCCAAGGCCATCCGTTCCTCGGCCCAGCCCCGTCAGCACCTGGCCGCCACCGCCACGCCCGCCACCACACCGACCGCCAAGCCCAGCGCCACGGCGACCACCAGGCCGGTCCCCACGCCCACCGCCACGGCGGCCGACCCGGCCGCCCCCAAGGGCATCACCGAAGGGTGCGGCTGACCCGGCACCGCACGCAGCGGGGTTGAGGCATCCGCGGCTCTTCCGAGTGGTGTCGCAGCGGGTACGTAACCCCTGTTTCTCGGGGTTGCGGAAGCCGTACGCGTCCCGCCCGACCGTCTTGATCACCCGGTTGGCGCCCTCGGAACCCGCGCTGGTGATCCTGGTGCGGATGAACGCGCAGATCTCCGGCCACCAGGTCTGCACCGTCGTGGCCGGCCGCTCCAGTCCGGGCAGGCGCGAGGCGGCGCACCGGTCGCAGAAACCGCACCGCGCGCGTCCAGCCAGTCGACCACCGTCCGGGCGGTGCGGCCCTCGACCTGACCGAGCAGGCCCTGTCCTGGTGGCTGTCTCCGGCCGCCCGTAGACCTGGTGGCTATCTCCGGCCGCCCGTAGAAGGGCGACGGAGGAGAGTGTGCGCCCCGCCACCGCTCACGGCTTCAGCTTAAGCCTCTTCCTCGACGCACCTGGGAACACGACGACCAGGTGCTCCTCCCCTGCGTCGCCGACCCGCACGTAGACACGGAGCCGGTAGCGGCCCTTCCCCGCGATCGCCAAGTTCGGCATCGGGGCACCCGCGCCCACCTCTCCGCCCTTGCCCATCTCCGGCACGGTGAGCCGGCCGCTGCGGCTGACGATCGGCACCTCGTTGACCTGATCCCACCCGGCCGTCCGCTGTGGCGGCGCGGTACGGAAGGCCTTCACTGTAAGGCACAGATCAACGACGTCTTCGACGTGCCCGATGAGCACCGCGCTGCTGGCCACCCCGACGAGGGTGCTGTCGTCGTAGACCTTGTCCATCGCCTGCTCCGCCGCCTCGTCGGCCGCTTCGTCTTCGGGGTCGTGGACCAGATAACCGGGATCGCCGTCGACGAACAGGAAGTATTTGGCCGTGGCCTGGACGACCCCCTTCGTCCGGGGCCACGGGGCGCGGCACTTCGCGTCCTCCTCGGCGATGTACGCGGCGTTCGCCGCCTCCATCTCCGTGGTCGACCGCAGCAGCTCGGGATGGGTTGCGCCGACGATCTCCGGGCAGACGTAGACGAGGTCCCACGGGTCCACGCCCCAGGCGGGCCGCGCGGAACCGGCCCGCGTCAGAATCGCCTCCTGCTCGTCGCGGTCCTTTGTACGGCACAGCGCCCGCCCGTACGCGAGGATCCCCTGGTCCGACAGGTTGTCCGGGAACATGGGCGGGACCCCGCCCTCTGTGCTCCGCGCCCGGCACAGGAACGCGGCGTCGCGTTCCGCAGGTTTCAGGTCGCCGAAGCTGGGCCGGTCATAGCAGCCCATCGACCAGCCGGTGTAGGTGAGGTGCGGAGTCTGCTCCGGGTGGATCAGTGCGATGATCGGCAGTACGGCCACGGCCGCCACCGCGACGCGGATCACGCGCCGCCGCGCGGGCGGAAGGTCCGCCGGGCGGCCCTCGGCGGGCAGTTCACGGGCGGTCGCCGCGATCCACACGGTGCTGACGAGCCCCACCGCGTCCATCATGACCAGCATCGCCAGATTGCCGCTGAAGATCCTTCCGAAGAGCATGTTGAGCGGGATCACCAGCGCGTAGACGCCCACCGACAACCACCCGGCGACCTGCGTGCCGCGGCTCCACCGGCCGTCGCGCCGCTGCCCGACGACCGTGATGATGGTCGCCGCCACTCCACCCAGCATCAAGCCCAGTTCGACGATGCCGCCCGATCCAAGCTCTGGGAGGTCGAGTTCGTCGAGCAGTTCGTTGGCCATCCCGGCCAGCTCGACCGCGAACATCGCTCCGGCCACCGCGCGCAGCATGCGGGACCGCCAGCGGATAACGAGCAGGTAGAGGACGTCGATCGCGATCCACAGCGCGAGCTGGAATGCCGCGTCGACCGCGTCGGGGAGCAGCGCGATCGGGTACCACAGCACGAGGGTGTACGCCACCGCCAGATACAGCAGTCGGCGCAGCGCCTTCGCCCGGCGGTCCAGCGGTCCCGGCGCGGGGGCACGCAGGATCAGCCACAGGAGCGCGGCCTTCACCAGGGCGGCCACGAGCAGCGCCACAGCCGTCGGGGTGTCAAACCCGCCGCGCGCGTAGAACTCCGCATCCGCATAGGCCGGCGGCGACCATTCGACGGCCACCCAGAGCCAGGCGTCGCCGAGCACCAGGCCCGCGACCGCCGCCGCAAGGACCAGACCTACTAGTCCAATCCTGATAATTCGCCAGGAACTATCCGAAAGCACGGGACGCGATCTTAGCGCGGCACCGCCATACAGGCGGACGCAGCGGAACGAGCGGTCCCGCCCCGCCGATCAGACTCCATGATCTTCGACGCGATGCGGCTTCGATGATGGTGAGGCGCTGGATGGCCAGGATGTTGCAGGCTACGTAGTCGAAAAAGGAGTGATCCCAGGAGGGATGGACACTGGGGATTCCAGGCTCTTCGAACTTGATCGGGGTTGAGCGCCGGAGCGTGCTGCCGATGGGGTGAGGCCGGTGTCTTGAGAGAGCTCGCGACTCTCGCTGATCATTCCTGTTGTCGAAGCAAGATCTCACAACAGAAGAGCCGCGAACGTGGTCAACGATACGACTCGGCTGCTGGGCCTGGAAGGCGTGGCGGTCACCAAGGTCGATACCGAGAACAACAACCTGGTCAGGGGCCTGTCCTACGGACCGGGATCACCAACGCGGGTTCCGAGGACACCAACCGGGTGACCAAGGCGGTCGGGCGGGACGCGTACGGCTTCCGCAACCCCGAGAACCAGCGGTTACGTACCCGCTGCGCCACCACTCGCAAGAACCGCGGATGCCTCAACCCCGCTTAACTTCGAAGAGCCACGATGAGCCACTACGTCCTCGTCCTTCGGCGTGACCGCGAACGGGGCGGGGATCACACCGTCGCCCACGCCCACGCCCACGACGGCGACGCAGCGAAACTCCAGGCCTTTCATGCGGTGCATTGTCCTGACCCGGACCGACTGCGGTGAGACATCCGTCGCGGCATTGGAGGAGGCGTGGAGCAGGCACGGTGACGCCCGGGGCTATCGGCGGAGGGCCGCCTGGCCCCGGCTGCCCGCCCTCTTCTGACGAAGCCCGGCTCTGCGACGCCTTGGACGGGGACGGGACTGCCGTTGTCCGCCCAGGCGTCGCGGCCGTTACTTCAGAGCTCGGAGGTGTTGTAGCCGACCCGAGGAGCGGAAAAGGTCAGGACAGAGAGTCGAACTCGCCGGTCTTGAGGCCGCCGACGAACGCTTTCCACTCGGTGGGAGTGAAGAGCAACTTGGGGCCGTCGGGGTTCTTGCTGTCACGAACGGCGATCACTCCGGGCAGGTTGGCTGCCACCTCAACACACTGGCCGCCATTCGATCCAGAACGCGATGACTTCCGCCACACGGCGGCGCTCAGGTCCATTCCCGCTTCACTTCCTCGATCATTTTGAGGGACATGTGATCAGGATAAGCCCACCGTCGTATCGCCTCATATCGATTCCATATCGAGGCCACAAGTCCAGAATCAGCCGAAATCTGCCCCTCGGCTGGAGAGTCCGAGTGGATAACGTCTGGCTGTCCATTTGGAAGCTCGGCAATCATGAACGCTCCCAGCAGTCCCGACAGGCACCGCTGGTCAATGAGCTGGATGGAAACGTTGGGACGCTGCGCGATCTCCAGTAGATAGTCGAACTGTTCGCGCATCACCACGGAGTCCCCCACCGGACGCCGCAGCACGCTGGCGTCGATGAGAGCCAGGAGCAGCGGAGGATCGTCCCGGTCGAGGATTCTCCGACGTTGTACGCGAGCCTGGATACGTTTCTCTACATCCTCAGAGGTGATCCGGGGTTCCTGACCGAGCACGTGGCGAGCGTAGGACTCCGTCTGGAGGAGGCCTGGGACAAGAAGGGGGTCCCAGGAGCGCAAGACACGGGCGGTGGGTTCGATCTCCTCGACCCAGCTTCGGAACCAGATCGGGCCACCGGGTTGGGCGATGATGCGCTGGTAGAGCCGAGTGAAGGAGACGCCGCCGGTCGCCCCGAAAAGCTGGTCCAGCCTCTCGGCGTCGGACTTCGACGGGGTGCGGGTGGCTTTCTCCAGGCGGCTCACCTGGGTCTGGGTGCAGCCGAGGCGCCCGGCCACGGCGGCCTGCGAGAGTTGTGCGGCCTCCCGAAGGCGGCGCAACTCGGTGCCGAACCGCACGCGCGGGGATCCGGGGTCGAGAGACGGCACCACTTCCATCGCATTTCCTCTCGAATTAGAAAAAACGGACCTATTATCCGATCAGCAATACCGGGTCCAGCCCTTGGTAGACCAACGACTGTCATCGCCTGTTCTAACTTGGACTGCCGATCCGGTAGTCGATCCGCTATCGGCAAGGCATTCTAGGCACAGAAATTCCCTTCGCGACAGCGCGATAAAGAAAGCAGTTCATCACCTGTTCAACCGGAGACGGATCAGGCCACACATGAATGAGAAAGCACCCTTTCGCATCCGGACGCGGACATCGGGAAGCACCCGAAAGGCGAAACCATGACAGCAGGTAAGTCGCGGGCCGGGCGGGTCTCGGCTCTGGTCCGCGAGGAGATGTCCTTACGGAGGCCGACGGCAGGCAGGGCCTATCGATCGACTTGAAGGCAACCATCGCTGACGGATGGGCATGGGAAGGGTGTGGCGAAGGCAGGCTAAGTGGGTAAGGATTGGGTACGTCCCAGCGCCAGCCGCCCCCTGGAGGTACTGAATGCGTTTCGCCCGGTTAATGGTCGCCGGTTTGGCACTGGTGATGGTGTCATCGGGATGCACTTCCGGGCCTTCGCTGAAGGATGCGGCAGCGGAGCTGCAGAAGGACGCGCAACGACTAGAGACAAATGATCTCTTCAAGAACCCACTGATGAAACTGCGCATCCTACAGCGCCCAGACCAGGATATCCGCTGCGACAAAGACAAATTCAGGCGGGTACTGCGGGCTACGGCAGATGATGAGCGCGTCAACGAACCATTGGACTCTCACCTGGGACGAGCCCAAGCGCTGATGGAGAACGTTCTTGTCCAGAATTTCGGATACAAGTTGGAGTATGACTACAGTCAGATGAATACCAATGAGGGACGGTTCATCCATGGCACCAAGAAAGACCTAGGTATCACGGTTACCGTATATGTAGCCCCTGAGGCTCCCACATGGCGACTGGACGCGATGACTCCCTGCTTGCCGCAGTAAAGAAGTCGAGTTAGTTCCAGACTCTTAGCTGCTCTTTGGCTTGTTCGCTGGTCAGGAACTGCGAGGAGTACTCGATCTTTTTATCTAGCCTTTCGTTACTGTCCATCCAGCGTTCGTAGGGTGTCATTTTCTCCCGCAGCACATGCTCCCATTTCTTGTCATCACTGGCTTCCCGCTTCGCCTCTGCCAAGAGCTCGTCATAGGTCTTGAGATTGCCAGTGCTCTTGCTGATGAGCTCGGCAGGCGGCTCGCTCGCTGGGTATCCGGCCTCATGAAGGATGTGAGCCACGTCGTACTTCTGGCGCAGGACGAAGTCCGACCGAGCGCCGGTGACCTCCTCGACCCGTGTCTCGAAGCTGTCGGCCCAGCCGTCGAGGGCGGTGCTGATTCCATATGCCTTGGCCAGTTCCCATCCCGCTTTCACGCCCTCATCCGCGAGGGGACCCATGAGGGGAATCCGGTCGATCCCGAGGGCAAAGGTGTTCTTGGTGATGTCGCGGATCAAGTCGTCGGTGGCGTCCCGCTCGCCGCGCACATCTAGCGTCGCCTTGAACTCCACGCTGGCGAGGTCGCCGAACACCCTCGCCGTGTCCTCGAAGTACCTGCTCCCGCCCTGTGCGTCCAGGCGGGCCGCCGCCTTCAGCGTGTCGTGGCGGAATTGGGCTGCGGTCGCGTCGAAGTCATTGGTAAGCCGCTTGTCTCCAACAAAGGTCTTCAGGAAACGATGAGTATCCCCCGGGCTGAGGTAGAACGTCGGGGTCACCCCGGGAAGGGCGATCCAGTTCTCCGGGACCCCCATCCCGGATGCCCGGTCCACGGCTTTGTCGAAGCGGGCGCCCGAGGCCAGTTCGTGGATGTAGGACTTTGCGATGGTGACCATGGAGTCCTTGGCGATCCTCGGCAGGTCGTCACCGAAAGAGCCTGCGACCTTCATCGCATCCAGGGTGAAGGCGGCGGCCTCCGGGCTGTGCCGTCCCGGCTTCTCGGTCGTGGACCCGGTCCCGGCCTCCAGCGCCCGGCCGAAGGCATCGGCCACCTCGTCCCCGTTGCCTGTGCTCTTGGCGTAGTCGAGGAACCGTTTCATTTTCTCGGCCTGGCTCAGCTTGACGTCGGCTCCGCCCATCTTCGCGAACGCGTCTCGCGCGGCCGCACCGTCTCCGGCGAGCACCTCCAATCCCATGGCGACCAGGTCGGAGGGCAGGCCGTACGCCTTCGTCTCGGTGGGTCCGGCGGCGCGCCAGTCTTGCCGGGGCTTCTTCGCGAACTCGTCCAGGGCCAGGGTGCGGGCCGCCGCGCTGCGGACGCCGGAAGGGGCGTTCGCTCCCTTGAGCAGCGCGAGGCGGTTCCACGCGGCGGTCTTGCTTCCGGCCGGTTTCACCAGGTCGCTTTTGACCTTGGCGAACGCCGGGACCAGGGTGGGGGCGCGCAGCGCAGCGCCGAGGGCCTCGCTGAAGGCGGCCAGGTCTTTCTTGGCGGTCTTGCTGCCCGTGCCCGCGATGAGGCTGGGCAGGCTGTCGCGGACCTTCGCAGGCAACAGGGCGAAGAAGGCGGCGGCTGCCTGGGGGTTCTTCGCCAACTGGGCGACCTCGTCGGAGTGGTCGTGAATGAGCGCGGCCTGGAGTTCGCCGCTGTGGTTCACGAGGATGTCGTCGCCGTACATCCTGGCCAGTCCCTGGGCGGTCTCGAACCCCTCCAGCTCGTCGGGCAGGCGGACGAGCGGCGACCGGCCGCCTCCACCGCCCAGTTCCGGGGCGCCGTTGCCCAATGTTTTGATCAGGTCGATCCGGCCGTGAAGCATGGAGACCTGGGTCCTGCCCCAGTCGGCGATGTCGGCGATCTCCCGCAGCGCGGGGGTGCTGATCCCGTGCTGGCGGAGCTTTGCCTCGAACTCCTTGCTGAACGCGGTCAGCCGATCGGCCCCGCCGCTCAGGGAGGTGGCGAGCTGCCCCATCTCGCCGGGGTCGATCCCGCAGAACTCGCCGGTGGGTGCCATGGGGCGTCGTCCCCCTTCGTGATCAGGGCGGTCACGGTGGTCACACGCGTCTGGCCATCTCCCGGCGCATGGCGTTCGCCTCGGCCTCGGTCACCAGCGGAGGATGCCGGCGCAGTTCCTCCTCGATCGCGTCCACCACCCGCTGCGCGAGCCGCCCCAGCCGGTGGTGCCGGTCTTCCAGCTCGGTGGTCCACCTGGCGGCGGTCGGTCCCGTCCAGACCTTTCCCGACCGCATCGCTCCGGACGCGCGCTGGTAGGCCTGCCGTACCTCCTGTGCCCTGCCCTCGGCCTCCACGAGCAATTGCCTCAACCGCTCGTGCCGGGGGTTGGGCACCATCCGCTCGGCCACGCCGCCCCCGTCTTCTCCAGGACCCCGCTATGGAAGGGAAAATTTAATACCACACTAGGTATAGATCGTCTATGCCGACAAGGCCCGGACGCCGCCGCCATCGTGCTTCTGTCGTTGGAGCCATAGCCATGAGAGCGGATTGGTGTGACATTTCAGTCATTTCCCCTCATGCCGAACGGACTACTCCCCAATAGCATCGGAGTAACGGATGTCACTGTTCGAAGAGCACATCGACGCGATAGAAATCGCCGCCAAGACCGCGTCATGGGTGTGTTTCATCGCCATTTTCGTGTTGTTTTTCACCGGCCATGCGAGCACGCCCCTGGCCATCGCGGTCGTCATCATCTGCGTGTCCAACATCACCCTGCACCAGATCAAGGAGACCAGGGCCCGCTGGGACGAGAAGGACGCCGAAGAGCGGGAACTCCGTCGCGAGCAGCAGCGTGAGAATCGTGAACGAGAGCTGCGCCTCCAGATCCAGCGGCTACAGCGGCCGGGCCGTTAGCCGCACGCTGCCCCCAATCATCACACCTGCCCACGGCTGGATACGTTCCTTCGCTCAGCAAGAAGGCCCCGAAGACGCGTTCCCGTCCCGACGGAATGACTCTTCTCGCATCCGGCCAGGGGCCGGCGAGACCGCCTTGGCACGCTCATCGAGCAGGCTCTGAATGTCGAAGTTTCTCAAGCTCCGGCTCCTGACAGATGATGGGAGCCGATCGCTCACAGCCACTTCGCACCCGGTGACACCGCCCCCGTGGAAGGCCGTCGAGATGGAGTTCGGATGACTGTCGCCTCCTCCCCCTCTACACCGATACAGCGCACCCGTGTCGTCATTGTGGGCGCCGGACCCGCGGGTCTCACGGTCGCCAACATCCTGCGTGCCGCCTCCGTCGACTGCGTGCTGCTGGAGACCGAGAGCAGGGAATTCATCGAGCAGCGGCCCCGCGCGGGCTTCATCGAGGAGTGGGCGGTGCGCGCCCTTGAACGGCGCGGACTGGCTGACCGGTTGCTGCAATACGCGCAGGCGCACGGCGAATGCGAGTTCCGGTTCGCAGGTGAGCGCCACAGGTTCCGGTACGGCGAGCTGTCGGGGCAGCATCACTTCGTCTACCCGCAGCAGCTGCTGGTGACGGATCTGGTGCGGGCGTACGCGGATGACGCGGGCGGCGATGTCTGCTTCGGCGTACGCGATGTGGAACTGCACGCCATCGACACGGATCGGCCCTCGGTGTCGTATACGGACCCCGAGACGGGCGAACGCCGGCGCGTCGACTGCGATGTCATCGCGGGCTGCGACGGCGCACGCGGCGTGACGCGCGCCTGCCTGCCGCCGGAACACGCCACCGTCGCCCGGTATGACTACGGCGTCGGCTGGCTGGCCCTCCTCGCCGAGGCGCCGCCGTCCTCCGACTGCGTCGTCTTCGGCATCCATCCGCGCGGTTTCGCCGCCCATATGGCTCGAAGCCCCCAGGTCACCCGCTACTATCTCGAGTGCCCGCCCGATGACGACCCGGAGAACTGGCCGCACGAGCGGGTATGGTCCGAGCTCCGCGCCCGGCTGTCGGCGGACGGGGCCCGGCCGCTCGCCGAGGGACGGCTGATCGAGAAACGCGTGCTGGACATGCACAGTTATGTCGTGGAGCCGATGGCGTACGGACGGCTGTATCTGGCGGGTGACGCGGCCCATCTCGCGGCACCCATCGCCGCCAAGGGCATGAACCTCGCGCTGCACGACGCGCTGCTGCTCGGCGAGGCCCTCGTCGCGTACTGCGGCAAGGGCGACGGCAGCGGCCTGAGCGGCTACTCGGCGGCCTGCCTACCGCGGGTGTGGCAATGCCAGGAGTTCTCGCATTGGCTTTCGGAGGTGTTGCACGGGGCCTCGTCGGGCGACCTCTTCCGCGCGGGTTCCGGGGCTGCCAGGCTGCGGCGGATCCTCGGCTCGCGGGCCGCCGCGGCCGCCTTCGCCGAGCTGTACATCGGCAAGGACATCGATCTCTGACCCGGATCGGCGGGGGACCGGAACACCGCGGCCGCCGTGGAGAGCCGATCCGAATCCCTTTTCCGCATGATCCTCACGGAGAGTCTGGTTATTTTCGGAAATGTCATGATTCCATGACCCCGTGGTCGATATGGATCTTCTTCTGGGGCGGCTTCGTGACGCCGGGCTCGCCGCCGAGTCCGCACACGTGGCCACCGGTGGCACGGTGGCCGTGGCGGGCATGGCGACCCTGCGCGACGGCTCCCGGGTGTTCGCCAAGACGCTGCGCGGGCCCGGCTCCGACCTCTTCGAGATCGAGGCCGAGGGCCTGCGCGCGCTTCGCGAGACGGGCGGCGCCGTCACCCCCGACGTGCTGGCGGTGACGTCCGACCTCCTCGTGCTCCAGCCGCTCCGGCCCCGCCGTGACGGCGAGGAGCGGTTCTGGGAGGACCTGGCCCACAAGGTCGCCGCCCTGCACACCACGACGGCCGGTGACCGCTTCGGCTGGCACCGGGACGGCTGGCTGGGCCACCTCCGGCAGGACAACGCCTGGGACGAGGACGGGTACTCCTTCTTCGCGCGGCACCGGGTCCTGCGCTGGCTGGGCGAGCCGCCGGTGGAGGCGGCATTCGACCGCGGCGACCGCCAGGCACTGGAACGTCTGTGCGCCGCCCTGCCCGAGCTGGTGCCGCCCCGGCCCCCGGTGCTGACCCATGGCGACCTGTGGAGCGGGAACATCCTGTCCGACCATGCCGGAGCCCCGGCGCTGGTGGATCCGGCCGTCTCCTACAACTGGGCCGAGGTCGACCTCAGCATGCTGTGGTGCACACCGCGCCCGCCCGCCTCCGACCGCTTCTTCGCCGTGTACGCCGAGACGGCGCCCATGACCGACGGCTGGCAGGACCGCATGCCGCTGTTCCACCTGCGGGAGTTGCTGGCCACCATCGCCCACGGCCACGACGACTGGGGCGCCGCCGAGACCGTCCGTAAGATCGCCGGTCCTTTCGCCCGGCGGCGCTGAGACCGTGTCCCGCACGGCGGACGATCTCGGCACCTGGAGAACAGGCCGTCGCCTCGCCGCCGGGAAACCTCACCGGAGGCGCTCAGATGGCGTATGAGTCCTTGGCGAGACGGCGGACCCGGGCCACGTCGACGGTGTGGCCGAGACCCGGCTGGGTGAGCGGCACCGCCACGACGCCGCCGGAGGCGCCGACCGGCGGGATGACCATCTGCGCGCTGCGCGGGGGCTCGGCCACGTCACAGGGCAGGCCGCAGCCGGGCAGGCTGGCCGCGGCGACCGTGGCCGCCCGGGCCAGGCCGGTGCCCTGGCCTCCGGCGCAGGCGATCTCCCATCCCGCCGCCACGGCGCGGTCGTGCGCCCGCCGTACCTCACGCAGCGAGCCCAGGGCGGCGGGACGCAGCAGCAGCGCCCGGCCCGCCTTCACGGTGATCGCCTCGTCCAGCTCGGCCACCGAGGACACCTCGAGCAGGACCGGGGCGGCGACGCGTTCTTGCAGGTCGGCATGGTCGGTGAGGTTGGTGAACGGGCGTTCGATGGAGGTGAGCGTATAGGCGTCCAGCGCCTCGAGAGCGGCGATGTCGGTGTAGGCACCGCGCGCGTCAACCCCGATGCCCAGGGCCGGATAGGCCTGACGGACGGCGCGCAGCGGCTCGATGTCCCAGCCGGGGTAGACGTCGATGGTGATGTGGGAGTATCCGGCGCAGACGTGGCGGTTCACCCGCGCGACCAGGCTCTCCAGGTCACGCTCGGTGCCGACCCTCACGGTGGCCGTCAGCGAGGTGCGGCTGCCGCCCAGCGCGTGGGAGAGCGGGACTCCGCGCATCCTGGTCCACAAGTCCCAGCAGGCCATGTCGGCGGCGGACCCGCCGGGGACGACGCCCAGCTCGTCGGGGTGCTCCCAGTCGACGCCGATCAGCGCCTGCCCCAGCCCCTCTTCCAGCAACGCCCAGGTCTTGGGGTCGGGATCGACGACCTCGCCCCACCCGGTCATGCCTCCGTAATCGATGAGCCGGACAAGGATGCTCTCCGGCCGCCTGCCGTACGGCAGGACCACCCTGAACACCTCAAGCTCACGCACGCGTGGCATGAACCCCCCTCGATCTCTTCAAGCTCGGGAAAACGCGAATCCCGCCCGAAGGCGGGACTCACCCCTCAACGCGGAGAAGGGTGGCGTTCTTCCCATGGTGCCACGGTAGTCAGGCTCTGACCCTGGCCGCGACCAGCGCCCCCGAGACCGCCAGCAGCGCGGTCAGCGCGAAGCAGAGCATGTAGGTGAGGGTCGCAGGGCCCAGCGCCGCCAGGAGCGAGCCGGTGACCGCGGCCGAGACGACCGTGTAGACCGACTCTCCGACGCCCAGCGACGCGCTGTTCTCTCCCTCCTCCCCCGGGCGCGACAGCTCCAGGACGAGCACCGACAACGTCGGGTACACGATTCCCATGCCGAGCCCGAGGACGATCTGACCGAGGAAGGCGGTGGCGACCGGAACCACGGCGAACGCGGTCAGGCCCATCAGCGCGAGACCCGAGGCGACCAGCAGGGAGCCGGCGCGCAGGACGAGGACCCGGTCGAAGCGCTTGCGGCCCACGACCCACGAGCCGAACGACCAGCTCAGCGCGCCGCCGGTCAGCGCGAGCCCGGCCATGGTGAGCGACAGGCCGCGTTCCTGGTTGAGCATCAGCGGCAGGAACGCCTCGCCGCCGATGGCCGCGCCCGCCGCGAACCCCCGCAGGGCGATCACCGAGGGCAGGCCTCGGGCCGCGCGCAGGGTGCCGGCGGGGAGCAGCCGGGGCAGCGACATGGCCAGCAGGACCAGGCCCGCGAGCAGCAGGATCAGCCCGGCGCCGCGGGCCGCGCCGCCGTACTGCATGAGCGCCGCGCCGATCGCGGTCAGCGCCGCCCAGCCCAGCCGCCGCAGGATCGGAGGCCGTGCCTCCAGCCGCGGCTGGTCCGACATCGGCGCGACGGCCAGGCCACGCCAGAGCAGCAGCGCGGCCGGGAGAAGGAGGATCATCACGCCGATGAAGACCATGCGCCAGCTCGCCTCTTCCACCACGAAGCCGGTGATGGCCGGGCCCACCATGGAGGGCACCACCCAGGCGGTGGCGAAGATCGAGAACACGCGGGGATGAAGCTCGGCCGGGTAGACCCGTGAGACCAGCACGTACATCGAGACCTGGAAGACGCCTCCGCCGAAGCCCTGGACGAACCGGCCCGCGATGAACACGTCCATCGTCGAGGCCGTCCCGGCCACCAGCAGCCCGGCGGCGAAGATCGCCACGCCCGCCCAGAGCGGCGGGATCGGTCCCTTGACGTCGCTCCATCTCCCGCTCAGCACCGTCGCGATCACCCCGGCCGCCAGCGCCCCGCTGAACGCCAGCCCGTACAGCGCGTGCCCGTCCAGTTTGTCCGCCACGACCGGCATGGCCGTCGCCACTGCCAGATATTCGTAGGCGACCAAGGAGATGAGCGCCACCATGCCGATCGTGAGGGCGCGGAATCGATCGGCGAATATTCCTACGGCGGGTGCAGGGGATACAAAAGCCGTTGCAGTAGACATGATCAGACAATACGGTCATCACCCGGCACCGGACATCGGCCTCGCAGGTCAGCCCTTGGTCGTAGGACCCGTCGCCTCTTCGACGCAGGAGGCCAGGCCGCGCAGGATCAGGTCGAGGCCGAACTCGAACCGCTCCACGCCTCCGGGGTTCATGAGGTTGTCGATCTGGGCGACGAGGTTGGGGAAGCGGTCGGTGGGCAAGCCGCGATAGAACTCCTCGACCTGGCCGAAGAACTCCCCCATGAAACTCTCCAGGTCCTTGCCGCTGGCTCGCTGCCTGGTGATGTAGAGCGAACCCTCGTAGGCGTCGGAGGAGACGTAGAGACCGAGGCGGTCGACCATCAGGCCGGCGACCTTGGGGGGCACCCCACCGGCGAGCATGATGGCCAGCTGCCCCTCGCCTATCCGCAGCGCGTTGGGCCCGGTCGGGACCGTGGCGAGGCCGACCTTGGCGATGTCGGCATGGGCGCGGAACACCCGGAACTCATCCATGATCAGCTCTCTGAGCTGCTCCAGCCAGCGTTCCGGATCGGGATCGGGCACCCGGATCTCACCCATGACCTCGTCGTAGATCAGGTCGAGCAGCTCCTCCTTGTTCTCCACGTGGGCGTAGAGCGAGGCGGGGCCGGTGCCGAGCTCCTGGGCCACCCGCCGCATGCTCAGCGCGTCCAGCCCTTCGGAGTCGATGATCCGCAGGCCGGTGGCGACGATGAGATCCCTGCTCAGGACGGTTCGCGGGGCGTTCGCCCTGCGTGCCTTGCGCCACGGAGGAGCCGGGATGTCGGTCATGCGCCGATCGTATACCGCGACGAACCGCGTTCGCGAACACCGTACTAATAACGAACCCTGTACTTGACACGAACAGTGTTCGTCCATAAAACAGTGTTCACACAAAACGAACAGCGTTCGTCAACTGACCTCCCAGACCGGAGCCCTCCGATGACCCACACGATCGACACCGGACCCACCACCGCCACGCCGTACCGCCGGCGCTGGATCGCGCTCTTCGTCATCCTCGCCGCCGAGGTGATGGACCTGCTCGACGCGATGATCACCACCATCGCCGCACCGTCCATCCAGACCGACCTGGGCGGCTCGTCGAGCATGATCCAGTGGCTTGGCGCCGGATACACCATGGCCATGGCCGTCGGCCTCGTCACCGGCGGCCGTCTCGGCGACCTCTACGGCCGCAAGCGCATGTTCGCGATCGGCGTCCTCGGATTCACCGCGAGCTCGCTGCTGTGCGGGCTGGCCCTCTCCCCCGAGATGCTCATCGGCGCGCGGGTGCTGCAGGGCCTGTTCGGCGCGGCGATGATCCCCCAGGGCCTCGGAATGATCAAGGAGATGTTCCCGCCGCAGGAGATGGCCGCGGCGATGGGCGCTTTCGGCCCGGTCATGGCCCTGTCCACGGTCGCCGGGCCGGTCCTCGGGGGCTGGCTCGTCGACGCCGACCTCTTCGGCACCGGCTGGCGCATGATCTTCCTGATCAACCTGCCGATCGGCCTGCTCGCCCTCATAGGCGCGATCTCCTACCTGCCCGAGTCCAGGCCGTCGCACGCCGCACGATTGGACCTGACGGGAGTGGGACTCGTGTCGGCCGCCTTGTTCCTGCTGATCTTCCCGCTGGTCCAGGGCCGCGACCTCGGCTGGCCCGCCTGGACCTTCGCCTCGATGGCCGCCTCGATCGTGCTCTTCGTCCTCTTCGGCCGCCACCAGTCCCGCAAGGAGCGCGCGGGCGGCGACCCCCTGGTCGTGATGAGCCTGCTCCGCAAGCGCGCCTTCAGCGGCGGCCTGCTCACCGGCGTCGTCTTCTTCTCCGGAATGGTCGGCTTCTCACTGGTGTTCGGCCTCTACACCCAGATCGCCCTGGGCTACGACCCGCTGAAGGCCGGTCTCGCCGGTCTGCCGAACGCCGTCGGCACCCTCGTGGGGTTCATCGCCGTCAACGCCTCCGGACTGGCCCAGAAGGCGGGTCGCAAGCTGATCCACATCGGCGCGATCATCATGATGGCGGGCGTCATCGGGGTAGGCGTCACCCTGGACCTGGCAGGCATGGGCGTCACCCCGTGGCAACTCGCCCCCGCCCTGGTCGTCACCGGCGCCGGGATGAGCCTGATCATGGCTCCGTTCTTCGACATCGTGCTGGCGGCGGTGGAACCCCACGAGTCCGGCACGGCCAGCGGCACCCTCACGGCCGTCCAGCAGCTCGGCAGCGCGCTGGGAACGGCCGCGATCGGCACGATCTTCTTCGGCCTGCTGGAGCGGCACTGGAGGTTCGACGAGACGATGCGGCTGACGATCTGGATCACGGTGGGGATGCTCGCCGCCACCTTCCTCACCGCCTTCCTGCTCCCGCTCCGCGCCCGGCCCGAGGAGCCGGAGAAAGCCACCCAGTCCTGAACGCGGCCTTCGGCCGGCGGGCGTCAGGCCCTCAGCCGTTTGACGCGGGGATAGGAGACGTACCAGCCGACGACGGCGACCAGCGCCACGGAGATCGACCACGCGGGCAGCCCCGCGCCGAAAGCCCCCAGCAGCACCGGGACGGCGACGCAGGGCAGGACCCACCCCAGCAGCCAGTGCGGCGGAGCCTTCACCGTCATCACGACGGCGGAGGAAGACAGAAGGTGGACAGCGAGGCCGCCGCAGAGCACCCAGAGCGTGCCCGCCCCCAGCCTTCCGTCCGGCTCGCTCGCGACGGCCCCGAGCCCGGCGGCGACAGCGGTGATGCTGGCGGTCCCGGTGAAGTGAAGAGGCAGCATCACCCGCGCGGGCGGGGTACCGGGCGCCGCCAGCAGGAGACCGTTGACGTCGAACCGTACGCTGAGCCACCACAGGCCCACGAGCAGGGCGAAGCCCGCCACGGCCGCGGCGCCCAGTTCGTACGTCCACTCGGCCTTCGAGGCCGCGCTCACCACCTGCAGGGCGGCCTCACCCAGCACGATGATCACGAACAGGCCCAGCCGCTCCTGAAGGTGACCGGCGTCAAGCTCGGCGGCGGAGGGCAGCGAGTAGGGAATCGGCCTGCCTCCTCGCCGGGTGCGGCGGTTCAGCCCCTGTTCCATCCTCGCCCGCACCACCGCCACCAGCTTGTCGGGATTGTGGCTGTGCACGATCGAGGAGACGATGTCGAGCACGATGCCCGCCGCCCACAGGTAGTAACGAGCCGGGGGCTCCACCCAGATGGAGGCGATCCAGGGGGTCATGCCCGCCCCCAGTTGCACGGCGGGCCAGTCACCCATGATCTTTCCCGTTCGCTGCCAGGTCTGAGCGGCCAGCACCCGGCAGAGGACGTACGCGATGATGAACACGTCGGTGTGGTCGTGGTGGGCGCCATGCCCACCGGCCGCGCTCGGGACCGCGGCGGCCATCACCGCGATCCCGAACATGGCGACCAGCATCAACCGCTGCCGGGTCCGTTCGGCGGAGACGTTGGCGTAGAGGGTGAACGCCGTCCACACGCTCCATATGGCGTAGTACAGCGCGGCATACGCGGCGACGGCCCACACGTCGTGGATGTCCACCAGCCGGTGGGCGAGCTGAGCGATCGCCGCGACGACGACGAGGTCGAAGAACAACTCCAGCCAGCTCACACGCCGCTCATGCTCCTGAGCCGCCGCGGCCCCCTGATCACTCATGACCGTTACTATCCCACGTTTCACTTTCGTCACATTCAAGCCGGTTTGCGGCTGACAGCACCGCGACCTCTACCGGCGGACGGCCCGGCTCCCCATCTCGCGGAGAAATATTTCCGACCGGTCGGTCATATTCTTTGCTATGGTGACGACGTGATCGACGGACGGCTCCAGCGTGGAGAGCGGACCCGCCAGGCGGTGCTCGACAGCGCCGTCCGGCTGGCCTCGGTCGAGGGACTCGAAGGCCTGTCACTCGCCCGCATCAGCCAGACTCTTAACGTCAGCAAATCCGGACTTTTTGCACATTGGCCTGACAAACAAACGCTCCAGCTCGCGATAGTGGAGCACGCCCGGCAGCAGTGGGTCGACCAGATCGTCAGGCCGGCCCTCCGCGAGCCCCGGGGCCTGCGCAGGCTGTGGGCACTGCACGAGAATCGCCTGGCCTTCTACGGCGGCGGCCAACTCCCCGGCAGCTGCTTCTTCAACGCGGTGGACGGCGAGTTCGACGACCGGCCGGGGCCGGTGCACGACGCGATCGCCGCCGCCGGCCGCGCCTGGATGGACCTGCTGACCGGGCTCGTCGAACGGGCCGTCGAGGCCGGGGATCTGCGACCCGGCACGGACACCGGACAGCTCGCCTTCGAGATCGAGGCGCTGGGCAAGGCCGTGGTGATCCTCACGCACCTGCTCCACCGTGAGCGCGCCTACGCCTACTCCCGCCGCGCGGTCCTCGACCGGCTCCGCGCCCTCGCGACCGACCCCAGCATCCTCCCGGAGGCCTGACATGACCACCGCCCTGCGAATCGGGCACATCCAGCCCGTCCAGGTCCACTTCGACGACCTCGACGCCATGGGCGTCGTGCACAACGCCCGCTACGTCCTGCTGCTGGAGCGGGCGCTGTCGGGCTACTGGGCCGAGCACGGCTGGATCTTCAACCCCGCCCAGCCGCACTTCGCCGAGATCTTCTTCATGGTCCGCGAGTTCTCCATCACCTACCACGTGCCGATCAGCGATGTGGGCGAGGCCGCGGTGCACTTCTGGGTGGAGCACCTCGGCACGAGCAGCCTGGTGTACGGCTTCCGCCTGCTGTCGCCCGGCCACGACGTCGTGCACGCCGAGGGCCGCCGCGTCCAGGTTCTCCTGGACCCCGCCACGCGCAAACCGCGCCCGATAGGCCCGGCCCTGCGCGAGTCACTCCAGCGGCTGACGGCCGTCACGCCTTGATCCACCTGGCGGGGAGACCTGCCGGGCGGATCAAGACGGTGGTTTCAGAACATCAGGGGGCAGAGCCGAAGGGCGAGATCATCTCTTCCCCGGCCATCATCCGCGCGATGTTGCGCCGCATCGACTCGGAGTCGTTGAGGTGCGGGAAAGGCTCGTCCGCCGGGGGTTCGACACCGAGGAAGTCGCACAGCGGCCCCCAGCCCTGACCGACCTCGAAGACGAGCAGGCGATCGGCGGGCAGGCTGTCCTGGACGGTGGCCACGTGCCGGCGAAAGACCTGGACGGCGTGCTCCTCGTCGAGCGGGTCCTGTCCGAAGCGCCAGTCCGCTCCGAAGGTGGACTTCCCCATCGCCTCCAGCGCCGGCTGGAAGCGCATGATGGCGCGCAACGCCTCGGGCAGTTCCTCCGGTGAGCGCCCGCCGGGGTTCGGTGGGTTCTGGCCCTGGGTGCGGGAGATCAGGGTCTGGAAACTGGCATACCAGCGGTGAGGGTCGCGGACCGTGAGGATGACCTTGGCGTCGGGGTAGGCCTCCGCCAGCCTCTGCCAGAAGTAGCTGGCCGGCCAGTCCACCGCCGACCGGTAACCGTCGAACATCTGGTCCCAGTCAGCGGGTTCGCCGGTGGCGACAGGAAGCCACCGGTCGACCTGCTCGGGGCGTGTCAGCACTTCGAACATGTGATGGCAGGGGCCGAACCCCAGCCGTTCCAGGGCCGCCTTGAGCGAGGTCGTCCCCGTGCGCGGGAACCCCGCGCCGATCACCTTCAACATCTCTCGTGCCTCCTGTCGGGTGCCGCCACGTGGCTTCGGCGGGCGTGTGCCCTCCGGCGGGGCGTCCTCGGCGCCACGGGGCATCCGCGAGGGCCCGGCCGCGCATGAACTCCCGGAGGAGCCCGCGGCGCGCTACCGGCCGGAGCCCCTCCCCCGCTCTCGATCTTGCTCCCTTACAGGCGATCTTGTCTATGAGTTGGAAGGCAAACGAAAACCGCGGTATGAACGGCGCGCCGAGTCGCGTTGGCCTCGTGGCGGGGACGGGCCGCCGTGCCGTCCTCGCCACGACGCCGGTCAGGTGGCCGTGCGCTCCAGTTCCCGCTCGGCCCACTGCCCGATGTCGCGGCGCTCGATCGCGGCGGCCATCAGGCCGGGGAAGGCATCGGGCGTGCAGGCGAAGGCGGGCACCCCCATGGCGGCGAGTGCGGCGGCGTTGTCGCGGTCGTAGAAGGGCGCGCCCTCATCCGACAGCGCGAGCAGCACGATCACCTGGACTCCGGCCGCGGTCATCTGGGCGACCCTGCGGAGCATCTCCTCCCGGACTCCGCCCTCGTAGAGGTCGCTGATCAGGATGAAGATCGAGTCGGTGGGCCGGGTGATGAGGCCCTGGCTGTAGGCGATGGCGCGGTTGATGTCGGTGCCGCCGCCGAGCTGGGTGCCGAACAGCAGCTCCACCGGGTCGTGGAGCTGGTCGGTGAGATCGACGACCGCGGTGTCGAAGACCACCAGCGACGTCTTGAGCGAGCGCATCGAGGCGAGGACCGCGCCGAAGACGCTCGAATAGACGACGGAGGCGGCCATCGACCCGCTCTGGTCGATGCAGAGCACGACCTCGCGCTGAACCGCCCGTTGCCGCCTGCCGTACCCGACCAGCCTTGACGGCACCACGGTGTTCCGCTCGGGCAGGTAGTTCTTCAGGTTGGCCCGGATCGTGCGGTCCCAGTCGATGTCGGCGACCCGTTTGGGCCGGTGGGTCCGTGCCGACCGGTCCAGCGCCCCCGTCACGGCCGCCTTCGTCTTCTGCGTGAGCCGCCGTTCCAGCTCCGAGACGACCTTGCGGACCAGCGCGCGGGCCGACTCACGCGCCTTTTCGGGCATCACCCGGTTGAGCGACAGGA
Source organism: Streptosporangium sp. NPDC000396 (assembly GCF_042898655.1). Taxonomy (NCBI): domain Bacteria; kingdom Bacillati; phylum Actinomycetota; class Actinomycetes; order Streptosporangiales; family Streptosporangiaceae; genus Streptosporangium; species Streptosporangium sp. NPDC000396. The sequence goes on from NZ_JBIAZA010000008.1 coordinate 279,999, forward strand.
GCGTGCCGACCATGTGAACGTCCGGCTCGACCGCTTCCAGCATCTCCGGCTCCAGCAGCAGCCGGGTCAGGTTCAGCCGCTCGACGGCGTCCTTCTGCATGACCTGGACGACGGTCGAGGGAAAGTAGGAGCGGATGTCGCCCAGCCAGCGCGCCACCCTGGGCGCGGAGGCGCCGAGCCCGCCGCTCCGCTCGCTCTCGCCCGTGCCCCCGCTGTTGTAGAGCGCGGCGAGGGCACCGTCCATCTGGGCGTCGGTTCCGCCGAGTGCGCACCCGGTGCCGTCGGCGTCCCCGCCGAGCACCAGCCGCCAGCGGCGCAGCCTCTCGTCCATCACTGGCCCTCCGTCTTTCCCAGAATCATCAGCACGGTCCGCACGGCCGCCGCCGCGCGCTCGTCGTCGAGCTGCGCCGCGCCTTCCGCTCCGGAGGTCGTTCCGGTCGCGAGCGAGCGGACCCGCGAACCGATCGAGCGCCGCTCGGGCGCGGCGAAGGCACCGAACGTCCGGCGCAGCAGGGGCAGCACGTCCACGAACGTCTCCGGGGCGAGCCCGGTGAGCCACTCGTCGACCAGTGCGAGCAGCCGGGCGTCGTGGACGAGCAGCAGCCCGCCGCCCGACAGGAATCCCTCGATCCAGGCCGCCGCCCGGGCCGGGGGGTGCCCGGCCGACATCGCCCGCGACATCCGCGGGCCGACCTGCCCGGAGTCGAGGTCTCCGGCGTCCAGCAGGATCCTGGTGAGCCGCCCCTCGATCAGGCCGTGCACGTCGGAGCGGCCCGACACGCCGCGCAGCGTGCTCAGCCACCGCGCCTGGGGCGTTTCCTCCCCGGTGCCCCCGTCGAGCAGCGCCACGGCGGCCTGCACCCCGTCGATGTGGCGCAGCAGGTCGCGGGCGGCGTCGTCGTCCAGCCCGGTGACCGCTCCGCCCAGCCCGACGCAAATCCTGGTGAGCAGGGCGTCGACGATGGCGGCCAGCCCGGTGGCGGGGGTGCCCCGCACGTCGCCGTAGCGCTGGGCGCGGACCATCGCGGGAAGCGCGGCCATCAGGTGTGTGACGTCGCTGTCGAGCGCGGCCCGCGCCGACAGCGAGTCGAGCACGTACGGCAGCGCGTCCGGCAGATCCGCCAGCAGGCACCGCTCGACCAGCCCGGTGAGGCCGGCCAGCGAGACCCCGGCGGACGCGGCGCCCGGCCCGCCACCCGGCATCCCGGACCCCGGCCCGGCCGCCGTCTGGCCGGAGGCTCCCTGCGGCGTGGCCGAGCCGGTCGGCCGTGCTCCGTCCGCGAGATCGCGGACGCGGGCGGTGGCCGCGGCGGGGACGGTGGTGCCCCAGGCGCTCGCCTCGATCAGGTCGATGTCGAACTCGGGACGCCAGGCGAGCGTCCACGACTCTCGGAAGGTGCCCTTGCTCCGGCTCTCCTGAGGAGTGCCCCAGCCGATTCCGAGCAGCCGCAGCCGGTGCAGCAACCTGCTGCGCTCCAGATCGAGGGGCTTGCGCAGGTCGAGATCGTGCTCGCGGTCCAGCGCCTCGGGTTTGAGCTTCAGCCGGCGCTGCTCCTCGCGAAGGTGACGCTGGAGGGGGACCATCGGGGTCGCGTCGGGGACGTGGCCAAACCTGTCTCCCACGACCATGCGCCGCTGGATCAGCTCCACCGGCAGGTCGTCGCCCTCGCACAGTACGGCTCTGACCGCCTCGGTGGCCTCCTCCAGACCCGCCAGCGGACGCCCCCTGAGCACGGCCAGGCTCTGCGCGAGCCGTACCGCCTCGATGACGTGCGCGGAGGAAACCGGCAGGTCCTCGTCGCGCAGCACCCCCGCGGCCGCCGTCAGCCACCGTTCCACCGGGCGATCGGGCGAGACGAACAGGTGGTGGTACCAGCCCGGCGACGTCACCCCCGCGCCGTATCCGCTCCAGGCGGCCAGCCGCCCGTACGTCCACGGCACCCAGGTCATCTCGACCTTGACCTTGGGCAGCCCCTTGAGCAGCGCGTCGTCGGCCTTCACCGTGGGCAGCCCGGCACCCCAGGCCTCGCCCTCCCGGGACGGCCCGGCCAGCGCGGGCACGTGCCAGGCGCCGCAGACGACGGCGACCCGTTCGAACCCGTCCTTGACCGCCCTGCGGATCGTGCGCCGCATGAACGCCTCACGCCGGGATTCATACTCGTCGGCGACATGTCCCTCACGGACCGCCGCCATCGCCTCGGCGATCACCTGGAACGGCGTGTCCCCCCGGTGCTCGACCACGTCCTCCCACCAGCGCTCCGGATCGTCGTATCCGGCGGCGTGAGCGAGCGTCCCGATCGGATCGGATCGTACGGCGGGCACCCCGGCCTCCTCCGGCTCGTCGCGCCCGGCGGCGAGGCTGTGGACCGCGGGCAGATCGCAGAAACGGACCGGGACGCCCACCTCCACGGCGTAGCGGATCGCCTGCCACTCGGGGGAGAACACCGCGAACGGCCAGAAGGCGGCCTTGGACGGCTCTCCCGGCACATGGGCCAGCAGCGCCACCGGCGGTTCGAGATCGGGCTCCTCGGCCAGCTCGACCAGGCTGTCGGCCTCGGGCGGACCCTCGATGAGCACGATGTCCGGCTTGAGCCGTTCCAGCTCGTCTCTCAGGGAACGCGCCGACCCTGGCCCGTGGTGCCGGATCCCCAGCACGGAGACACTCATGGGCACCCTCCGGCCACCGGGGCGCCCATCCGCGCGGCTGGGAACGGGTCACGCCGGGCGGCACCCGGTGCCGCCGGACGGAACGGCCTCATCTCGGCGGCCCGCGCCTCAGCCCGCGTCACGGCAGGCCCGGTAGAAGTCGCGCCAGTCCTGGCGCTCGCGGACGACGGTCTCCAGATATTCCCGCCAGACGACCCGGTCGGAGACCGGGTCCTGAACCACGGCGCCGGCGATCCCGGCGGCCACGTCGGAGGGGCGGAGCACGCCGTCACCGAAGTGGGCGGCCAGCGCGATGCCGTTGGTGATGACGGAGATGGCCTCGGCGGTGCTGAGGGTGCCGCTGGGAGACTTGACCTTGGTGCGGCCGTCTTCGGTGACACCGGTGCGCAGCTCACGGAAGACCGTGACGACACGGCGGATCTCCTCCAGCCCGGTCATGGTCTCGGGCAGCTCCAGGGAGCGGCCGAGCTGGTCGACGCGGCGGGAGACGATGTCCACCTCCTCCTCGGCGGTGGCGGGAACCGGCAGCACGACCGTGTTGAACCTGCGGCGCAGCGCGCTGGACAGGTCGTTGACGCCCCGGTCGCGGTCGTTGGCGGTGGCGATGACGTTGAAACCGCGCGAAGCCTGGACCTCCTCGTTGAGCTCGGGGATCGGCAGCGTCTTCTCCGACAGCACCGTGATCAGCGCGTCCTGGACATCGGAGGGCATGCGGGTCAGCTCCTCCACCCGGGCGATCCGTCCCTCGGCCATCGCGCGCATCACCGGGCTGGGGGTGAGCGCCTCCCTGGACGGGCCCTCGGCCAGCAGGCGGGCGTAGTTCCAGCCGTAGCGGATGGCCTCCTCGGCGGTGCCCGCCGTACCCTGCACGAGCAGGGTGGAGTCGCCGCTGATCGCGGCGGCCAGGTGCTCCGACAACCAGGTCTTGGCGGTTCCGGGCACACCGAGCAGCAGCAGGGCGCGGTCGGTGGCGAGGGTCGCCACGGCCACTTCCACGATGCGCCGGGGCCCGATGTATTTCGGGGTGACCCGGTCACCGTCTCCCAGGATGTAGGTGGTCACCGCCCAGGGGGACAGCTTCCAGCCGGGCGGCCGGACCCGGTCGTCGTCCTTCGCAAGGATCGCCAGCTCCTCGGCGTACTGGTCTTCGGCATGGGCCCGCAGAACCGTTGTCACGAAAGCTCCTTCAACATGTCGTTACGGAAACGCAGGAGGGCGGCGACCTCCTGGATGGGCGGTTCGAGCGAGAGCCGCTCGGCCACGCCGTACAGGGCGGGGTCGATGCGCTCACCGGCGAGCTTGGTCAGCTCGCCGAGGTTCCAGGGCTGGGTGCCCGAAACGGCGAGGATCTTCTCCAGCACGGCCTGGGCCAGGCCGGGCCCCCAGGGCGCCGAGGCGCCGCCGAGAACCATGATCAGCTGGCCGTCCAGGCCGTGGCGCCGGACGAAGTCGGCCGCGACGCTCTCCTGCTCGGCGCGGGGCAGCGAGGCCAGCAGATCGGCGAGCGGGTCCCAGGCGAACAGCTCCCGGGCCCACTCCGGATCGCCCTGGAGCACGGTCGCCCTGATCCACCCCGCCATGACCTCCCGCCCCCAGTCGACGACTTTCATGCGGACGAGCTCGCGGGGCGAACGGCCGAGCAACCGGGTCCAGACACCGAGCGGAGTGCGTGCCACGATCTGCTGGAGCCACCAGCTTTTCTCACCGGTTCCCCGGGGAGGCTTGGCCCGGATGCCGTCGCGTTCCATCGCGGCGTCGCAGGCGACGGGCGGGGTGACCTGGATCTTCCCGCCCTCGACGGTGAAACGGCCGGCCACCCGCTCGGCCATCCGCAGGGCCAGGCGCGAGTCCGGCAGCCGGGTGAGCAGGTCGGCGGCCTGGTGGCGGACCTCCCGGCGCCGGTCGTCGAGCGCGGCCTCCAGGAACGGCTCGTCGTCCGGCGAGAGCCGGTCGGCGAGAACCTCCAGGAACGCCACCCGGTCGTCGGGGGCCTCTTTCTCCCAGGTCGTCGCGAGCAGTTTCCTGGCCTCCGCCGGGTCGGCCGCCCGCAGCGCGCCCAGGTAGGCGCGGCGGTCTCCGGAGGTCCCGAGCTCCCAGACCTCCGGGGCGTCGTCGGATCCGTTCACGGCGACCGCGGTGATCTCCTCCAGGAGGAAGCTCCAGTCCGGATTGAGCCCGGCGAGCCAGCGACCCCGGTTCCCGGCGAGGACGCCGAGGTGCGGCCGGATCGACCGGTCCCTGGCCGCCTGGTCGAGAAGCTCGGGCAGCAGGTGCGGCGAGATCCGGTAGCCGCGCCCGGCCGCGGTCTCCAGCCATTCGGCGAGCAGCCTCGGCCGCTCGCCGCCGAGGATCCGGGCGAGCCGGTCGCCCGCGGCGCGCGAGACCTCGGGCTGGTCTTCGGGCGGGGCGGCGCCCAGCGGCTCGCCCCCGGCGGGCTTCCCGCCGGCTCGCATCCGGATCGTGTGGACGGCGGCGCGCTCGAGAAGCTCGATCTCGGCGGCGGAGTCGCCGGAAAGAGGGCGGCGGTCGGTACCGACGAGCGCGGCGGAGACCAGGTCCTCCCATTCGGTCGAGGTGTTCACAGCACGATCACCCGGCCTTCCTCGTCCCAGGTCGTGAGGGGCCGCAGGCCTCTCGGGGTCCATTCGGCGGCGACGGTCAGCGGGTGGCCGCCGGAGGTCGCGATCAGCCGCCAGGGGGTGCCGGCGGACGGGTGCAGCGTGAGTCCCCCGCCGAGGCCGGCCAGCAGCCAGGAGCCGTTCTTGGCGGGAGTCACCGAGTCGAGCACGACGGGCCAGGAGTCCAGCCAGGGATCGCCCGCCAGGGCCCCGGCCACCTCATCCAGAGCCTCCTCCACGGTGGATCCGGGCGCGGGGCCTGCGGGAACGCTGTCGTGGCGGGTGGCGACCAGGGCGCGGAACGGGGATGAGCCGGGATAGAACGCCAGGTCGGCGTCCAGGGTCGTGCCGGTGACGAGCGAGGCGTCGAGAGCCTGGCCGACGGGGGCGAAGGAAAGCACGAGCGCCGCCCGGCCCGTTTTCCTGCCGCGGAGCCAGACCCGGCGCGCGACCAGCCGGTCGTGCTCCTCGTCACGGCGTCCGAGCACGTCCCACATGTCGCGGACCGTCTTCCCCGCGAGGACCTCCTCTTTCGTGACCGGGAAGCCGACCCTCTCGCGGACCCTCCGCAGGAGCTCGGCGCCGGACGGATGTGGCGTCTCCGATCCCGCCTGGCGGTCCGGGCCGTCCGCGGGCTCCTGTTCCGCCGGGGCGGAGGGCGCGGACAGGCGGCGGTGGGCCACCGACAGCAGGTGCAGCAGGGCGTATTCGCTCAGGAGACGGGCGGGCCAGTCTTCGGTGGCCAGGACGGCGCTCAGCCGGGAGACGGTGCCCGCGACGCCCGGGGCCTGGGCGTCGATCAGGCGTTTGGCGAGGCCGTCCCAGTGATCGTGACTCCGGGATCCGGCGATGCCCTGCCTGATCTGGTCGGCGAGCCAGCGCTCCAGCTCCGACAGGCCGGTGGCCACGCGTTGCTCGCGCTGCGCGGCCCGGCTAGTGTCGATGGCAGAGCCCGAATCCGCCTGAGCGGCCGGACGGGCCGCGGCCTTGGCGGCGCGATCGCGCCGCTGGTCGAGCCACTCGGCCACCCAGTCCGCAGGCTCGTCGGCGGCCGGAACACCGTCGGCCGACCACAGCAGCAGCAGGCCGAGGGCGTGCTTGCACGGAAACTTCCGGCTCGGACAACTGCATCGGTAGGCGGGCTCGGACAGGTCCACACATGCCCGGTAGGGCTTGGACCCGCTGCCCCGGCAGTCGCCCCACACCGCATCATCCGTGACTCCGGTCCCCGACCACTTGCCCGGTGAGGACACTCCTTGGGCCGCTTTCTGGGATGAGGCGTCGGGCGCGAGCGCGAGCACCTGATCCCGGTTCCACCGTTCGATCACGGTCCGAACGCTAGCCAACCCCGCCGACAAAAATCCGTGAAGGAACGGTCCGGTACAAATCCGGTATTACGTCTACTGTATTCAAAATTCAGTATTCACAGCGTAATGCAGCACCGTTCGTCGAGGAGCAGCATGTGAAGAGAATCCACGTCATCGCCGGGATCATGACCGCCGGCGTGCTCACGATGAGCGGCTGCGCCACCGGGGGCGCCCCCACGAAGGACACGCCGGAACCCACGCAGAATCCGGGCACCAGGTTATCCGGGGAGATCACGATCTGGTCGTGGGACGTCGCGGCGGAGGCGATACGGCGCCTGGCCCCCCAGTTCGAGAAAGTCCACCCCGAGGTGAAGGTCCAGGTGGTGGACATCGGTTATGACAACGCCTACAAAAAGATCACGATGGGCCTTGAGTCCGGCTCCGGGCTGCCCGATGTGATCACCCTGGAGGACGACCACATCCCCGGGTACGCCGAGAACTTCCCCAACGGCCTGGTGGACCTGAGCGGCGTCGCGGGCAAATACAAGGCCGACTTCGACCGGGCCAAATGGGCCGCCGCCTCCTCGGGCAAGGCTCTGTTCGCGCTGCCGTGGGACTCCGCCCCGGTGGCGCTGTATTACCGCCGCGACTACTTCCAGCAGGCGGGAGTCGACCCCGGGTCCATCGTCACCTGGGACGACGCGGTCAGGGCGGGCGAGAAGATCAAGCGGGCCACCGGGAAGCGGCTGTTCGTCTCCGACTTCACGACCGCCGGCACGTTCACCATCCTGCTCCAGCAGCTCGGCCAGGGCTACTTCAAGGACGGCAAGGTCGCGGTGAACAGCCCCGCAGCGGTCAGGGCGCTGACCCTGCTCAAGACCCTCAGGGACAAGGACCTGCTGCAGAACGAGAAGGGCTGGAACGGCCTGGTCACCGCGACCAAGGAGGGCAGGGTCGCCACCCAGCCGACCGCCGTCTGGTGGAGCGGGACACTGACCGGGGAGATGCCCGAACTGTCGGGCAGGTTCGGGGTCGTCCCGCTGCCCGCCTTCAACCCCAACGGCATCCGTACCTCCTCCAACGGGGGCTCGGCACTGGCCATCACCTCGCAGACGAAGAACCATGACGCCGCCTGGGCATTCATCGAATGGCTGCTCACCCGCAAGGACAACCAGGTCTCCATGATGAGGACCGAGGCCCTGTTCCCCGCCTACCTGCCCGCGCTGACCGATCCGCTCTTCGACCAGCCGCAGCCGTACTTCGGAGGGCAGCAGGTCAACCGCCTGTTCGCCGACGAGGTGCGGAACATCCCGCCGATCGAGCTGACCGGGGACGACGCCCAGGCTCAGGAGATACTGAAGAAGGCCGTCTCCGGCACGCTGCTGGACGGCGACGACCCCAAGACCGCACTCGACAAGGCCGCCACCCGGATCGCGGCCGTGACCAAGCGGCCTCTCTCGCAATGACGCCCCGCGGCAGAACCTTCGGCGGACCTCACCGCAAGCCCGGCGACTCGCCCGGCGGAACGCCCAAGGGGTGATCCTTTCTCTAGGATCTGTGCAATGACTACACCTGCCCGTCCCTCGCTCGCCGAAGCCCTCGACCTGCTGCCGCACCCCGAGGGCGGCTGGTACCGGGAGACCTGGAAGACCTCCGTCGAACTCACCCCGCCGGGGTACGGCGGGGCACGGGCCACCGCCACCGGGATCTATTTCCTGCTGGAGCCGGGCGAGGAGTCGCGCCCGCACGTGGTCCGCTCCGACGAGGTGTGGCTCTGGCATCGGGGCGGCCCGCTGACCTTGACCCTCGGCGGCCATGAGGGACAACCGGTCAGCACGGTGACCCTCGGTCCCGCGGTGGAGGAGGGGCAGGTTCCGCAGGCCCTGGTTCCCGCCGGAACCTGGCAGGCCGCCCGCCCGGCAGGGCACGAGGGGGTGCTCGTGAGCTGTGTCGTCTCCCCCGGATTCGACTTCGCCGACTTCCGCATGGTGTGACGACTCGCCCGTCTGCGGGAAGAATGCGGTCACAAACCCCATATGAGGAGGTCAACGGTGACCCGCGAGATCGTCTCCGTCATCGGCGGAAAGCAGGCCCCCAACGGCACGGCCTACGACTCGATCAACCCGGCCCGCGTGGACGAGGTGGTCGCACGAGTCCAGCTGGCCGACGCGGAGACATTCTCCTCCGCATGCCGTACGGCTGCCGAAGCGCAGAAGGAGTGGGCGCAGGTGCCCGCGCCCGTCCGGGGCAGGGTGATCGCCTCGATCGGGCGGCTGGTGGAGGCCAACGCCGAGTCCCTGGCCCGCCTGGTCACCCGGGAGATCGGCAAGCCGCACGCCGAGGCCCTCGGCGAGGTCCGCGAGATCGTCGACACGTGCGACTTCTTCCTCGGCGAGGGGCGGCGGCTCTACGGGCAGACGGTGCCCTCGGAGATGCCCGACAAGAACCTGTTCACCTTCCGGGTTCCGGTCGGGGTGGCCGCGGTCATCACGGCGGGCAACTTCCCGGTCGCGGTGCCGTCCTGGTACCTCGTTCCGGCGCTGCTGTCCGGCAACGCGGTGGTGTGGAAGCCCGCGGAGTACGCCGCGGCCTCCGCGCACGCGCTCTACCGGCTGTTCGCGGCCGCCGGGCTGCCCGAGGGAGTGCTGAACCTCGTGCTCGCCGACGGCCCCGCGACGTTCGAGGGCCTGGAGTCGGCGCTGGCCGAGGGCACGGTGCACAAGGTCGGCTTCACCGGCTCCACCGAGGTCGGCAGGAGGATCGGTGAGCTGTGCGGGCGGCACCTCCAGTCGCCCTGTCTGGAGCTCGGCGGCAAGAACCCGATGGTGGTCATGCCCGACGCCGACCTGGACCTGGCGGTGGAGGGCGCGCTGTTCGCCGGGTTCGGCACGGCGGGGCAGCGCTGCACCTCGCTCGGCACGGTCATCGTGCACGAAAGCGTCCATGACGAGTTCCTCGACCGCTACACGCGGGCCGTGGCGGCCGCGACGATCGGCGACCCGGCCGGTGACGTGCTGTGCGGGCCGCTCCTCGACCACAAGTTCGCCTCCCGATACGAGGAGTTCCTGGGCTGGATCCAGCCGCACCACACGGTCGTCTCCGGCCCGGCCGGCCGGATCACCGGCGACAACCCGCGCGGAGATTTCTCCGGGGACGGAGGGCTCTACTACCACCCGGTGATCGTGGACGGCGTGCGCGCCGACGACCGGCTGTTCATGGAGGAGACCTTCGGCCCGATCGTGGGCGTGACCACCTTCTCGACGCTGGACGAGGCCGTCGAGCTGGCCAACCGGCCCGGCTACGGGCTGTCCTCCTCCATCTACACCACCGACCCCAAGTCCGCCTTCCGCTTCCGCGCCGGCATCGGCGCGGGCATGGTCAGCGTCAACAACTCCACCTCCGGCGCGGAGGCGCACCTGCCCTTCGGCGGGAACGGCAAGTCCGGCAACGGCAGCCGCCAGTCGGGCATGTGGGTGCTCGACCAGTTCACCCGCTGGCAGGCGATGAACTGGGACTACTCGGGCAGGCTGCAGAAGGCCCAGATGGACGTCGCCGAGATCGTCCCCGATCTGGACTTCCGGCTCTGACTTTGCCGTGCCGAGGGATTGCCCCCACCGTGATCGCGGCATGTCCGTAGGTGAGGGAGGTGCCGCGGCGGCCGATGTGATCCTCACGGGCGGATCGGCTCCGGGGTCCCCGGCACCTGTCTCACCTCTTCACCGCCGACCCGCGTGCCGTTCCTGAGGGGCGCCCGTACGGCAGGGGCACCCGTACGGCCCGCGGGGTCGCCGTCCGCCTGGAAGGTCACCAGACCGGCCGGGACCCGTGAGGGACCGCGTGCTGCGGCGCGGTCCCTCACGGATTCACGCGTTCAGTGGTGCGCGGCGACGTACTGGACCGCCTCGAAGCTCGTGAGGAGCAGGAAGGCGATCCCGAGAAGCGCGTAGAGCAGGACGGGCGGCCTGCGGCGCCCAGGCCTCGACCCCCGGGAGGGCGCCGGACCGGACTTCGCGGCCGGGACCCGCGCGGGCGCGGAGTCCGGTTTCACCGCCGGGGCCGGCACGGGGCCGGGCTTCGCGGCCGGCGCGGGCCTGCCCCCGCGGACGGCACGGTGCGGGCGGTTGCCCGTGGGGAACGCCTTCACGCTGGCGTCGCCACAGCCGGGGCAGCTCACTCCCGACCAGGGCGGCTGTACCAGCACACCGGACCGCAGCCAGAGCACGACGTCGTGGCCGTGCTCGTCGGTCAGGCGGCGGACGAGATATTCCTCCTGCCAGAGGCGCCCGCAGTGCAGGCACTCCATCGGCCAGGTCTCGCGAGTGCTGAACTCCTCGTGCACGGGGACCACCCCCATCGTGACACCGGTACCCGACCCGAGTGTGAGCGCGGTTTCGCGTGGCGGCAAGCGCCGGGCACGCGTGAATTTATCCAGCCATATATTGAGATGATTCCTCTTAAAATATGAGACTCCTGTTATGGTCGGACAACCCGGCCGAAGGAGTGGTCTTCCATGTCAGCGAAGAACGTCGTGTACACCCACGGACACCATGAGTCGGTGCTGCGGTCCCACCGATGGCGCACCGCGGAGAACTCCGCGGCCTACCTGCTGCCGCACCTGACGCCGGGGATGTCGCTGCTGCACGTCGGCTGCGGGCCCGGCACCATCACCGCCGACCTGGCGGCGCTGGTCGCCCCCGGGGTGGTCACCGCGGTCGAGGTCACCGCCGAGGCGCTCGCCCTGGCGCGGGCGGAGGCGGAGCGGCGCGGGCAGCCCGGCATCGAGTTCCGCGTCGCCGACGTGCACGCGCTGGAGTTTCCCGACGACACCTTCGACGTCGTCCACGCCCATCAGGTGCTGCAGCACGTCGGCGATCCGGTCCAGGCACTACGGGAGATGCGCCGGGTCTGCAGACCCGGCGGGATCGTCGCGATCCGCGACAGCGACTACGCCGCGTTCGCCTGGTTCCCCGAGCCGCCCGAGCTGGACGAGTGGATGACCCTCTACCAGCGGGTCGCCAGGGCCAACGGCGGCGAGCCGGACGCGGGACGGCGGCTGCTGTCGTGGGCCCGCGCGGCCGGCTTCGCCGGCATCTCCGCGAGCACCTCGACCTGGTGCTTCGCGACCCCGGAGGATCGCGCCTGGTGGGGCGGCATGTGGGCGGAACGGATCGTGAAGTCCGACATGGCCCGCCAGGCCCTGGCCTCGGGCGCCGCCACCGATGACGACCTGCGCCGCATCTCCGAAGGCTGGCGGAGGTGGGCCGCCGAGCCGGACGGCTGGCTGTCCCTGCTCCACGGCGAGCTGATCTGCCGCGCCTGACCCGGCGGCCAGGCGGCCGTCCCACCCTCGCCTGCGCCCCGCCATGGCAGTCCGGCGGAGGCGCCCCGTGAGAACGGGGCGCCCCGGAGGAGATCAGGACTGCTGAGTGATCTTGACGTCGTCGATTCCGGCCTCGACCAGGGAGGCGCCGGAGGCGTCGGCGGCCTCGATCAGGATCCGGACGGTCTGCCCGGCGAAGGCGGAGATGTCGACGCTGGCCGTGGCCCAGGCGCCGTTGCGGTTGGTGGCCGCGCCGAGCTGCTGGAACACCTGGGAGCTGGTCGAGCCGACGACCCGGACCCGCAGGAAGTCGGCGCTGGAGGCGTTGGAGCCGTGGGCGAGATACCAGGAGAAGCCCAGTCTCAGCGTGCCGCCGGAGGGCAGGGTGACGGCCGGGGACTGGATGCTGGTGGTGCCGCCGTCGATGTCGTGGTCTCCGGCGGAGGCGCCGGCCAGTCGTCCGGTGACCAGGTCGTTGGTGCCGCTGACCGTGGTGCCGAGCTGCTTGGCGCCGCTGGAGGTGGTGGCCTCGGGGTCACCGCGTTCCCACTGGCCGGTGGTGGCGGTGTCGGTGCCGCCGGGGTTGGCGGTCCAGCCGGTCGCCGTCTCGAAGGTGTCGGAGTAGACCGTCGTGGGCGGAGGACCGCTGTTGCAGTACTGCGCCTCCTTGCCGATGATCCGGTAGACGCAGTCCGAGTATTCCAGGAAGCGGAGCACGGCCTCCCGGTTGCGGGTCGTCTGGGGGACGATCTGCTCGTCGGGCGGGTAGAAGCCCGGGGACGCCCCGGTCGGATACATCTCGAAGGTGTAGCTGAAGATCTTCTGGGTGCCCCACATCCAGTCGTCGATCGAGCCGTCGGTGATGTAGAGGTCGCTGGCCTGCTGGGGGGTGTAGCCGTTGGTGGAGGCCATGTTCTGGCCCAGGGCGGCGAAGGCGTCGTGGTCGTCCTGCGTCAGGCCCGGAGCGGTGTCGTCGAAGGTGTAGCCGTACGGCCACAGGATCAGCTCGCTGTAGGTGTGCCAGTCGATGTTCGTCTTGATCTGCTGCACACCGCCGACCACCCGGCCGCGCACCCAGTTGGCGACCGCCCTGACCTCAGGCGCCGACTCTGCCGCCGTGCCGCGGTAGGTCTCACTGGAGGTGGAACCGGAGGAGCCGCCGCAGCAGCCCCAGTTGTAGGCCCAGTTACGGTTCATGTCGGTGCCCACGGACGACGAGCCGGAGTTGGGCTGCCGGTTCTTCCGCCAGGAGCGGTAGGAGCCGGAGGCGATGTCGTACTCTCCGCCGTCGGGGTTGAGGTCCGGCATGATCCAGATCTCGCGCGAGTTCACCAGGTTGGTGATCCTGCTGTCGGTGCCGTAGCTGTCGGTGAACAGGTTGAGCAGATACATCGCCATCTCGACGGTCAGGTGTTCCCGTGCGTGCTGGTGGTGGGTGAACAGCACCTCGGGCTCGTTCTCGTCCGTGCCGACGTTGTCGCTGATCTTGATGACCATCAGGTCACGGCCCTCATAGGAGGTGCCGTAGCTGAACTTGCGGGCGATGGCGGGATGGTCGGCGACGATCTGGTTGATCTCGGCCGTCATCTCGGCGTAGTTGTGGTAGCCGGAGTCCGCCGGCGGGAAGTCGAAGGCCCGGGCGGTCGGGGATAAGGCCTTGGGGATCTCCGTCACGGTGTAGCCCAGTTTCCTGATGGCGGCCACCTCGGCCTCCGTGGCGGTGACCACGACGGAGCCGGGGTCCACCTGGTCGATCGCCGCGCCGGTGGCCGCGACCGCGCTTCGCTGCTGGGAGTTGCTCGGGCCCTGCACCTTGTACTGGCTGTTCGGCGGCGGCTCGGTCGAGGCGCCCACTCCGGTCATGCCGAGGCACGACAGCGCCAGGATCGTGAGTATCACGATCAGACGACGTCTCACCTGCGTCCTCCTCAGACACGTGATCTAGGGGGGTTGTCACGTGCCTGCACCGAGAGTCAGGCAAGGATGTCGATTCGCAAAGGCCCAAATTTCAGGACTTACATGGACTTCGCCCCCTGGTCAGAAGGCGACTTCAAACCAGAGGGTCCTGAACCCGCCGGGGTCATCATCCCGGACTCCCCACCTGGATGCGAGGAGGTCGACGAGAAACATGCCGCGCCCGTTCTCCGCGTCCGGATCGTTGCGCACGTGCGGCACCGACAATCCCGATCCGGCGTCGGAGACCTCCACCAGGACGGTCCTGGAACTCACCGCCACGGTCATCGCCACCCGGCCTCCGCCGCCCGACCCGGAGTGGACAACCGAGTTCGTCACCACCTCGCTGACCAGCAGGATGACGTCGTCGGAGGCGGGATGGCCCTCTCCGAGGAGCTCTCTGATCCGCCGCCTGGCCGCCGACACCGACTCCGGAATCCCCCGCAGAGTGACCGTCGATCGAGGCGGAACGGTTTGCTGCCCCGTCGTCATGATTGGCCTCACTCCCCGACATACATATTCCCATGCACGTCGCACTCCGAGATGGCACACTCACTCACGGTGAACTTTTCTACCAGGGACTTCAATAGCTCATATTGAGATTCCACAGTTTCCTTGCCCCCGGACGGAGGTACGTGCATGGCTTCCCGGCGCAGTCCCACGGCCCGGCATCGCCGTCTGATGGCGGAACTGAGTCGCCTGCGGGAGAACAGCGGGCTGTCACGGGTGGAGGTGGCTGAACGGATCGGCTCCACCGACACCACCGTCTGGAGATACGAGACGGGTTTGACCCGTCCCAAACCCTCCGACGTGTCGGCCCTCACCGATGTGTACGGCGTGACCGGAGAAGCCAGGGCCTCCCTGATCCAGATGGCCAGGGAAGCCCGCCAGCGAGGCTGGTGGCACCGGCACCGCCAGGCGCTCAAGCCTGGTTTCGACTCCTACATCGGGCTGGAGGCGGAGGCGTCGGTGGTGCGCTCCTACGAGCCACTCGTCGTCCCCGGCCTGATGCAGACCGAAGCGTACGCGCGTGCCGTCATCGAGGCGACCGCCATGACCCAGGCCCCCTCCGAGGTCGATGAGAAGGTCTCCGTTCGCATCTCGCGTCAGCAGTTGCTGTACGGTCCCGGTGACCCGATCCAACTTGTCGCGGTGCTCGACGAGGCAGTACTCCGGCGTCAGGTCGGCGGGCCCGAGGTGATGCGCGAGCAGTTGGAACGACTGGTCGACCTCAGCAGGCTGCCCAACGTGGAGATCCGGGTAATCCCGTTCTCCTCCGGGGCGCACGCCGCGATGGACGGCAAGTTCTGCCTGCTCAGCTTCCCCGAGCCCGGAGATCCCGATCTCGTCTATCTGGAACAGGCCGCGAGCGGGCTCGTGCCGGAGGACCCGGAGGAGGTGCGCCGTTACACGCTCATGTTCGGGAGCCTTTCGGCACTGGCTCTCGGCACGGAGGCGTCGGCCGCCTTCATCGCCCAGATGGCGAAGAGTTGTTTCACCCACCAATAGGAAGAGAGAGTACGGGGGTCCACGATGGATCTGTCCAGCGTCGCGTGGCGCAAAAGCAGTCGCAGCACCAACGGAGGCGACTGCGTGGAAGTGGCGGTCGTGCCCGGTGACCCGGCCATCGCCGGGCACAAGGCCGACGCCGAGGAGCTCTACCTCGTCCGCGACTCCAAGGACCCGGACGGCCCGGCCCTGGCGTTCACTCAGCGCGAGTGGGACGCCTTCGTCGGCGGCGTGAAGAACGGCGAGTTCGACTGAAGACGTCTCCGGGGGAACCGGTCACCGGTTCCCCCGGAGTCCTCAGCGGGAGGTGGGGTCGTCGGCGCCGTTGTAGCCGAGAATCCGCATCGCGACCTTGGGGTCCATCGCGGCGGCCAGGAGCTGGGCCCGCTCCACGGCACGGTCCCGCTGGGCCTCGGCGCTGGCCCGGGTGGCCTGGTTTCCCCGGATCACCGCGAAGGCGATGCCCGCCACCAGGACGACCGTCACCACCGCACCGAGCACCACCACGAGCGCCCCGGGCTGAAGTGCCCCGGTTTGCAGCGTCCCGTTCTCCGCGACCACCACGTTCGCCTCTCCGCTCAGCGCGTAGGCGCCGAGCCCCGTGAACACGGCCAGCGCGGCCAGACTGGCCGCGACCACCGCCACCGTCCGGAGCCGCGGCCCCCTCTTCCGTGCCGGAACACCGGACGGCGAAAGCCCGGACGGTGAGGGTCCGGCCGGTGAGGGTCCGGCTGGTAAGGGCCCGGCCGGCGAGGGTCCGGGCGACGGAGCCTCCGGTGACGACGGCGGGCGGAGCGCCTGGCCGTCGTCACCCCACGGCACGAAGTCCGGTTCGGCGGCGGCCACCGGCCCCACCGCGGCGGGCAGTGCGGAGCCGTGACCGTTGCCCGTCACGACCACGCCCTGGACGAGCGCCGCGGCGGGTTCGAGCCGGGGCGGGACGACCGGGGCGGGTAGCTCTCGCTCCACCCGGCTGTGCTCGCGGTGCGCCCTCGCGGCCTCCAGGTGATATTCCTCGATCTCCGCGTAGAACTCGTCCGAGGCGTAGGCGGAGCCGTCCACCAGCGGTCCCGGCCGGTGCTCCAGGACCGCGACCACGTCGTCGCCGTTGAGCGTCTTGTGGGTCTCCAGCGCGTGGGCCAGGCAGAGCACCTCTCGCCGATGCTCCCCCAGCAGGGTCTCGGTCGCCTCCAGCAGGCGCACCAGGTTGTACTCGATGCGCTCGCCCAGCACGTCGGGGGCCAGCGCCTGCCCGCCACCCGGCGTCCTGGTGAAGCCGACGCCGCCGGTGCCACCGGGTTTGGGCATCGACTTGCCGCCCACGATGTCCAGCTCCTGCAGCGCGGGCACCGAGGTCACCCCTCGTCCCATGCCCCAGTGCGCCTCCATCAACGCGGTGAGATAGGTGGCCGAGAACAGGTCGCCGGAGACGCCGGAGGAGTTGTCCTCGTCGAAGAACATCCGCTCCCCCGCCAGCGAGGCGAGCGAGACCATGATGTCGGCCTCGTGCTCGGACTTCCACCGGGTGAACTGGTCCTCGGGCTTGATGCTCGCGACCATGCCGAGGTAGTCGGCGCCTTTCTCGATCGTCGCGATGTCGATCTCCAGGTGGTAGCGGGTGCGGTAGGCGGCCACGGCATGACACGCTTCGTGCACGGCCACCGCGTGCCGCTCGCGCTCGATGTACTCCACGTCTTCCGGCGGCCCGAGTTGCTTGAGCCGTTTCGCCCTGGTCACATCCGACCACGTGATGGTCTCCCGGCCGTCGCGGATCGCCGTGATCAGCGACTCGTTCACCAGATCCTTGATCGTGGCGCCGGTGGCGTAGGGCGTGATCGTGGCCAGCTTGTCCAGCTGCTCCTCGGTCAGCTCGTGGTCGACCTTGTCGAAGTAACCTCGGTAGGTGCGGACGCGACCCGCTTTGGACGGATAACCCACCTTGTAGATGCGGTCGATACGGCCCGGCCGCAGCAGCGCCTCGTCCAGCGCGTCGGGCATGTTCGTCGCCATCAAAGCCTCGGCAGGGGACCGTCGCCTTCAGGCGACGGGGGAATACCGTCCCCACCGGGATGTCTTTCCGGTCTTTCCCCGGACCTGGGGCGGGCGATGCCGTTACATTGACCGGGTGGCTCCTCGGGTGCGTACCTTTTCCGGCAAGGCGTCTGACCTCGAATGCTGCGGCGCGTGCTACCCCCGGTGCCGCCGCCCCGTCCCGGGGGAGCGCGTCACGGTACGCCTTGAGGAAATGCTCCGGGCCAACCCTGAGGAGTTGATCGGCGTCACGGTGAGCGGCCGTGCGTAGATCCTATAAATTTCTGCTGCGTCCCACCCGTCACCAGCAGATCGCGCTGGCCGCCTGCCTGGAGGACCACCGGGTCCTGTACAACGCGGCGCTGGAGCACCGGCGCACCGCCTACCGCAGGGCCGGGGTGACCGTCCGGTACGGCGATCAGTCCGGCGAGCTCAAGCACATCCGTGCCGATGACCCCGGCGGGCAGGGCCGGTGGTCGTTCTCCTCCCAGCAGGCCACCCTGCGACGGCTCGATAAGGCGTTCGCGGCCTTCTTCGCCCGGGTCCGCTCCGGCCGCACGCCGGGGTTTCCGCGGTTCAAGGGGCGCGGCCGGTTCGACACGGTGACCTGGCCCAGGGACGGCGAC
Organism: Streptosporangium sp. NPDC000396; assembly: GCF_042898655.1. Classification (NCBI taxonomy): domain Bacteria; kingdom Bacillati; phylum Actinomycetota; class Actinomycetes; order Streptosporangiales; family Streptosporangiaceae; genus Streptosporangium; species Streptosporangium sp. NPDC000396. Next base: position 298,030 of record NZ_JBIAZA010000008.1, read on the forward strand.
GGCTGCCGGTGGGACGCCCAGCCGCACCACCCGGCCGCCACGTTCGTGCGGTTGCAGGGCATCGGGCAGGTGCGGGTGCACCGGCACCGCCGGGTCAAGGGCCGGGTGAAGACGATCAGCGTCACCCGCGAAGGCTCCCGCTGGTATGTGGTGCTGTCGTGCGACGAGGTGCCCGCCGAGCCGCTGCCCGCCACGGGCGCGGCGGTCGGGATCGACATGGGGGTGGCCTCCCTGGTCACCACCTCAGATGGCGACCCCGTCGACAACCCGCGTCACCTGGCCGCGTCCGCTGACCGTCTTGCGGCGGCACAACGCGCGCTCGCCCGCAAAGAACGCGGGTCCACCCGGCGGCGGAAGGCCGTGGCCCGCCTCGCCGCGCTGCACGCCACGGTGCGTCGTCAACGCCTCGACGACGCGCACAAGGCCGCACTCGCGCTGGTCGGCGCCTATGACGTGATCGTGCACGAGGACCTGCGGATCGCCAACATGACCCGCAGCGCGTCCGGCACGATCCAGGCGCCCGGCACGAACGTCGCGGCCAAGTCCGGTTTGAACCGGTCGATCCTGGATGCGGGTTGGGGGGTGTTCCTGCGGGTCCTCGCGCACAAGGCTGAAAGCGCCGGTCGCGAGCTGATCGCAGTCAACCCCGCCAACACCTCCCGCACGTGTGCCCAATGCGGGCACTGCGCTGCCGGGAACCGCGTCAGCCAGGCGGTGTTCCGGTGTACGGCGTGTGGGCATGCCGCGCCTGCCGACGTGAACGCGGCCCGCAATATTCTCCGGGCAGGGCTTGCCCTTCGCCGGGCTGCGCAAGCGGCTTAGCGAGAAGCCGCTCCCTTAGGGAGCGGAGGAGTCACCATGACGAGGATCCGATATTTGGGCGGCGGCTTGGGCCGCATGCCGAGCAGTCTTCGGACATGACGATTGATGATGCCTCGCGGCTTCTTCAGACCTGACAGCTCGGTGAGCTCTGCACACCGGCGCCCCGGACCACGTAATTGAAGCGCACGTGCACCCCGCGCAGGCCGTCCCCCAGCTGGAGAACCTCGTCGGCGAGCAGTTCGAAGCCGCTCAGCATAGGGCCGGGGAGCTGCGCGTACTCCATGCGAAGCGACTCGGTGACGGGGAGGACGGAGTTGCGTATGCCGTTCAAGGAGACCGCGTCGCGCTCCGCGGGAAGGAGCCTGGCGACCCGGAACGTAGGTGAACTCCGGACCCGCGCATCCGGTCAGCCCACCGAGCACGGCGGGTACAACCCCTGCCAAGACCGCGGCGAGCCTGGCCCTTGATCTTTTCATCAGGGCTATACCTCCGCTTTGCGGACCAACGAGGTAGTTGTGCCCGTTTTTCGAACGTCCCCCTCCTCTCACGACTCAGAAGTCTTGACCAAATCTTGGCGTTATGTTGGCTTCACTTGTTACAGAGCGTGGAATCAGACACGAAGCCGATCATGTGAGTCGCGGAAGCCGGCCGAACCTGTAACGCCCCATGATCCCTGGCACGACATATTGATACATGTCAGGCCTACCAGTGAGAAGGATCCGCTCGTGACTTCTCCGCTCCCCGAAGAGAGCGGCTTCTCGCCTCCCTCCGCCGAGGAAGGCGACGACGGCCAAGCCCTGACCGTTTCGAACGAAGGAACCGGCCGACCGACGGACTCGGAATACCTCATGAACGACCACGCGGACGACAGCGCCCCTGTCCGCCGGGCCTGCGGATTGGAGATCATGAAGAGGGTCTACGGCCACGACCACGTCCATGACGGTCCCGGCGACTTCTTCGGCATGACCGTGGAACATCTGTTCGCCGAGGTGTGGTCCAGAGACGGCCTGAGCGTGCGGGACCGCCGGCTGCTCCTGCTCGGCCTCCTCGTCGGCCAGGACATGAGCGACGAGGTCAGACTCCAGCTGGACGCGGCCCTGCGGACCGGGGAGCTCACTCCCGACGAGCTCCGCGAGATCGTCATCTTCCTTACCCACTATGCCGGGTGGCCGCGCGGCGCCAGGCTCAACACCCAGGTCGAGGAGCTGATCGACCGCGTCATGGGGTCGTAGCGGGTGCGGTTGCGAGACCCGGCGATGATCTCTCTAGACTTCGTGTATGCCCACCGCCCTGATCACGGGCGCGACCGCCGGTATCGGCGCCGCGTTCGCCCGCCGTCTGGCCGCCGACGGATTCTCACTCGTCCTGGTCGCCCGCGACGAGGAGCGTCTGGCCTCCTCAGCCGAGAGGCTGCGCCTGCGCTATGGCGTGAAGGTCGAGGTGCTCTCCGCCGACCTGGCCACCGACGAGGGCCTGCGAGAGGTGGAGAAGCGGCTGCACCAGGGGGTCGACCTCCTGGTCAACAACGCGGGTTTCGGCCACCCCGGCGCCTTCCTCGACGTCGCGACGGAGGAGGAGCTGCGGATGCTGAAGGTGCACTGCGAGGCGGTGCTGCGCCTGACGCTGGCCGCGCTGCCCGGGATGAAGGAGCGCGACCGGGGCGCGGTGATCAACGTGGCGTCGGTGGCGGCGTTCTTCACCCGCGGCACCTACAGCGCGTCCAAGGCGTGGGTGGTCAACTTCAGCGAGTCCACCGCCACCGAGCTGGCCGGCTCCCGCGTGCGGGTGATGGCCCTGTGCCCGGGGTTCGTGCGGACCGAGTTCCACGACCGTGCCTCCATGGATGTCTCAGGCATTCCCGGATTCCTCTGGCTGTCGGCCGACGACGTGGTCGCGGAGGCCATGCGTGACCTGGCCCGTGGTGTGTGGGTGAGCATTCCCGACATCCGCTACAAGGTCATCGTGGGGCTCGGCAGGCTGATCCCCCGCCGCCTGAGCGGGAAGGTCTCCCGCCGTCTGGGTCGCCGGTAGGGCGAGCGCCCGAAGCGGATCCCGGCGGGAGCGTCACGGTCTGAACGCACGGGCTCTGCCACGGCCCGGAAGCACGCCCTTCAGCGCAGGATCTGCGGCATTCGTCATGAGGTGAGACCCGTGACGCGGATGCGCCGGTCACCTTTTCCACGACACATCCCGGCGCGGATATTTCTCCAGCCGTACCCAGTGATTACTCTGCGTAAGATCATAAAAGTGGAGAGTATCCGAACCTGGGCGATGAAGAACCTCGACGCCGGCTCCATGACCGGGCCGTCTCCGGGCCTCCGCCGAAGCCTCCGGGAGAAGCGATGGGCGCGATAGCGGGCGCGGTCACACCAGACGGAGTGGACCCCGAGGTGGTCCGCCGCATGTGCCGGACGATCGCGCATCGCGGCCCGGACGGGAGCGGCCTCCACGCCGGGGCGGCGGCCGTACTCGGGACGCGCCGCCTGGCCGTCGTCGACGTGGCCGGGGGTGAGCAGCCGGTCTGCAGCGAGGACGGGAGAGTCGTCACGGTCCTCGACGGCGAGATCTACAACTTCGCCGGCCTCCGTGCGGAACTGCTCTCCCGTGGTCACCGGCCGGTCTCGAACGGCGGCTCCGAGTGCCTGGTCCACCTGTACGAGGAGTTCGGGGACGCGTTCGTGCACCTCCTGCGTGGCGTCTTCGCCCTCGCGATCTGGGACGGCCGCAGGCGCAGGCTGCTTCTGGCGCGCGACCGGGTCGGTGAGAAACCCCTGTACTGGGGGGTCAGGTCCGGGTCGCTGCGCTTCGCCTCCGAGGTCAAGGCGCTGGTCTGCGATCCGGAGTGGAGAGGCGGGGTCGACCCGGTCGCCCTCCACCACTATCTGACCTACCGGTACGTCCCGGCCCCGTGGTCGATCTTCGAGGGCATCCGCAAACTCCCTCCCGGATCCACCCTGGTGTGGGAGAACGGCACCGTGCGAACCGCCCGTTACTGGCGGCTGAACGCCGCTCCCCGGCCGGTCGCCTCGATCTACGAGGAGACCGCGCGCCTGCGGGAGCTGCTGGCGGAGTCCACCCGGTTGCGGATGATCGGGGAGCGCCCGATCGGCGCCTTCCTGTCCGGAGGAGTCGGCTCCTCGGCGGTCGTCGCGGCGATGGCACTGCAGTCTTCCCAGCCGATCCGCACCTTCTGCGTCGGCTTCGAGGACGCCGCCTTCGACGAGCGGGAACACGCCAGGGAGGTCGCCCGGCTCTACGGAACCGATCATCGGGAAACGGTCGTCACAGCGTCGGCCCTGGACGTGCTGCCCACCCTCGCCTGGCATTTCGACGAGCCGTTCGCCGACCCCTCGGCCATCCCCGGCTTCCTCGCCGCCGAGATGAGCCGCCGGGAGGTGACGGTGGCGCTCAACGGAGACGGTGGCGACGAGTCGTTCGGAGGCCACCGCCGTTACGCGTCACTGCGGCGAGCCGCACGCCTGCCGTTGTCGGCGGCGGCGCAGCCCCTGCTGAACAGCGCGGGCAGAGCCCTGCGGACCCGTTCCCGGCCCGGCTCACTGATCCACAGAACCGGGTGGGGCATGGAACTGGCGGGACTGCCGGCCGCCGGAAGATACACCCACATGATGTCCTCCTTCACCGAGGAGCAAAAAGACGAGCTTTACACGCCCGAGCAGTGGGCTCTGCTCGGGGACGTCTCAAGCGGGGTCATCATCGAGCACGCCTTCGAGGAGTCCCTGGCCGAGTGCGACGTCACCCGGATGATGGACGTCGACGTCAACACCTACCTGCCCGGTGACCTGCTGGTGAGGACCGACATCAGCACGATGGCCTGCTCGCTTGAGGCCCGCTCGCCCTTCCTTGACCACGTGTTCATGGAGTGGGCCGCGGGACTGCCCGGCGATCTGAAGGTGCGCGGCGGAACCACCAAATACCTCCTCAAACGGGCCCTGGTCGACTGGCTGCCCGCGCACCTGCTGGAGCGCCCCAAGGTGGGGTTCGGGATACCGCTGGCGTCATGGCTCCGTGCCGAGCTGCGCCCCCTGGCTCACGACCTGCTCACCGACGCCACCGCACGGGGCAGGGGGCTGTTCGACCCCGAGGTCGTCGACCGCCTGCTCACCGAGCACGCGGAGGGTCATGACCACTCCGACCGCATCTGGACTCTCATGCAGTTCGAACTGTGGCACCGGACGCATCTGCCGGCGCGGCCAACGGTCACCGACCACCACCGGTCCCGGTTCGCGTGAGGGCCCTGACTCCGGCGAACGGCGGGCCGGTAACGCAATGAGCGCGTCCTTCACCGCAAAGAGCGCCCATTCATCGCGTGTTACCAGGAAACCTCACATGCATTGATCTATAACGTGGCGCAGGCGATCGACCACACCATGAACACGACGCCGGCACGGCCGCCTGGACGATCGGGAACACGGCATGAACCACATGGCCACTACCAACCATCTGACGACTGGCGATGCGGACCTCCTCGGCCTCCCTCCGGCCGGCGCCATTGCCGGGGCCCGGTGAGGGGGCGTGATCTGGCTGTTCGCCGTCGCCCCCGTCGCCTGTTCGGTGACGCTCGTTCTCACCGGGTTGCTGGGGAGGCTGGCACCTCACCGGCGACCGGCCGGCCGTCCCGGCTCACCCGGGGCTCATGCCTGGCCCACGCCGTGCTCCGGAGGGATCGCCGTCGTCTTCGGCACGGCGGTGGCCGCCCCGTGGGTCCTGCCCGTGCCGCCGGTCACCGCCGTTCTCGCCGGAGCGTTGACTCTGGCCGTGCTCGGGTTGATGGAGGATGTCAGTCCCCTGTCCCCCGCGGTCCGCCTGGGGGTCGAGGCGGTCACCGCCGTCGCGGTCGCGCTCAACGGGGTCCACGTCACCGTGACGGGTGGATGGCTCGACATCGTGATCACGGCAGCCTGGCTGGTAGCGATCACCAACTCCTTCAACGCGCTCGACAACGCCGACGGCGCGCTGGGGTTGCTGGGCACGGTCAGCGCGACCGGGCTGGCGATGGCGGCGTTCCTCGCCGACCAGCCCGTCACGGGTGTCCTGCTCATCGCCGTGGCCTCGGCGGGGCTGGGATTCCTGTGGCACAACTGGGCACCGGCCAGGGTGCTCATGGGGAACGCCGGGTCGCTGTTCATCGGATTCCTCATCGCCGCCTGCGCCCTGCTCCTCGTGGCCGGGCGACCGGCCGAGCACACGCTGGCGGGGCTGCTGCTGCCGACCCTGGTCGCGACCGTGGACACCGCGGTGGTGGTGCTGGCCCGCGGCCGGCGGTTCCTCCACCCCGGTGCCGCCCACGTCTCCCACCGGCTTCGCGGGGTCGGCCTGGAGCCGTGGGCCGTCGCCGCTCTGCCGGCGAGCCTGGCAGGGGTGACCTGCGCGCTGAACCTCGCCGTGTCGACCGGTGCCGTCGACCCGCACACCGCGATCGTGGTGGCGGGGGGAACGGCCCTCGTCCTGATCGTCGTTCTTCTGTGGATGAACGTGGAGCCGCGCCTGCCCGCGCCGTTCCCGCCGGCCGTCAGGCGCCCCTGAGCCGGCGGGGTCCGCCGAACGGGCACGAAAGGACCCGCGCCGAGGGAGGGGATCGCGGCGCGGGTCCTTTCGCCCTGCGGGGTTGGTCAGATGCGGGCGTTGGCCTCGTGACCGATCGCCAGGCCGGAGACCGAGTCGAAGAAGTGCAGGTTGTGGGTGTCCACGACCAGCTCGATGTTCTGGCCGGGGCGGACGTGGCTGCGGGAGTTCACCCGGGCGGTCCACAGCGACTTGTCGCCGACCAGCGGAAGCGCCGACTCCTCGTCGTCCCCGGCGTCGGCGGCGGCGACGGTGTCCTGGTGCTGGACCGGCGGGGCGTCGATCAGGAACAGGACGTTGATCTCGGAGCCCAGTTCCTCGGTGACCTCGGCGCGGACCTGCAGGCGGCTCCAGCCACCGGCGGCGCCGTTGGCGGCGACGGAGTCCTCGAAGTCGGAGGGACGGATGCCGAGGATGATCTTCTTGCCGATGTAGTCGTCGAGGCCGGGCTTCTCGGTGAAGGTGGACTCCGGCACCGGCAGCTTGAAGCCGGCGAAGGCGACGGCCGCGCCGCCGTCGCCGCGCACCAGCTCGGCGTTGACGAAGTTCATCGACGGCGAGCCCATGAAGCCCGCGACGAACAGGTTGACCGGCTTGTCGAAGAGGTTCTGCGGGGTGTCGACCTGCTGGAGCAGCCCGTCGCGCAGGACGCAGACGCGGTCGCCGAGGGTCATGGCCTCGACCTGGTCGTGCGTGACGTAGACGGTGGTCACGCCGAGACGCTCGTGCAGGGTGTTGAGGGAGGCTCGCATGGAGACGCGGAGCTTGGCGTCCAGGTTGGACAGCGGCTCGTCCATCAGGAAGGCCTGCGGCTCACGCACGATGGCGCGGCCCATCGCGACACGCTGGCGCTGACCACCGGACAGGGCGGCGGGCTTGCGCTTGAGGTACTGCTCAAGGCCGAGCATCTTGGCGGCCTCGTTGACCCGCTTGGTGATCTCCGCCTTGGGCATCTTGCGAAGCTTGAGGCCGAAGGCGAGGTTCTCCTCGACGGTCATGTGCGGGTAGAGCGCGTAGTTCTGGAAGACCATGGCGATGTCGCGGTCCTTCGGCGGCAGGTGGTTGACCACCCGGTCGCCGATGGCGATCTCGCCGCCGCTGATGTCCTCGAGGCCGGCGATCATGCGCAGAGCGGTGGACTTGCCGCAGCCGGAGGGACCGACCAGCACCATGAACTCGCCGTCCTTGATCTCAAGGTTGAGGCCGTTCACGGCTTTTACACCGCCCGCGTAAATCTTGTCGACGTTGCTGAGAACGATGGATGCCATGGAGAGTCCTTAGCGCCTCGGGCCAACCCCGCGTTCACCCGATGTTGGATACGTTTTCATGCATCTCACCGGAAGCGAACATCCGTGTCAAGAGTTCGTCTGGTTCTCGCTCGTCAGTGGCGGCGGCGTTATCTCTTCGCGCTGGATCGGTCACGGAAATCATGATGGAATCGTTTCCATGAACATGCGTCGTACGACCATCAAGGACGTCGCCGAGGCCGCGGGGGTCGGGGTGGCCACGGTGTCGCGGGTTCTGTCCGGCGGCTCGGCGAGCCCCGAGACCAGGGAGCGGGTGCTGACCGTGGCGGCCCAGCTCGACTACCGGCCCAGCGCGCTCGGCCGCAACCTGCGCCAGCAGCGCTCGGGCGGGATCGGGCTGCTGGTGCCCGACATCACCGACACCTTCTACGGCCGCCTGACCGACGGCGTGCTCGCCTGCGCGCGCTCCGCGGGCGAGCCGGTGATCCTGGGCGCGACCGGCGACGACGCCGAGCGTGAGGCCGAGCTGATCGGCATGTTGCTGGAACAGGGCGTGGACCGGGCGATCGCGGTTCCCTCCGGAGACGGGGAGACCTGGGCGCCGACCCTGCGGGCCGGGCTGACCACGGTGTTCGCCCACCGGATCGCGTCCGGGCGCGACGACGTGCCCGCGGTCCTGGCCGACGACCGCGCGGGCGTGCGGACGGCGGTGGACTACCTGACGGGGCTGGGCCATCGCCGCATCGCCTACCTGGGCGGCCCCGGCCAGGAGGCACGCCTGCGTGTCTTCCGCCAGGCACTGGGCGCCCTGGTGGACGAAGAGCTCATCGTCTCCGCCCGCGGCAGCCGCGACTCCGCCTACGCCGCCGCCGCCGGGCTCTTCCAGCACCGGCCCGACCTGACCGCCGTCCTGGCGGGGAACAACCTGCTGGGCGAGGCGGCGGTGCTCGCCGCCAGGGAACTGGACCTCCGGGTGCCCAGAGACCTGTCATTGATCATGTTCGACGACGTGCCGTGGGCGGAGCTGTGTTCCCCTCCGCTGACCGTGATCGCCCAGCCGGCGCAGGACATCGGCTACCGCGCGGCCGAGCTGGTGCTGCGCGGGGGCGTCCGGCGCCCGCGCAGCGTGCTCCTGCCCACCGAGCTAATCGTCAGGGGTAGCTGCGCCCCTAGAGGCACTTCTCGATCGCCGCGGTGACCGCGGGATCCCCGGGCTCGGTGCGCGGGCGGAACCGCGCCAGCACCTCGCCCTCTCGCGAGATCAGGAACTTCTCGAAGTTCCACTGGACGTCCCCGGCCTCCCCCTCGGCGTCGGGGGTCTGGGTGAGGGAGGCGTAGAGCGGATGGCGTTCCTCTCCGTTCACATCGGTCTTGGCGAGCAGCGGGAAGTCAACTCCGTAGGTGGTGGAGCAGAACTCCTGGATCTCCTCCGCGCTGCCCGGCTCCTGACCCATGAACTGGTTGCACGGGACGCCGACGACGGTGAAACCCGCCTCGCCGTAGGTTCGCTGGAGCTCGACCAGGCCCGCGTACTGGGGGGTGAGCCCGCATCTGGAGGCCACGTTCACGATGAGGGCGGTCTTGTCTCCGACCAGCTCGGCCAGCGTGGTGGGCACGTCGGCGAGGGTGCGGATGGGGATATCACGAATGCTCATGGTTTGCAGCCTAATCGTCTTGTCGCATTTAAGAGTTATGGCGTCCAAAGAGTGAAATGCGATGTAAGCCATATGTGAGATGACAAACCCCTCACCAGGCATCTGATCCGTTTCTAACCGATCTTTGACAAAAGTATCGACAAGCGCTGTCGACCAGCCCGCCAAGGAATCACCGGGCACGGATCCAGACACAGGCCGGACGGGGCCCGGCCTCCGCCGGAAAGCGCCACGGCTCGCCGTGTCCGGTGTGAGCGCGCTTCCCGTCACCCAGCCGGTATTGATCTAAACCCCATGCCGGGGTGATTTTCGCCTCCTTCCGTCACATAGGCGAATCGCCTGTGGTAAGCCGGCCCCCGCCGAACCACCCGCAGACCGAGAAGATCAAGCAAACATCTTTCTTCCGCGTGTCCCAACCGGCACCTGGCGCCGTGTCGGCGTATTAGAAAGCGCCCTAGAGATACCGCCGCGGTGTCCCATGCCGGAAACGGGCCGGCGAGACCATGCGGGCATTCCCGTCCGAGCCACGGACGCCGAATGGCCAAGCGCGCGAGGAGACGATCGTCTTCTCGGGCGCCTCCCGCACGCGGCCAGCGGATAAGGATGAGCATGAACAGCAACCGCGTCCTGCGCAACACAGTCGTGACCATGTTCGCCGCTTCCACCGTGGTCGGGTCGGCGGCGATCGGGCGGGCCGAGGAGATCGTGGAGTCGGCCAGGAGAGGGCTGGCGAAGACGGTCTACCAGGGAACCTGGTTCACCCAGGCCAAGCCGAAGGTCAGATTGACCGCGAGGACGTCTCAGAGCAGGAACAGGGCGATCGCGTTTCGCCTCCTCTCCCGCCGAGCGTGGTCCTACAACCAGTTCCGCTGCCTGGACAGTCTCTGGACCAGGGAGAGCAACTGGAACCACCAGGCGCACAACCAGTCATCGGGTGCGTACGGCATTCCCCAGGCCCTGCCCGGCTCGAAGATGAGCGGCAGCGGCGGGGACTGGCGGTCGAACCCGGTCACGCAGATCCACTGGGGTCTGCGCTACATCAAGAGTCGCTACGGATCACCGTGCGGCGCGTGGGGTCATTTCCAGTCCAGCAACTGGTATTGACCGGAGGAGTACCCAGGGGAAGGGAGCACTCCTCGGGCGCCCGGGGCCGCGCAGGCCCCGGGCGTCACCGCTTCAGCTGTACGGCTATCGCCTGGATGAGCAGTTCCAGCCCGAACTCGAACTCCGCCTCGTGGTCGCAGTCGGCCAGCAGCGGCGCCAGCTCGCTCACCTGGGGAAACAGGAGCGGGTCGATGGCGTCGACCGCCACGTCGGAGCGGTGGACCGGGGCGAACGTCGGGGTGACCCCGACCTCCCTCAGCAGTGAGCCCACGATGTAGGCGATGAACACCCGCAGGATGCGCACCGCTTCACCGCCGTCGAATCCGGCGCTGCGCAGCGTGGCGAGCGCCCGCTCCACCGGAAGCATGCCCGCGGTCGACCGCAGCTGGCGGCTGACCACCACCATCGTGCACCGGGGATAGTGATGGGCGATCTGCCGGAACGCCAGCGCCTGCATCCGCACCCGGTCGGTCCAGTCGGCGTCCGGATCGTCGACGAACTCGATCTGCGAGAGGACGGTCTCGGCCACCCCGTCCAGCAGCGCGGACTTGTTGGGCACGTGGTTGTAGAGCGACATCACGCCCACGCCCAGATCGGCCGCGATCCTGCGCATGGACACCGCGTCGGCACCCTCGCGCTCGATCAGATCAATGGCCGCGGCGACGATTCGCGGACGGGAGAGTGGCTCGGCAGGCATATCGCTATTGTCTCCCCACCTTGACGCACGTACACCGTACGTGGGACTCTCGCTGTATACGTACGGTGTACGTCCCCCTGGAGGCCGCATGTCGACTCACGATCTCTACGCCATCCCCGCCGAACTCTCCACCTGGGACGTCGAGGCGGCCGGGGCCGCCCGCTTCACGTGGGAGTACGACGACGGCAGGGACCGCATGCTCGCCCTCTACCAGAAGGGCAAGGACAAGCAGTGGGACTCCGTGAAGCGCATCGACTGGGATCTCGAGGTCGATCCGTACAACGTGCTCGGCATCCCCGACACCACCATCGCGATCTACGGCACCCCGCTGTGGGACCGGATGGACGAAAAGCAGCGTCAGGACGTCCGCCTGCACGGCGCGGCCTGGCAGTTCTCCCAGTTCCTCCACGGCGAGCAGGGCGCGATGATCTGCTCGGCCCGGATCGTGGAGTCGGTCCCCGACCTCGACTCCAAGTTCTACGCCGCCACCCAGACCATGGACGAGGCCCGGCACGCCGAGACCTACGCCCGCTTCCTGCAGGAGAAGGTCGGCCTCGCCTATCCCATCAACGAGCACCTCAAGGCCCTGCTGGACAGCACGCTGAGCGACTCCCGCTGGGACATGCCCTACCTCGGCATGCAGGTGCTCATCGAAGGCCTGGCCCTGGCCGCCTTCGGGGTGATGCGCGACATCACCACCAAGCCGCTGCCCAAGCAGATCCTCGCCTACGTGATGCAGGACGAGGCCCGGCACGTGGCCTTCGGCCGGATGGCACTGCGCGACTACTACGGGCAGCTCGGTGAGACCGAACTGCGCGAGCGCGAGGACTTCGTCATCGAGGGCTGCTACCTGATGCGCGACCGCCTGCGCGGCCGGGAGACGTGGGAGAACCTCGGCCTGAGCAAGTCCGAGGTCGCCGAGGCCATGGAGGCCGTCGACCAGTCGGAGTATCTCAGGCTGTTCCGCTCCCTGCTGTTCAGCCGCATCGTCCCCTGCGTCAAGGACATCGGCCTGTGGAGTCCCCGCCTGCAGCAGGCCTATGCCGACATGGGCGTCCTGGACATGGCCGGTCAGAGCCTGGACGTGCTGATGAGACAGGACGAGGAGATCGCCGACAAGCTCGACGCCGAGCGCTTCGCCGCCGAGGAGGCCGAGCGGCACGCCGAGGTCGCCGAGATCGTGACCCTCGGCGCCGAATCCTGAGGGCCGTCTCCGGATCGTCCCGGCGTCATGCCACGGTGACGCCGGGACGAGGTGGCGGCGGGTCGAGGACGCTCAGCCCCAGCAGCAGCGCCTGCCGCTCCTGCGTGGTCAGGGTCCCGTACGGCACGGCCGCGCGCCGGTTCGTCTCGGCCTCGATGCGGTCGCGGGCGGGCCCCGACGGCAGGGCGATGACCTGGTCGGTGGTGAGATCGGCCTCCCGCCAGGCGGCGGCGTGGGCGTCGGCGCGGTGGTAACGCAGCACGGCCAGCCGGTTGAACAGGAGCACGCCCGCCGGAGCCCCCTCCGGCTCGTAAGGCGGGCAGGCCTGGGCGAAGGCCGTACCGCCGCTGTCCGCGCCGGCCGCGAGAAGCCGCCCCGTGAGGTCCGCGAGCTCGGGCAGCCGGTCGGCGTGGGCCGCCCACAGCTCGCCGGTCACTCTCGCGTGCACGTCGTACACCTCCTCGATGAAGGCGAGCGCCCGCTCGGTCCCGTGCAGCACGCCGTCGGCGGCGACGAGCGTGCCCTGGGTGATCTGGAGCTCGATCTCGGCGTCGTCAACGGGGTTGTAACGGTAGAGAGCGGTCAGCCCCTCGGCGGTGAGCGGCCGGGCCGGAAGCACGAAACGGAGATCGATCAGCAGCTCCGCCTGCAGGCCCAACCGCTCGACGAGCTCCCGGCCGAGCGGCCGGCTCGCGACATGGACGCCGAGGTGAACGGCGTCGATCAGAGGAGCCATCGACGCCGCGTAGCCGGACAGATCATCGAAGCGCGACATGATGCGACATGATGCCGTATTTCCAGCCAGTCAGGAATCAAGTAAAGGGAACTCCGCCCGCCGGAGAGCGCGATCGCCCGGATGACCTCAACGGGTGAGCACGAAGGTGACGGCCCCGGCCGCGATGGCAAGGGTGCCCAGCCAGGCGATGACGGCGTCGGTCTGGTCGTCGAGAGGGCGCCCCTCGTGCAGGGCGTGCTGCACGTGCTGGTACCGGACGCCTGTGCGGGCCAGCAGGAGCGCCCCGCACAGGGCGGCCAGCGCGAAGGGAACGCCGATGATCGGGGACATGCCGGTGCGCAGGACGGCGCCTCCCGCACCCAGGCCGCCGACGGCCAGCAAAGCCGCGGTGCGGGCCCAGGCGAGCCTGGTCCGCTCACTCTGCAGGCCCTCATCCCACAGAGGCTTCATCGGCCCGGGAGTCAACGGCCCAGGAGGATGAGGATCAGGGCCAGCACGGCCACGAGCGCCACGCCGTACCCCAGGATGGGGGCGAGGGCGGGGGGCGGGAGCGGGGTGGCGCTGCGCAGGGCGCGCTGGACGCGGCGCCAGCGGGGATAGGCCATCGCGGCGGACAGGGCCGACAGAGACACCAGGGTGACCGCGAGCACGGTCCGCATCCAGGGCACGAAGACGTCGGTGGAGACCGCGGCCATGGCGACACCGCCCGCGCTCAGCGCGAGCGATGTGCTCAGCCAGGTCAGGAAGGTGCGCTCGTTCGCGAGCGTGAACCGGGGGTCCGGTTCGTTTCCGTGGGCGTCCATGGAATCGACGCTATTTCAGCGACATTTCCCATCGAGAACCCGGGGGATCGAACCGGCCCTCAGCCGCAGGCGCTGGTCAGCTTTTCGGCCCACTTCACCGAGTCGGTGCCTGCCTTCTGCAGCGCGTCGATGGCGCTGTTGGCGTCGGTGACGTTCAGGCGCTCCAGGTCTTTGGCGACTCCGTCGGCGGCTTCCTTGAGCGTGGTGTTGGCCGCCTTGTCCGCCAGGTCGCCGAGCTTGGCGGCCCCGTCGTTGAGTGCCTTCTCCATCGCCGCGGGATCGTCGGCCAGACCGGTGATCTTCTGCACGGTGTCGGTGACGATGGCCGCGGCCTGCAGGCACTGCTGGGCCTTGTCGACGCTGTCGCTCACCTGCTGGAGCTCGGAACATCCGGTGGTGATGAGCACAGCGGCCAGTATGGAGGCGGCGAGGGCGGGAGTTCGTCGCGAAAGAGGTCGCATGCCCAGACCCTACCCAACGGGCCGGTACGGCGAGTGCCTCCGCGTGCGGCCCGCCACCGGGCCGGAGTCCGGCGGAATACTGCCCTCCTTCACGTTCGGCCGACGGATTGCACCCGCTCCCATCAGGGAAAATGCAGTTCTGGATCACCTGAGGAAAGAGCTGGCGAACAGGACGGGCCGGTTTCCCGACGGTCGAGCCGAAGTTCCAGCCGCCTGTCATCGACCAGAGGATTCGATATGAAAACAGATCATCACGGCCGACGGGGAACACGAAGATCCTCACCAGGTCTAGTGAGGGGACTGCCGGGTTTACCCGGCAGGGGAATCGCTTCCCTGTTACGGTTCCTTTGTTGAAACGGTCAGGGCTTGGCCGTCGCCTACCTCTGCCGAGGGAGGCGAGAAGCCGCTCTCTTCGGGGAGCGGAGGAGTCACGATCTGCACTACCGACGTGCACAACATGAAGGAACGATCCTGGTCGAGCCCGGCGTCACGCTGGGGCACGAAGCGGTCGGCGTCGTCCACGCCCTGGGGTCACTTCGGTGCCGACGTCATCGTCGACCACACGAAGGGCGATCCGGTCGAGCAGATCCTGGAACTGACCGGCTCTGCCGGCGTGGACGCCGCCATCGAGGCGCTGGGTTCACCTCGGACCTGGGAAGCGGCGTTCAGAGTCACCAAGCCCGGCGGGCGCATCTCCAACGTCGGCTACCACGGTGAGGTCCCCGAGCCGCTCCAAATCCCGCTGGAGCCGTTCGGATATGGTATGTCCGACAAGCAGATCTATGCCGGGCTGAACCAGGGAGGCCGAGAGCGGCTCCGCCGGATTTTCCGGTTGATGGAGACCGGCAAGGTCGACCCCACGCCGATGACCACGCACCGATTCGGCTTCGACGAGATCGAGCGGGCGTTCTGGATGATGGCCTCCAAAGAGGACGGAATCATCAAGCCCCTGATCCACTTCGATTGAGCCGCTGGGAACTCTTGATCGAATAAGTCGGGAGAGGTGGCGAACCGGAACACGGCTCTGGCCGTACGATCTTCACGAGAACCACTTAAGGGGAAATATGTCTACCTGCGAACATCTTGCCCAGACCCAGGACCCGGCCCCTCTCACCCCCGAGGGGTGCGAGGAGTGTCTCCGCGCCGGAGGACGCTGGGTTCATCTGCGCAGATGCCTTACATGCGGACACATCGGCTGCTGCGACTCCTCGCCCGGCAAGCACGCCACCGCCCACTACAAGGGAACGGATCACCCGGTCGTGGCCTCGTTCGAACCGGGCGAGGAATGGCGGTGGTGCTACGTCGACAGCACCCTTGGCTAGGTGCACGACCAGGAGGCGTCCTTTCGGATCTTCCAGTCCGCCGCGGTCGCCCGGCCGGCGTCCCGGCAACGGCCCGGAGGACGCCCCTAGTCCCTGACCAGTGTGGCCTCTTCGAAGTCGAGCTCCTGGATGACCCTCCGGAGCACCTCGTCGTCGATGCGCCCCTCGTCACGAAGACGCACGAGCACTTCCCGCTCGGCCGCCAGCATCTCCCTGCGCAGCCGCCGGTAGATGGTGCTCGGCGTCTCCTCACCCTGCGGACCGGTGCCGCCGCCGAGACGCTCCCACGCGGTGAGCGTCCGGTGCTCGGTCCGTGACCTGAGCTGCTCCACCACGTGCTCGTGGATGTCGGCGTAGCCCTCGCTCACCAGCTCGTCCAGCCGGGCGAGCGCGGCTGCCGCGGCCGCCTCCTGTGCCCCCGCCTCGGCGAGGTTGTCGGTGTAGATCTCCTGCTCGTTGGAGACCCTCAGCCGCCGGATGAGCGCCGGGAACGACATCCCCTGGACCAGCAGGGTGCCGATCACCACCACGAAGGTGAGGAACAGCAGCGTGTTCCGGCCGGGGAATTCCGGCGGGATGGCGAAGGCCGCGGCGAGCGACACCACTCCCCGCATGCCCGCCCAGCTCACGGTGGCCATCTTCTGCCAGGACGGAGGCGTCGGCTCACGCTCGCGGACCTTCCGGGACAGGAGCCTGGGCAGGGCGAGGCTGGGCACGACCCAGACGATCCTGGCGAGCACCGTGGCCGCGAAGACGGCCAGCGACATCACGGTGAGCTTCCACGGGTCCGCCCCCTCCAGCCCGCTCACGATCGGCCACAGCTGCAGGCCGATCAGCATGAACACGATCGTCTCCAGGAGGAAGCTCACGACCCGCCAGACGGCGTCGGACAGCAGCCGGGTGCCGAAGCCGGCGGCGGGCATCCGATGGCCGACGGAGAGGCCGACGATCACCACGGAGATCACGCCGGAGACGTGCACGCTCTCGGCCGCCAGGTAAACCGCGAATGGGATGAGCAACATGATGGTGTTCTCGACGACCGCGTCCCGCAGGTACAGCAGCACCCGGGTCAGGGCCCACGCCAGCGCGACACCGATCACCACGCCGCCCACCGCCGAGTAGACGAACCTGCCGGCCGCCTCCAGCCAGGTGATCCCCTGCCCCATCGCGGCGGCGATGGCCACCCGGTAGGCGGTGAGCGCGGTGGCGTCGTTGAACAGGCTCTCCCCCACCAGGATGGTGACCACCTTGCGGGGAAGCCCGAGCCTGCGGGCCACCGCGACCGCGGCGACCGCGTCGGGCGGCGCCACGATGGCGCCCAGCGCGAAGGCGGCGGCCATCGGCAGGGAGGGCAGGAGCAGGTGGGTGACCCAGCCGACGACCAGGGTGGTGAACAGCACCAGCCCGATCGAGAGCAGCGCGACCGGCCTGCGCACGGCCTTGAGACTCAGGTAGGAGCTCTCGATCGCGGCGGCGTAGAGCAGCGGCGGCAGGAACACCAGCAGGATCAGGTCGGGATTCAGCTCGTATTCCGGCACCAGCGGTGACAACACGAGACCCGCCAGCACCAGCAGCAGCGGTGCGGACCACCCCCTACGCCTGGCCAGGGCGGCCACCGCGATCGCGATGACCGGCACAACCAGCATTTGCAGCGCCGACGCTTGATTCATCTCACCCTCACCCGCTACGGACGATCAGCGTACGGGAACCCCGTTCCCAGCATGTTCACCGCGTTGGCCGGCCCGCGCGGCGGGTGGGGGTGTGCCGGCCGATCGTCCGGGAAGGCCGGTCCCCCGACCGGCCTTCCCGCCGCCGGTCACCAGTCGCGGCGGTCGTCCCGCTCGTCGTGGCGCCGGTCGTCGTAGTGCTGCTCGGGGCGGAGCCGCTCGCCGGTGGAGTGCGGCGAGTCCTGGACGTAGGGACGCGACAGCCGCTGGTCGGGCTGGCCGCCCAGGCCCAGCGGGTCCGCGGGGTCGACGTCCTGCTGGTAGGCGGACGGCGATCCGTACAGGTCACGCAGATCCGCCGGATGACCGGCCAGGTGGGGCTGTTGCGGGGCGGGCTGGCCGCCGAACGCGTAGGGGTCGGGCTGGGCGGGGGCGGGGTAGCCGTACGGATCGGCCTGCGAGGTCCCGTAGGCGGACTGCTGCTTCTGGGCCGCGAAGCCGAAGGGGTCGGTGGAGTGCTGCTGTCCCTGCGGGGCGTAGGGGTCGCCCGGGTGCTGGGCGGGGGCCGGGAACTGCTCGACGTGCGGGGCGAAGGGGTCCACCGGCTGCTGCTGCCGGGTGACCGGGGGGGCGAACACGTCCACGGGCTGGGACGGCACGCCGTAGGGGTCGGGCTGCTGAGCCCGCTGCGGCGCGCCGTACGGGTCGGGCTGCTGGGAGGGCGTGGCGTACGGGCCCGGCTGCTGGGACGGCACGCCGTAGGGGTCGGGCTGCTGAGCCCGCTGCGGCATGCCGTACGGGTCCGGCTGCTGGGCCGTGTAGGGGTCGCCGGGCAGCTGGTACGCGGGCTCGCCGGTGCCCGGCGGTTCGGCGGACGGCGCCTGTCCGTAGGGCAGCGAGTCGCCCACGATCATGTTCTCGCGCGGCACCGCGTCGTATCCGGGGTTCGCGCGCTCCTGGGACCGGTCCAAAGGCGGCACCGTGCCCCGGGCGACGAGCACGTCGGTGGGGCTGAGGGCGGGGACCTGGCGCGGCTCCTCCGCCGCCGGGGTCACCTGGGTGGCCGGGTCGGCGTACTGCTGCTGGGTGTAGTCTTCCGGGCGCGGCCGGGCGTACTGCCCGGTGCCGGGGAACTCCCCGTGCTCGGGGTGGCCGGCTGCCTGGGCGTGCTCGTCGATCTCGTCGGGATACTGGCCCCCGGCCTCGACGAAGCCCTCGTCGAGGGTGTCCACCAGGCGTCCCACGTCGTTCATGGGCATGCGGAAACTCGCGGTGCACATCTCACCGCGCCACAGGCTCAGCACCAGCGTGCCTTCGTGCCAAGTGACCCGGAGCACCCGCTCCTGGCCACGCTCGTCAAAGAACACCTCGCCGAAGGACGGCAACGGAACAACTTCCGACATGGAGGACATAGTGCTTTAACCAGCCTTTATTCGTCCACTCGACCTCGGGAGACTCTACCGAACCGGTTTTCCCGTCCTTGTCTTCCGCCCCGATGACACCACGATAGATGATCTTTCTCGGCTTCCGAAGGGTTCGCGAGCCGGGTGACTCAGCCAGTTTGCCATGTGACGCGAGCGTCGGGTTCCCGAATGCCGGGATACGTCCACCCGGCGACTCCCCGGAGCGAGCCGCGATTGTCAGAGGGAAAGGGTACGGTTGGCTGTCGTGCCGACCGACTCCATCACCCCTGCCGAAGACGCCTCGACGAAGGCGGACCTGCCCCCGGTTGAAGAGTTGCTGAGCAACGCCGTCGAGGCGGTGGGCGGGGTCGAGCGCCCCGGTCAGATCAAGATGGTGCAGGCGGTGCAGCATTCGATCCAGTCGGGTGAGCACCTGGCCGTCCAGGCCGGCACCGGCACCGGCAAATCCCTCGCCTACCTGATCCCCTCGATCCGGCACGCGATGACCGCCGAGGGCGCCGTGGTCGTCTCCACCGCCACCATCGCCCTCCAGCGCCAGCTCGTCGACCGCGACCTGCCCCGGCTCTCCGAGGCCCTCGCCCCGCACCTGCCGCACCAGCCCACGTTCGCGATCCTCAAAGGGCGCCGCAACTACCTGTGCCGTTACAAGGCGAGCGCGGGATGGCCGGACGAGGAGCAGGACCAGCTCTTCGACCCAGGCGAGGTGAGCGCGACCGGACGAATGATCCAGCGCATCCAGGAGTGGGCCCAGGAGACCGAGACCGGTGACCGCGACGAGCTCGTCCCCGGTGTCAACGAGCAGGCCTGGCGGCAGTTCTCGGTGAGCGCCAGAGAATGCCTGGGCGCCCCGCGCTGCCCGAACGGGACGGAGTGCTTCGCCGAGCTGGCCCGCGCCCGCGCCGGCGAGTCCGACATCGTCGTCACCAACCACGCGCTGCTCGCGATCGACGCGATGGAGGACTTCCCCCTCCTGCCCGAGCACGACGTGGTCGTGGTGGACGAGGCCCACGAGCTGGTCGACCGGGTCACCTCGGTGGTGACCGGCGAGCTGTCGGAGACCATGGTCGCGCTGACCGTGCGCCGGGCCGGCAAGCTGATCGACCAGAACCTCGCCGACCGGCTCATGGAGGCCGGGGAAGACCTGAAGTCCCTGCTCGCCGTCGCGCCCGCCGGGCGCGTCGACGAGCTTCCCTCGGTGCTCGGGCTGACGCTCGCCCTGATCCGCGACTCGGCGTGGGCGTGCATCACCGCGATGGGGCCCCGGGCGAGCGGCGACAAGGACGACCCCGAGAGCGCGGGGCTGCGCAAGGCGGCCTTCACCGCCCTGGACGAGATCCACGACACCGCGCAGCGGATGCTGGACGCGTTCGGCCACGCGGAGGAGGTGGACCGGGCCGAGGTGGTCTGGCTGGAGGCGGCCACCGAGCGGCGCCCGCCCCTGCTGCGGGTCGCCCCGCTGACCGTGGCGGGCATGCTCCGCGACAAGCTCTTCGGCGACCGCACGGTGATCCTGACCTCCGCCACGCTCGCGCTGGGCGGAGCCTTCGACGGCCTGGCCCGCCAGTGGGGTCTCGGGGCCAAGGAGGGGGCCGGCTGGACCGGTCTGGACGTCGGCTCGCCGTTCGACCACCCGCGCAGCGGCATCCTCTACATCGCCAAGCATCTGCCTCAGCCGGGCCGCGACGGCCTGCCCGAGGCCTACCTGGAGGAGATCACCGAGCTGATCGAGGCCGCCGGGGGCCGGACCCTCGGCCTGTTCTCCTCGATGCGCGCCGCCAAGGCCGCCACGGAGGCCCTGCGGGAGCGGCTGAGCGTGCCGCTGCTGTGCCAGGGTGACGACTCCACGATGCTGCTGGTCAAGCAGTTCACCGAAGACGAGCCGACCTGCCTGTTCGGCACCCTGTCCCTCTGGCAGGGGGTGGACGTTCCCGGGCCCTCCCTGCGGCTGGTCATCATCGACCGCATCCCGTTCCCCCGCCCGGACGACCCGCTGACCTCCGCCCGCCAGCGCCACGTCGCGGCCAAAGGCGGCAACGGCTTCATGACGGTCGCCGCCACCCACGCGGCGCTGCTGCTCGCCCAGGGCGCCGGCCGCCTGCTCCGCAGCCAGCACGACAAGGGCGTGGTCGCGGTGCTCGACCCCCGCCTGGCCACGGCTCGCTACGCGGGTTTCCTGCGTGACTCCCTGCCGCCCTTCTGGCCCACCAACGACCCGGCGAAGGTCCGCGACGCCCTCAAGCGCCTCACGTCCTCCTGAGACCGGGCCACCGAGTCCTGTTCCACAGGGCTCTCCTCATCGCCGGTCCCGGTGTCCCAGGCGGGTTCCATCATCCGGCGACCGGGACACGACCGGCGGAACCGGAGATCTCGTCGAGTCGTGCGGTCTCCTCTGGCGGCAGGTCCAGGGTGAATCCCGCGAGGCTTCCGGTGAGCTGGGCGGCCGTGCGCGGACCGATGATCACCGAGGTGACGCCCGGCCGCCGCCGGACCCAGGCCAGCGCCACGGCCGTGGGCGTGCCGCCCAGCGCGGTCGCGATTCGGATGACCTCGTCGGCGATGCCCAGGTTGCGTTCCGTGAGAAAGGCGCCGGCCCAGGCGCGAGCCTTGGGCGAGGGGGAGGCCATCAGCCGACCCATCCGTGATCGCTCCTCCGGGACGACGCCACGCGTGTACCGCCCGGCCAGAACGCCTCCGCCCAGCGGTGACCAGACCAGCGTGCCGAGCCCGTGCCGTTCGCAGACCGGAAGGACTTCCGCCTCGATGTCCCGGGCGAGGAGCGAATATTGGGGTTGCAGGCTGATGAAGGGGGTGCCGCCGGCGCGCGCGGCGGCCCACTGGGCCTCCACGATCTGGCTGGCGGTGAAGTTCGAGCAGCCGATGTAGCGGACCTTTCCTGAGCGGACGAAACCATCCAGAGTGGCCATGGTCTCCTCGATGGGCGTGCCCCGGTCCCACTGATGGCACTGGTAGAGGTCGATGTGATCGGTGCCGAGACGGCGCAGGCTGGCCTCAAGCGCTCTGGTCAGGTGCGCCCGCGACAGTCCGGTGTCGTTCGGTCCCGGCCCTTGCGGGAGAAACGCCTTGGTGGCGAGAACGACCGTGTCGCGCCTGTTTTTGATCGCCCGGCCGACGATCTCCTCGGACTGGCCTCCGGTGTATGTGTCGGCGGTGTCGATGACGTTACCGCCCGCGTCGGTGAACACGTCGACGATGCGTCTGGCCTCTGCCTCGTCACAGCTGCCGACACCTCCCGAAGTGCCGAAGTTCATGGTCCCGAGGGACACCCGGGAGACCTTCAGACCCGAGTGGCCCAGTGACGTGTATTCCATGCGCTATGTCCTGCTTTCTTACCGGGACGGCTTTCTTGCCGGTACGGCACGCCGAAGCGTCCCACTACAATCGGAACATGCGTTCCGGATGGAACATATGGAACGTGCGTTCCGGTTGTCAACGGATCGGGAGAGACAGACGATGGACGACGACGCCAGACCGCTACGCGCGGATGCCCGGCGCAACCGGGCGCTTGTACTGGAGGCGGCCGAGGCGATCCTGGCCCGCGATGGCCTCGGCGCGTCGATGCGGGCGATCGCCCGGCACGCCGGTGTGGGCCTCGGCACGATCTATCGCCACTTCCCCACCCAGGAAGCCCTCTACCAGGCGATCATCATCGACCGCACGCAACGGCTCGTCGACCGCGCCCAGTCCCTTCACCACGCCGACGACCCCGGCGCCGCGTTCTTCGATTTCTTCACGGACATCGTCGAAAACGCGACCCGGAAGAAGACGCTGGCCGACGTCCTCGCCGACGCCGGAATCGACGCCAAGGCCGGCATGTCCGAAATCAGCCGGAACATGCGAGACGCCATCGAGACACTGCTCACACGCGCCCAGCGGGCCGGTGCGGTACGTGATGATCTCCATATGCCGGAACTGCTGGCCCTGCTGGCCGCCACCTGCATGGCGGCCGAGCGCAACCAGTGGGACCGGGAACTGCGGACACGGACGCTGGCCATCGTGTTCGACGGATGCCGTCCGCGTGGCTGACCGGCCGCGATCGCGTCATGCGGATCGCGCGGGCTCCGCGGACAGCCCTTCACCCGATCAGGGGAAGGTGTTCAGCTCCGGGCGCTTGGGGTCGAGGCCGTCGCCCGAGGAGCGTCCGCGCAGGCGGCGCACGACCCACGGGCCGAGGTGCGCGCGGACCCATTTGACGTCTTCGCGGCGCTTGAGCCCGGGGTCCACCTGGTCGCGGGGCGGCCAGGTCTTGCGCCAGTCGTCGTCGCAGTCGATCCCGAGGACCTGGCACACCTTGGCGGCCACCAGCCGGTGGCCCTCCTCGTTCATGTGCAGGCGGTCGTCGCTCCAGGCGCGCCAGTCGCGCAGGCCCTGCATCGACCACTGGTCCACCAGGTGGCAGCCGTACAGCTCGGAGATGGACCTGACGTGCATGTAGAAGATCGCGAACGTGCCGCGGGCGCGGCGCATGATCGGGGTGTCGCGCGGGTCCACGCCGGTGAACAGCAACACCTCGGCGCCGGTGGCCCGGAGATCGCGTACGGCTCCCGCCAGCTTCTTGGCCATCCGGTCGGGGTCGCTGCCCGGGCGGAGCAGGTCGTTGCCACCGGCGCACAGGCTGACCAGGTCGGGCCGCATCTCGACCGCGCGCGGGACCTGCTCCTCGACGATCTGGTCGATGAGCTTGCCGCGCACGGCGAGGTTGGCGTAGCGGAACTCCGGTTCGAGCGCGGCCAGCCGCTCGGCGACCCGGTCGGCCCAGCCCCGGTAGCGGCCGATCTTCGCCGGGTCCGCACCGCGGGCGTCCGTGCCGGGGTCGTTCAGGCCCTCGGTGAAGCTGTCGCCGAGGGCGACGAAGGAACGGTAGCTCACTGGGCGCTCTCGGCGATGGCGTGCAGCGCGAGCACGTAGGACTTCAGGCCGAAGCCGGCGATGGTGCCGGTGGCCACGGCGGCGACCACCGAGGTGTGCCGGAACTCCTCGCGGGCGGCCGGGTTGGAGATGTGCACCTCGATCAGGGGCGCGGTGCGCTGGGCGATGGCATCGCGCAGCGCGTAGGAGTAGTGGGTGAACGCCGCCGGGTTCAGGACCACCGGAACCCGGCCGTCGGCCGCCTCGTGCAGCCAGCCCACCATCTCGGCCTCGTCGTCGGTCTGCCGGACCTCCACCGAAAGGCCCAGCTCGCGGCCGGTCTCCCGGCACAGGGCGGCCAGGTCGGCGAAGGTCTCCGCGCCGTAGACGTCCGGCTCCCGGGTGCCGAGCCGCGACAGGTTCGGGCCGTTGAGCACGTAGACGGATCTCATCTGGTCATTCACCGCTCTTCATCGGCTGCTGGGCTCTGTCCAAAGGGGTGCGCCTGCGGTGTGACCGGCGGCTCGCCGTACCGGATCACCGCCGATCTCATCGGGCCACCTCGCGGTAGGCGGCTTCGAGCAGCTCCTCCGGCGGGTCCTCAAGCGGGGACACCTTCGCCAGGCCGTCCAGGACGACGAAGCGCAGCTTGGCGCCTCGGTTCTTCTTGTCCAGGCGCATATGGTCACGGAGCTCGGGCCAGGCGTCGCGGCGGTAGGAGGTGGGCAGTCCGACCGAGGTCAGGATGGACCGGGTCCGGTCAACGATGTCGGAGCCGATCCGGCCGTCCAGGCGGGACAGCTCGGCGGCGTAGACCATGCCGATGGCGACGGCCTCGCCGTGGCGCATCCGATAGTCCTCGACCCGCTCGATGGCGTGGGCCAGGGTGTGACCGTAGTTGAGGATCTCCCGCAGGCCGCCCTCGCGCAGGTCCGCGCCGACGACGTCGGCCTTGATCTGGATCTTCCGCTCGATCAGCGCGCGGGTGTGCCGCCCTTCGGGGTGCCGGGCGCCCTCGGGGTCGTCTTCGATGAGCGTCAGGATCGTCGGGTCGGCGATGAAACCGCCCTTGATGATCTCCGCGAGGCCGCCGACGTAGTCGTCACGGGGCACCGAGACCAGCGTGGTCAGGTCGCACAGGACCCCGGCAGGGGGGTGGAAGGAGCCGACCAGGTTCTTGCCCTCGGGAGTGTTGATCCCCGTCTTGCCCCCGACCGCGGCGTCGACCATGCCGAGCAGGGTGGTCGGCACCTGCACGACCTTGACACCGCGCAGCCACGTCGCGGCGACGAACCCGGCCAGGTCCGTGGTGGCTCCCCCGCCGACACCGACCACGGCGTCGGAGCGGGTGATGCCGTAGCGGCCGAAGGCCGACCAGAGCTCGGCGGCCACCTCGACCGTCTTGGCCCGCTCGGCGTCGGGCACCGGCAACGCGACGACCTCGTATCCGGCGCTCTCGATCGCGCGGCAGACGGGCCTGGCGATCTCCGGCAGGCTCGCCGGGTGGACCACGGCGACGGTGCGGACCTTGGGCCCGAGCAGCCCGGGAAGCTCGCCGAGCACGCCGGCGCCCACCACCACGTCGTACGGTGCCTCCCCGCCGACCTTGATCCTGGAGACCGTCACCGCTGCAGCCCCTTCACGATCTCGTCGACGACCTCGCCGGGCCGACGCTCGTCGGTCGCCACGACGACGGTGGCGAGTGCCTCATAGATCGGGCGGCGGGCCTCCATCAGCTTCTTCAGCTGGCTGCGGGGGTTCAGCACGAGCAACGGCCGGGCCGAGGCCAGGCCCACGCGCTGCACGGCCTGCGACAGGCCGACCTCCAGGTAGACCACCGGGTGACCGGCCAGCAGCTCCCGCGTGCTCTCGGCCAGGATCGCGCCACCGCCGAGGGACAGCACGCCGTCGTGCTCGGCCAGCGCCCGCCGTACGGCCTCCGCCTCCAGCTCGCGGAAGCGCTCCTCGCCGTCCTCGATGAAGATGTCGCTCACCGGCTTGCCGGCCACGGCCTCCACATCGGCGTCGGTGTCGCGGAAGGCGACCTCCAGCCGGTCGGCCAGCAACCGGCCGACGGTCGACTTGCCCGATCCGGGAGGTCCGATCAGAACCGCGCGGGGATTCGCCGCGCCTCCTCCGGTGGCTTGCTCGCTCACTTGATCACCATCGACGAAAGGTAGCCGGACAGGTTGCGGACGACCTCCTCGACGGAGTCGCCGCCGAACTTCTCGATCGCGGCGTCGGCGAGGACCAGCGCGACCATCGCCTCGGCGACGATCGCGGCGGCCGGGACCGCGCACACGTCGGAGCGCTCGTGGTGGGCCTTGGCGGCCTCACCGGTCAGCACGTCGATGGTGGCCAGCGCCCGGGGAACCGTGGAGATCGGCTTCATCGCCGCGCTGACGCGCAGCGGCTCGCCGTTGGTCATGCCGCCCTCGACGCCGCCCGCCCGGTTGGTGATGCGGCGGACTCCGTCAGGGGTGTTCTCGATCTCGTCGTGGGCCCGGGAGCCGGGACGGCGTGCGGTCTCGAAGCCGTCGCCGACGGCGACGCCCTTGATCGCCTGGATGCCCATCAGCGCTCCGGCGAGGCGGGAGTCGAGGCGGCGGTCCCAGTGGGTGTAGCTGCCCAGGCCCGGCGGCAGGCCGTAGGCGATCACCTCGACGACGCCGCCGAGGGTGTCGCCGTCCTTGTGGGCCTTGTCGATCTCGGCGACCATCGCGGCGCTGCCCACCGGGTCCGCGCAGCGCACCGGGTCGGCGTCGACCGCCTCCATGTCGCCGGGGCCGGGCATGACGCCCGGCGTGGCCTGCGCCTCGCCGATCGAGACGACGTGGCTGACGATGTCGACGCCGAGAGCCTGCTTGAGGAAGTTCTTGGCGACCTGGCCGAGGGCGACGCGGGCGGCGGTCTCGCGGGCGCTGGCCCGGTCGAGCACCGGGCGGGCGTCGTCGAAGCCGTACTTCTGCATGCCGGCGAGGTCGGCGTGGCCGGGGCGCGGGCGCGAGCGCGGCGCGTTGCGCGCCTGGCCCTCCAGCAGCGCCGGGTCCACCGGGTCGGCCGCCATGATGGTCTCCCACTTGGGCCACTCGGTGTTGCCCACGCGAATGGCGACGGGGCTGCCGAGCGTGCGTCCGTGCCGCACGCCGCCAACGACGTTTACCACGTCCTGCTCGAACTTCATCCGGGCGCCACGGCCGTAGCCGAGACGACGACGGCGCAGGGCCTCGTCCAGCTCCGCCGTGGTCACCTCCACTCCGGCGGGCAGGCCTTCCAAGATCGCAACGAGCTCAGGGCCGTGGGACTCTCCAGCGGTCAACCAGCGCAACATGGTGACAAGTCTTCCACGTGCCGCCCACTGGAATGGCCCCAGCTCACCAGGTGAGACGCCAGCCGGTGAGTTCGGCGGTGGCGTCGCGCTTCATCTCGGCTGATTTGCACAGAAGGTCGAGGATGACCTTGAGCTGCTCGTCAGTGCAGCCCTCATAGAGCCTTCCCAGATCCTGGACGAACTTCTCGAACAGCGAGCCGAACGGCGAGCGGGGAACCGCCGAGCGCTCTTCACGGGCGGTCAGAGACCGGTGAGGATGGCCGCGAAGGCTCCGGCGACCATGAAGGGACCGAAGGGGATCTCGCTCTTGCGGCCCGCACGGCGCAGGACCATCAACACGACCCCGTAGAGACCGCCCGCGAGAAAGCCGAGGAAAGCCCCGGCGACCAGCACATCCCAGCCCAGCCATCCGAGGGCGGTGCCGAGGCTCGCCGCGAGTTTGACGTCGCCGAGTCCCATGCCCGCCGGATTGATCAGAAACAGCACCAGGTAGAAGAACGCCAGGGCAAGCCCGCCCAGCCCGGCCCTGACCAGGTCGTCGAACCGGCCTTCGAGCAGGGCCGCCGCCGTGAGCAGGACGGCGGTCCCGAGGTAGGCGGCGAGGGTCAGCTCGTCGGGCAGGCGGTGAACGGCGGCGTCGACGAAGACCAGCGCGGCGGCGACCACCGCCAGCCACCCGTAGGCGGCCAGCTCGCCCGTCGGCCCGGCCTCCACGGCCCGCCCCGCCCACCGCCCCGCCGTGACGGCACCCGGCCAGGTGGACGGCACGGCACACAGGACGAGCGCGGCCAGCGCCAGGGCGGTAACGATCTCCACAGCCAGCGGCGGCGGTCCGACCCGCCCATGACACCCCGGGCAGCGCGCGGCGGGCAGGGCGCGGATCCAGGTCCAGGGTTCCCGGCGCCCTGCCGGGGACAACGGGCCGATCCACACCTCGGGTTCCCGGCGCTTCGCGGCAGGCGAAGGGCCGATCCGCTTTGCGAGCTCCCTGGACTTCGCGGCAGGCGACAGGCCGATCCGTACCTCGGGCTCCCTGGGCTTCGCGGTGGCCGGGCGCACCCGCGCGAGGCGCCTGCCGGAGGGCAGCGGGGCGCCGCATCTCGCGCAGTCACACCGGAGGGGCTCTCCTTCGGCCACCGAGTGGCGGACCACCAGGACCCGCATCCAGAGCCCGGCCACCAGGCCGCCGAGAGCCACGATGACCGGCAGGTGGCTCACCGGACGCCTACGGCGTGGACGCCCCGTGCGCCGGGGCGGGGGTGAAACGCCGAACGGTCCTGCATGTGGCCTCCGGGGCATGGGGGTGGCAGGCGGCGAGCCCTCGGTCGCCTACGGTCCTACCTCATCGGTTTCCTCCCCGTGGTGGAACCGGGAGCCTCCGCCCAGATTTTTGATCAGCCGCCGCGCGTGCCCGGCCGGGCCGGGCGGTCAGCCGCGCCGGCGCAGCGGCCAGCCGAACCGGCGGCGCCTGGGTTCCGGGGCGGCTTCTTCCATCCGCGCCACGGTGACCTGGGGCCCCAGCTGGTCGATGGTGCCCGACTCGACCGCGGCGAACGCCTGCAGGATGCTTCCCTCGATGACGAAAGACACCGGGCCCGCCACGTCGACCACCACCGCGGCGGCGTTCTCGTGCACCGCCGCCTGACAGACCTGGGGAGTCGTGGCCTGGATGGGCCGGGCGTCGGGGCGCCAGAGTTTCAGCGACTCGACCCCGGTGAAGGCGAGCACCGCCTCGCGCCCGTCCTTACCGACGAGCTTCGGGAGAGCCATCTCGCTCTCCTTCTCCTGCCGCAGCCCGTGCTCTCCGACCTCGGACTCCGTCAGCAGAGCCACCACCGGGACGAGCAGCCGGGCACCGCCCAGCGCGGTCATCACCGCGCCCGCGTCAGCCGTACCGGCCGCAAAGGCCGCGAGAGCGGACGACACGGAGACGTCGGTGCTGCCGTCGTCGTCGGGAACCAGGGGCTGGGGAATGCTCGGCACGAATTGGGAGCCTACCCGCGACCGGCGAAGGCCGGGAACGGCCAGGGCCGGAAACCCCGGGAAACCGGCGGGAGCCGGAGACCGCCGGGAAGGGAGGGCCCGAAGCAGGCAGACCACCCGGGCCGCCCGTACACCCCGAGGCGGTACGGCCGGGCAGGACCGGCCGTACCGCGAGGGGCGGATCAGCCGAGGTCGGCGATGGCGGCCACCGGGCCGCCGCCGCTCGGCCCCTGGTGGACCGCGGCGACCGAGACGAAGACGGCGGGGTCGCCGGTGACGCTGGCCGCGACGCCGCCGACGGTGGCCTTGATCTGGCGGTGCCAGTGCACGTCGGAGTCGTCGAGCATGATGTTCCTGCGGCCCCGGACCATGCCCGACGGGTCGGCTTCGCACTTCATGAAGACGTTGACCAGCCTGTCACCCAGGTCGGAGGGGTGGGGACGCTCGGGCAGGTCGATGCCGCTGGAGCGGATCGCCTCCCAGATGCCGTCGGCGTCCAGCGCGTCCTTCATGACCGAGTGGCCGATCCGGTAACGGCCGCCGATGCCGCGGACGTTGCCGACGACCACGATCTGGGCGCGGTCCAGCTCGACGCCCGAGGAGCAGGAGGCGACGGAGGAGTAGAGCGACAGGTCCCGGTGGATCTGCTCGGCCGTGGGCATCTCGATCTCACCCAGCGCGACCGCGATGCCGAGCGCGGTGGTGGAGTTGGAGATGTCCATGGACGGGCCGGTGTCCTCGGTGATCACGTCCTTGCCGCGGGATTTGGCGTCGTTGATGGTGGCCAGGGTCAGCAGGGGCGTCTTGGTCTGGACGTAATGGACGTCGGCGGGGTCGTCGATCCCGGCGATCTTCATGGCCTCGCGCACGCCGGCGGCGACCTTCTCGACCATGGCGGGACGGCCGATGTCCTCGGGAAGGATGACGTCGCTCATCGCGACGCCGACGCTGAGGCGCGGCTCGGCGCTCGGCTCGGCGTTCGCGGTGGTGGCAAAGATCGTGGCGTGCGGGCTGAGCACGCCGTCGGTGCCACCGGACCACACCAGCGGGACGCTTTCGGGGGACGGGTGCCCCTTGGCGGCGAGCACCTCGCGGAAGGCCCGGTCGGCCAGGATGCGGGTGTAGTCGTTCACCCCGCCGTTGCCCTCGGTCTTGCCGATCACCGCGAGCACCCGGTGCGCCTCGATCACCCCGTCATCGATGAGCTTGGTCAGCCCGGAGGCGTCCGTCACGCTCTCGATGGCCACTTTGCGCACTTCAATCGGTTCCGGCATTCCTGTCACCTTTCAATAGTCCCAATCGGGTCATGTTCACCTGTGCACCACGGTGCCGGCCGCTCCGTTGACCGCCGCTCCGATGTCCTCAAGAGAGGTGATCACCGCCCGGTCACCGCCCTGCTCGACGAAGCGCAGCACGGCTTCGACCTTCGGACCCATGCTGCCTCCGGCGAAGTGCCCGGCCGCCTGCAACACGCGCAGTTCGGCCGCGGTGATCGAACCGATCGGCCGGGCGTCGGCCGTACCGAATCCCACGACAGCCTGGGGGACATCGGTGGCGATCACCAGAACCGTGGCGTTCACGGCGCGCGCCAGCATCGCGGCGGCCAGGTCCTTGTCGATCACGGCCTCGACGCCCACCAGCCGCCCGGCGTCGTCCCGGGCCACGGGCACTCCCCCTCCGCCCGCGGCCACGACGGTGAACCCGGCGGCCACCAGGGCCTCCACCGCGGGCGCGTCGAGGATCTCCAGCGGCTCGGGGGATGCCACCACCCGCCGCCAGCCCCGGTCGAACCGGCGCCACGTCTGGCCGAGCTTCTCGAAGTGCCCGGCCTGTTCCTCGGTGAAATAGCGGCCGATCGGCTTGACCGGGTCCTGAAAGGCCGGATCGCCCGGGTCGACGAGCGTCCGGGTCACCACGACCGCGGCGCGGCCCTCGAGCGCGTTGAGAACCAGCGCGCCGATCGTGGCCTGGGTCTGCGCGCCACACCAGTCAAGCGGCACCGGGGGCACGACGTCGGCGGCGATCTGGTTCTTCAGCAGCAGGTTGCCGACCTGGGGGCCGTTGCCGTGGGTGAGGGTCACCTGGTGGCCGGCCGTGATCAGTGCGGTGACATGGCGCATGGCACCTTCGACCGCGCGACGCTGGTCATCCGGCGACGCGCTCCCGTCGGCGGCCGTCATCGCGTTGCCGCCGAGCGCGATCAGTACTCGTTCACCCACAGGGTGACGCTAACCGTCCCTCCGCCCCAGCTCATGGGCACTCCTTGCCCAAGGCGAAGCCGTTCTTCGACAGAACTCACCGACCCGGGCACCGAACTTCCGCACCGGTGGACGAAGAGTCGCCGGAGCCCGGAGAGAAGTTGTTGCACGGGTGCCAACTTCGATGGGGCAACCGGCGCGGGCAGGCCATAGCTCCGGGACGCGACGGCGGGAAAGGCTCTAACCTCCGGATCCTTTCCGGAGGAGAGCTTCCGCGTCCTTTTCGGAGGAGAGATCGAGTGGGTCAGCTCCGCCTTGGCCACATCGTCGTGATCGTCCTGTGTGCCGTGGCCGGGTTCGCGGTTCTCACGTTCGCCGCCGACACGCTGGTGAACAGGACCGTGACACCCGAGGCGCCGAAGGTGGACCTGGTCGCCCAGGCCAAGCGGATGGCCTCCGAAGGGCTGCCGGACGCCAACGACTTCGGCTGCCGGCCCCGCGAAAGCTCGCCGTACCCGGTGATCCTGGTTCACGGCGCCAAGAGCAACGGGGCGGTGACCTGGGCGGTGGCCGCGCCGTATCTGAGCAAGCAGGGATACTGCGTCTTCGCGCTCGACTACGGATGGAGCAACTCGGTCGAGGATTCGGCCCAGACGCTGGGGATCTTCGTCGAGGGGGTCCTGCAGGCGACCGGGGCGGAGAAGGCGGCGATCGTCGGGCACAGCCTGGGCGGGATCGTCCCGCGGGCGTACATGCGGCTCCAGGGCGGGGCGGACAAGGTGTCGGAGCTGATCACGCTGGGCTCCCCGCACCACAAACTGACCGGGGAGCTGCGCAAGAGCTGCGGGTGGGAGACGGTCTGCGACGAGCTCCGGTCGGACTCGCCGCTGATGAGGAAGCTCAACGACTCCTCCATGGTCGAACCCGGGGTCAGCTACACCGCCCTCGGCCTGAAGGCCGAGCAGCAGGCGGCCTCGACCTTCATCGAGGGACCGCCCGACCAGGTCGCCAACCGGATGCTCCAGGACGACTGCCCACTCAAAGGACTCATCGAGGGAGGGATCGGGCACAACCTGGAGACGCTGGACCCGGTGATGCTCTCCTACGTCAACAAGGCGCTCCAGGTCCCCGGGCCGCTGCCCGGGGACTACAAGCCGGACTGCTTCGCGCTCATCCTCTGAGCGGTCTCCGGCCCTCCGAGCGTCTAGATCATTGGCCCATGGCCCTGATCAGGCTGTTCGGGCGCATGTCGGTCCAGTTCGCCTCGATGTGGTCCAGGCAGGCCTGCCGGGTGTCCTCACCGAACGCGACGGTCCAGCCCGCCGGGATCTCAGACCAGGAAGGCCACAGGGAGTACTGGCCCTCATCGTTGACCAACGCCAGGTAGGTGCCGTCGGGATTCTCGAACGGATTGGTCAAGACAGTTCCTTTCGGAGCAGTGCGGCGATCTCGGTGATCGGCCCCGCGTTCAACAGGCTAGCGTGATCGCAGGCGACCTCATGGGTGTCGATGGTTCCACCGATGTACGGCTTCCAGTCGGCGACGGTGGGACTGCCCTCCTCCCTGCCGTGGACGGCGGTGACGAAGAGCGCGTCCCCGTCGAACCGCCGGGGCGCGTACTCCTCGGAGATCTTCACGCCGTTGCGGTAGTTACGGTAGACCGCGAGCAATGTCTGTTCGTCGAGTGCCGCGTACGGGCCTCCCTGACGGCGGAGGAACTCCACCACGTCCCCGACCTCTCCCGGTCCCTCGTAGTCGATGGCGGACAGCAGCTCCATCAGCACGTCACGCTCGTCCGGGTTGATCTGCTGGCCCGGGTAGGCGTCGAGCAGCGCCAGCAGCCCGACCTCCTCACCCCGCTCGCGCAGCTCGACGGCCATCGCGTGAGCGATCAGGCCTCCCATGGACCAGCCCGCCAGCCGGTACGGCCCGCTCGGCTGGACCTCTCGCAGGCGGTCGAGGTAGTCCAGGGCCATGGCCTCGATCGACGGGGCCGTGTAGTCCGGCTCGGAGAGAACCCGGGCCTGGAGGGCGTAGATCGGCTGGTCGGAGCCGAGGTGGCGGAGCAGGCCGTGGTAGGACCAGCCGAGCCCGGCCCCGGGGTGCACGCAGAACAGCGGCAGTCGGGAACCCGTGGCGCGCAGCGGGAGCAGCACCTCCAGGCCTCCGGCTTCCGAATCGCCCCCGGTTTCCGAGTCCGGCCGCGACCGCGCGTCCACGCCTCCGGCCAGCGCCTCGGCCGTCTGGCGCGCGAACACCTCACGCGGGGTGATCGTCAGTCCCTCCTGCCTGGCCAGGGAGACCAGGCGGATCACGCTGATGCTGTCCCCGCCCAGGTCGAAGAAGCCGTCGTCGGCGCCGACCCGTTCCAGACCGAGCACCTGGGCGAACAGGCGGCAGAGGAGCTCTTCGGCGGGGGTGCGGGGGTCACGGCCGGACACCACGACGTCCGGCTCCGGGAGGGCCGCGCGGTCCACCTTTCCGTTCGGGGTGAGCGGCAACGCCTCCAGCGGCACCACCACGGACGGCACCATGTACTCGGGCATGGTCTCGGCCGCCAGCTCTCTCAGTTCCTCCGGCGTGGCCGTACCGACCACGTAGGCGACCAGCCGGTGGTCGCGGGCGACCACCGACGCCTGGGCGACTCCGGGATGGCGGGACAGCGTCGCCTCGATCTCGCCCAGCTCGATCCGGAACCCGCGGATCTTGACCTGGAGGTCGACCCGGCCCAGATACTCCAGCTCTCCCTCGGCCGACCATCTGACCAGGTCGCCGGTCCGATACATCCGCCCGCCGTACGGGCAGGCGACGAACCGTTCCGCGGTCAGCCCGGGGCGGCCCAGGTAGCCGCGGGCCAGGCCGGCGCCCGCGAGATACAGCTCCCCCGGGACCCCGGGGGGAACCGGCCGCAGGAAGCCGTCCAGCACGTACGCCCGCATGCCGTCCATCGCCCGGCCGATGGGGGGCGCGCCCGAGCCGGCATGGGAGACCCGGTGGTAGGTGGCGTAGGTCGTGGTCTCGGTGGGCCCGTAGACATGACCGAGCGACGTGTCCGGGCAGGCTTCCCGGACCCGGCGCATGGCCTCGGGCGAGGCCGCCTCACCACCGGTGAGAACCTCGTCAAGGCCAGCGAACGTGCCCGGAGCGTCCTCCGCGACCACGTTGAACAGGGCGGTCGTGATGAACATCGCGGTCAGGCGGTGCTCGGCGACGAGATCGCCGATCGTGCCGGGGTCGAGGTCGCCGGGCGGCGCGACGACGACCGTGCCGCCGTTCAGCAGCGGTACCCAGATCTCGTAGGTGGAGGCGTCGAAGGCGTGCGGCGAGTGCATCAGCACGCGCCGGTGGCCCTCGGCCCATCGGCGGTCCGCGGCCAGGGCCAGGACGTCACGGTGACGTACGGCGACGCCCTTGGGCCTGCCCGTGGAACCCGAGGTGTAGATCACGTAGGCGAGCTGGTCGGTGTGGGCCGTCACGCGCGGGTCGTACTGCGGCACGAATCCCACCTCGTGCGCAGGCACCGGAACCTGCCCGTCTTCATCCACCCGGACCACCGCGGCGTCGTGCTCGAATCCGGGAGCGCGGTCGGTGATCAGGACGGGTGCGCCGGTGTCGGCCAGCACCCAGCTCATCCGGCCGGCCGGGTAGCTGTGGTGAACCGGGACGTAGGCGCCCCCGGCCTTGGCTATCGCCAGGGTCGCCACGACCACATCGGGCGATCGTTCGAGCAGGACGGCGACGGGCGTCTCGGGCCGGACGCCCAGTTCGATCAGCCGGTGCGCCAGCCGGTTGGCCCGCCCGTTCAGCTCCGCGTAAGTGAGGCGGGTCGCACCGCTGACGACGGCCTCGGCGTCCGGGGTCCGTTCCACCTGCTCGGCGAAGGCGGTGGCGATCGTCGCGGTGGAGAAGGCGGCGGAGGCGGAGGAGATCGCCGCGGCCGGGGAGACTTCCGCCGAGTCGTTCCAGTCATGGAGAATCCGTCCGCGCTCGTCGTCGGAGAGGAGATCGAGCCGGGCGAGCGGCCGGCCGGGATCGGCGGCGACGGCCTTGAGCAGGCGCGTCAGCCGGTTGAGAAGCCCGATGGCGTCGGCGCGGGGGATGATGTCGGGACGGTGGTCCAGTCGCAGGGAGAGCCGCTTGCCGGGGACGACGGCCAGGGCGAGCGGGTAGTGGGTGGCGTCGGTGCCCGTGGCGCCGGCGAGCCGCAGGCTCTCCGGCGCACCGGCCCCGAGGGCGGAGTCGTTCAGGGCGGTGCTGTCGAGGGGGTAGTTCTCCAGGACGGTCATGGTGTCGAACAACCGGCCCAGGCCCGCCAGGCGCTGGATCTCGGCGAGACCGAGGTGATGGTAGGCGAGCAGGTCCGACTGCTCGGACTGGAGGCGTTCCAGCAAGCCTGCCAGGGTCTCGGCCGGGTCGAGCCGCACCCGGACCGGAAGGGTGTTGATGAACAGGCCGATCATGCGCTCGACACCGGGAAGCTCCGGCGGGCGGCCCGAGACGGTACCGCCGAAGACGACGTCGTCCCGGCCGGTGAGCAGGCCGAGCAGCAGGGCCCACGATCCCTGGATCACCGTGTTGAGGGTGAGCGACCGGGCGCGCAGGACGGCGGTGAGGCGGCCGGTGAGGTCCTCGCTGAGGTGGGCACGGACGCGGCCGGGGTCGACCGGCGGGCGGCCCGCCAGATCAGGAGCGACCAGCGTGGGCCCGGCCACCCCCTCCAGCGCCCGCCCCCACACCCGACCGGCCCCAACCCGATCCTGACCCGCCAACCACGCCAAATACCCCTTGTACGGCGGGGCGGGCGGTACCTCCGCTCCCAGGTAGAGCGCGAACAGTTCGGTGACGAGGAGAGGGGTGGACCAGCCGTCGAGCAGGATGTGATGGTTGGTGAGGATCAACCGATGCCAATCCGGCGCCAGCCGTACGACAACGAACCGCATCAACGGCGGCACCGCCAGATCGAACCGGCGCGCCCGCTCCTCGGCCGCCACCTCGTCCGGATCGGCCGAGGCGACCTCCCGCCAGGAAACCTCCACCCGGCGATGCACCAGCTGCACCGGCTCACCATCGGCCCGCTGCCGAAACGACACCCGCAAATTCGCATGACGGCCCAGCAACCGCCCCGCGGCCACCCTCAACCGGGCCACATCCAACGGACCGGCCAGATCCAACACCAGCTGAGCCGTATAGACATCGGGCGCAGCCTCGTCGAAGAGGGCGTGGAAGAACAGCCCGTGCTGCAGCGGCGACAGCGGCAGAATGTCCTCAAGCTGACTCATCGGGCGCTCCACTCCGCGTCGAGTTCCGCCGCGAACGCGTCGATCTCTTCCTGGCTGATGGGAACCAGCAGGTCCGAGGGGGTAAGGCCGCCGCCGGTGTGCCGAGACAGGCCGGTGAGGGCGGCGAACCACAGCTCGGCCAGCTCCCTGACCCGATCTTCGGACAACAGGTCTCGCGCCCACGACCAGGTGGCGCGCAGTCGCGGCCCACTGGGCAGATCACGGGTGACGGCGTTGACCTCCAGCGCGTGCGGGAGCGCGAGATCAGCCGAGTGACCACCACCCACCGCCTCGAATTCGGGCGCCGGGGACCAGTCGGCCCCCGTGGCCGCCTCGATCCGGCCAAGGTAGTTGAAGGCCAGCTCAGGCACCGGGTAACGGCTCAGCTCTGCCGCGGTGTCCGGGTTGAGGTAGCGGAGCAGGCCGTAGCCGATGCCGTTGTCAGGGATCGCACGAAGTTGTTCCTTGACCCGCTTGATCGCCCGTGCCGCCGTGGGGCCCTGGAGGTCGGCCCAGTCCGCCTGGCCGGGGTTCAGCCGGACCGGATACATGGTCGTGAACCAGCCCACGGTCCTGGACAGGTCCACCCCGGGGAAGATCTCTTCCCTGCCGTGCCCCTCCAGGTCGATCAGAACCGAGTCCTGACCGCTCCACCGGGCCATTGCCAGGGCGAGCCCGGCGAGCAGCACGTCGTTGACCCGGCCGTGGAACGCCGCCGGGAGCCGGGTGAGCAGCGGTTCTGTGATCTCCGAGGGCAGTTCGAGGGTGAGATGCCCCTGAGTGCCGAAGGTGTCGACGGTCGGGTCGAGGGGCCTGCGGCCGATACACGGATCGGGCCCGTCCAGGATCCCGGCCCAAACCTCCAGTTCCCCGGCCCGCTCTCCCGCCTCCTCCCGGAGACGACGCGCCCAGGTGCGAAACGACGTACCAACCCGGCCGAGCTCCGGCACGACCCCTCGCGCCAGCGCGTCCCATGCGGCAAACAGATCCGGCAACACGATCCGCCACGACACCGCGTCGACCGCCAGATGGTGCACCGTCACCACCAGCCGCCCCGATGCCCCCGCACCGGCATCCACCCACACCACCCGCACCATCACCCCGGCCGCCGGATCAAGCTCGGCCCGGGACCGCTCGGCCTGCTCGGCCACCACCGCCGCCCACTCCCCACCCGGAACGTCGGCCAGCCGGACCCTGCGCACGCAATCGGCCGCGCGTACCGCCCCCCGCGGCGCCACCTCCAGCCCCCTCCACCCCTCCCCGGGCACGCCAGCCGACCCACCCGGCTCCGGTGCGAGAACATCCCCCGGCACCCCCGGCACACCTGGATCAGCCGCCTGCCGTCCGGGCACCTCACGGGGACCCGGCCCGTCCTGCGCAGCCGCGGC